>NZ_JBFRCK010000004.1:0-399520 GCF_040965775.1 Paraburkholderia sp. BR10954
GCGAAGACGCTGACCGGTCATCCGTTCTATTACTTCGCGTATGGCGCGGCGGTGTCGGAGGTCGTCGTCGATACGCTGACCGGCGAGTGGAAGCTCGTGCGCGCGGACCTGTTGCACGACGCGGGCCAATCGATCAATCCGGCGATCGATCTCGGCCAGATCGAAGGCGGCTTCATTCAGGGCATGGGCTGGCTCACCACCGAAGAGCTATGGTGGAACCGCGACGGCCGCCTGATGACGCACGCGCCGTCGACATACAAGATTCCCGCGGTCAGCGACACGCCCGCCGCGTTCCACGTGCGGCTCTACGACAACAGCAATGCGGAGCCGACCGTGTTCCGCTCGAAGGCCGTCGGCGAGCCGCCGCTGCTGCTGCCGTTCTCGGTGTTTCTCGCGATTCGCGACGCGATCGCAGCCGCGGTGCCGGGCGCACAACATGCTCCGCTGTTGCGCGCGCCGGCCACGCCCGAGGCGATACTCGACGCGCTGGACGCGTTGAGCGCGTCGGACGCGTCGCAGCACGCAAATCCGACCGAAGCCGCCACGCACCCCGACAGCGCCGACACCCCCACGCCATCCGCCGCGCCGACACCCGACGCGGCCCCGCAAGGAGAATCGCCGGATGCAAGCCTGGCTCACTGACCTGCAACATCTGCTCGCACATGGCGACGCCGCCGTGCTGGTGACGGTCGCGCGCGTCGAAGGTTCGGCGCCGCGCGAAGCCGGCACCAAGATGATCGTCACGCGCGAGGCGGCCAGGCATACGATCGGCGGCGGCCACCTCGAATGGAAGGCGATCGAGACCGCGCGCCAGGTGCTGCGCGACGGCATGCGCGCGCCGCACATGCGGCGGCTCGAACGCTTCGCGCTGGGGCCGAGCCTCGGGCAGTGCTGCGGCGGCGCCGTGGTCCTCGCCTTCGAGCGGCTCGACGTCGGCGATCTCGGCTGGCTCGCCTCGCTCGCCAAGCGCCTCGCGGCGGGGCAATCGACGGTGCGTAGCGTATCATTCGGCCCCGCGCCGGATGCGGTGATGCTGTCCGAGCCCGAGCCCGGCATCGACGGAGCCGACTGTCTGCTGTGGGACGGCGCCGGCTTCGACGACAGCAGCGCGTTGCTGACCGAAACCATCGCGCCGGGCGAATTCGCCGTCGTGCTGTTCGGCGCCGGTCACGTAGGCGCGGCGCTCGTGCGCGTGCTCGCGACGCTGCCCTGCACGGTGCGCTGGGTCGACGAACGCGACGCGCAGTTTCCGCCGCTCGATACGCTGCATGCGCCGAACGTGACGATCGACGCGAACGACGCACCCGATGAAGCGATCGATCAGGCCGCGCCGAACACGTACTTCATCGTGATGACGCACAACCACGCGCGCGATCTCGACCTGGCCGAGCGCATCCTGCGGCGCGGCGATTTCGCGTTCTTCGGCATGATCGGCTCGCACACCAAGCGCAAGCAGTTCGAGCACCGGCTCGCGGCGCACGGCATCGATCCGGCGCGGATCGCGCGGATGAAGTGTCCGCTCGGCGTCGAGGGCATCGTCGACAAGTCGCCCGAGGTCATCGCGATCTCGGCGGCCGCGCAGGTATTGCAGGCGGTCGAGGCGAACGCGGGCGCGCGCCACGCGACGCAGTCGGTCTGATCCGCGAGCCGCAACGCTCACTACCCCATACACAATTCCAAATCACCATGAATACGACAACCGCTACCCCCGTTTCCGCCGTTACGCTCGCCGAGAAAACCGCGCGCGCACCGAAGGCCGAGTTGCATATCCACATCGAAGGCTCGCTCGAACCCGAGCTGATTTTCGCGCTCGCGCAGCGCAACGGCGTGAAGCTCGCCTACGACTCGGTGGAAGCCTTGCGCGCGGCTTATGCGTTCACCGATCTGCAATCGTTCCTCGACATCTACTACGCGGGCGCGAGCGTGCTGCTGCACGAGCAGGACTTCTACGACATGACGATGGCCTACGTCGAGCGCTGTGTCGCCGACAACGTCGTGCATAGCGAAATCTTCTTCGACCCGCAGACGCACACCGAGCGCGGCGTGCGGATCGCAACCGTGGTGGCCGGCATCGAACGCGCGCTGGCCGACGCGGAAAAGCGCGGCATCACGAGCAAGCTGATCCTGTGCTTCCTGCGCCATCTGTCCGAGGACGATGCGCTCGCCACCTTCGACGAAGCGCTGCCCCTCTTCGAGCAGTACAAGCATCGGCTGATCGGCGTCGGGCTCGATTCGTCGGAGCGCGGTCATCCGCCGTCGAAGTTCGAGCGCGTATTCGCGAAGGCCCGCGCGCTCGGTCTGAAGCTCGTCGCGCATGCGGGCGAGGAAGGCCCGCCGTCCTACATCTACGAAGCGCTCGATGTGCTGAAGGTCGACCGCGTCGATCACGGCGTACGCAGCATCGAGGACCCGGCGCTCGTCACGCGCCTCGCCGACACGCGCGTCGCGCTCACCGTGTGCCCGCTGTCTAACCTGAAGCTGTGCGTGTTCGACGACCTGACCAAACACACGCTGAAGGACCTGCTCGATCGCGGCGTCGCGGTGACCGTCAATTCCGACGATCCGGCCTATTTCGGCGGCTACGTGAACGCGAACTATCTGGCGACGATCGACGCGCTGAAGCTCGACGACGCCGAGGTCTACACGATCATCCGCAACGGCTTCGAGGCGTCGTTCGTGACGCCCGAGGAACGCGCGATGCTGATCGCTAAGCTTGACGCGCACTGGCGGCCGTAAGCCACGCGTTAATGGATTTCAACTGACCGGCCTCGACTGACGTCGGCGGCCAGCGGTTTTGCTTCGTTCGGGGATCGGTAAGACCCCGAACCCGGAAACCGTTGCCTGCGCCGCCCAGCTTTCAACATTCGGAGACAGCTTTTCCATGACTGAATCGGCTCATACCGCGCAAGCGGCACAAACTGCATTCCGTGCGCCGCTGCTGACCTTCAACGGCGATCCGGCGCACGCGCCGAACGCCGCTGTGTTTCACGAGGACGGTCTGTTGATCGTCGAAGACGGCCGCGTCGTCGCGGCCGACGCGTATGCGGCGCTCGCATCGCGGCTCGCGCCCGGCACCCAGATCGTGGAGCGACGCGACAAGCTGATCGTGCCGGGCTTCATCGATACGCACATCCACTATCCGCAGACGGACATGATCGCGTCTCCGGCGCCGGGTCTGCTGCCGTGGCTCGATACGTACACGTTCCCGACCGAGCGCCGCTTTGCCGACATCGACCACGCGCGCGACACCGCGAGCTTTTTCGTCGATGAACTGCTCGCCTGCGGCACGACGACCGCACTCGTGTACTGCACGGTGCACAAGGAATCCGCCGACGCCCTGTTCACCGAGAGCGAAGCGCGCAATCTGCGCATGGTCGCGGGCAAGGTGCTGATGGACCGCCACTGCCCCGAATTCCTGCGCGACACCGCGCAATCGGGCTACGACGACAGCGCCGAGCTGATCGGCCGCTGGCACAATCGCGGCCGCCAGATGTACGCGCTGACGCCGCGCTTCGCGCCGACCTCGACCGAGGCGCAACTCGAAGCATGCGGCGCGCTCGCGCGACTGCATCCGGGCGTGTTCATCCAGAGCCACGTCGCCGAGAACACCGACGAAGTGAAATGGGTCGCCGAGCTGTTCCCCGGCCACCGCAGCTATCTCGACATCTACGATCACTACGGCCTCTTGCGCCGTCGCGCGGTGTACGGCCATTGCATCTACCTCGACGACGAAGACCGCAAGCGCATGGCGCAAACCGGCGCGCTCGCGTCGCACTGCCCGACGTCGAACCTGTTCCTCGGCAGCGGGCTGTTCGACTTCGAGAAGGCCGACTCGGCCGGCATGCCGATCGCGCTCGCGACCGATGTCGGCGGCGGCACGTCGTTCTCGATGCTGCAGACGATGAACGAAGCGCACAAGGTTGCGCGCCTCGGCGGCCATCATCTGACGGCGACGCGGATGTTCTATCTGGCGACCGCCGGCGCGGCCGAAGCGCTCGATCTCGGCGACAAGGTCGGCACGCTGAGGAACGGCTCGGAAGCGGACTTCGTCGTGCTCGATCCGCAGGCGACGCCGCTGCTCGCGCGCCGCACCGCGCGGCGCGAATCGCTCGAAGAGCTGCTGTTCGCGTTCGCGCTGCTCGGCGACGATCGTGCGGTGTATGAAACGTATGCGGCCGGCAAGCGCGTGCATCGCCGCGACGACGCGCGCCGGCACGTGCCGGGGCGCGCGAAGATCGCGGCTTGAGACTGGCTCGGTTGACGGGGACCTCAGCCCGCCTTGCACACCGCGTGCAAAGCGTTGAGCCGCCGCGCCGGGTCCGCGACATAGGGATTCGACTCGTCCCACGCATAACCGGCGAGCACCGCGCAGATCATCCGACGGATCGGCGTCACCTGCTCGGGGTAGTAGATGATGTCCTGCAGCTCGCCCGTGTACCAGCGCTCGACGAACGCGCGGAACGTGTCGATGCCCTTGCGCAACGGCACGTCGTAAGCGGCTGACCAGTCCACCTTCTCGCCGTCGAGCTGCCGGTTGAGCGCGCGCGCCGCCAGATGCGCGGAGCGCAGCGCGATCGTCACCCCCGACGAAAACACCGGATCGAGAAACTCGCCCGCATTGCCGAGCAGCGCATAGCCCGGCCCGTGCAGACTCGCGACGTTCGCCGCATAGCCGCCGATTCTCCGCACCGGCATCAGGAACGGCGCCTGCCCGATCAGCCGGTTCAGCGTCGGCTCCTGCTGGATCAGCGCACGTAGCGTCGCCTCGCGCTCGCCTTCCGGCACGTCGAGAAAGCTCGCCTCGGCGACACATCCCACCGACGAGCGGCCGCCCGCGAGCGGAATCATCCAGAACCACACGTCGCGACGCTCGGGATGCGTCGCGATGCAGATCTTGTTGCGATCGATGACATCGAGCGCGAGGCCGTCGCGCACGTGCGTGAACAATGCGGCGCGCGTCGGCATGCGCGTCGGGGTCTCCAGCTTCAGCAGGCGCGGCAGCACGCGCCCGAAGCCGCTCGCATCGAGCACGAAACGCGCCTCGACCGGATACGCGTGCCCCGCTTCATCGGCGACGTCGAGCACCGGCGCCGCGCCCGTCCGCACCGCGCTCACCGTGTGCCCGAAGCGCACGTCGGCGCCCTGCGCGGCCGCGCAGCGAATCAGCACGTCGTCGAACAGCGCGCGTTCGACCTGGTAGGTGGTGCCCCAGCCCGGCGAATGTTTGTCGCGGAAGTCGAACGACGAGGTCTGGTCGCGATATACAAAGTGCGCGCCGTTCTTGTACTGGAAACCCGCCTCGACGACGGCCTGCAGCATGCCGGCCTCTTCGAGGTACGCCATGCTTTGCGGCAACAGGCTCTCGCCGATCGAGAAGCGCGGAAAATGCTGACGCTCCAGCACCAGCACCGAGCGGCCGGCCTTGCGCAATAGCGCGGCAGCTACCGCGCCGGCCGGACCCGCGCCGATGATCGCAACGTCGACCACGGTCCGCTTTGAAGAATCGCTGTTCAAATCACTCCTCCAACGGTTTGCATGTGCGGCCGCGCCGTATGCGGGCCGCGCCACGCTTCGAACATCAGGCTCGCGCAACTACCGCCGAACCCGAATGAAACCGACATCGCCGTGTCGATGCGCGCGTCGCGCGTGACGCGCACGAGCGGCATATCACGCACTTGCGGCTCCGGCGTATCGACCAGCGCCGTGCCCGCGATAAAGCCGTCGCGCATCATCAGCAGCGTATAGATCGCCTCGTGCGCGCCGCACGCGCCGAGCGAATGCCCCGTCATGCCCTTGGTCGACGAAAACGCGGGCACCCCTTGCGCCGATGCTCCGAACACGTCGCGCAACGCATGCAGTTCTTCGAGATCGCCGAGCGGCGTAGACGGCGCATGCGTGTTCACGTAGTCGGGACGGCGGCCCGCCTGCGCGAGCGCGCCGCGCATCGCGCGCGCGATGCCAGCCGCACGCGGCGCGACCATGCCCGCGGGATCGGTGCAATCGTCGAAGCCGCTCAGCTCCGCGTAAATGCGCGCGCCGCGCGCGAGCGCATGATCGAGCGCTTCGAGCACCAGCACGCCGCCGCCCGACGCGATCACGAAGCCGTCGCGCTGCGTGTCGTACGGACGCGATGCGCTCGCCGGCGTGTGGTTGAAACGGCGCGATAACGCGCCCATCGCGTCGAACATCAGCGTCGTGTTGTCGTGCAGCGCTTCGCTGCCGCCCGCGAGCACGATCTGCTGGCGGCCGGTCTGGATCAGCTGCATCGCCTGCCCGATCGCGAGCGCCGATGTCGTGCATGCCGACGACGGTGAATAGCTGACGCCTTCGAACCCCAACATCTGCGCGACGTTCGCCGACGCGGTGCTGCTCATCGCCTGCGGCACCGTGTACGGCGGTACCTTGTCGACGCCGCGCGTTTGCGCAATTGCGAGCGCCGCGTCGTAGCTCGCTAACGTGCCGACGCCCGAACCGATCACGACGCCCCCGCGCGGCGACTGCAACGAAGCGAGGTCGAGCCCCGCATCGGCGATCGCGCGTTGCGCCGCGTGGCACGCGAAGCGCGCGGTGTCGCCCATGAAGCGCTCGAGCTTGCGCTCGAACGGCGCCTCGTGCGCGACCGACGCGACGCCGGCAACCTGCGATGCAAACCCGCGCTCGCGCCACGCGTCGATACGCTCGATGCGCGAGCGCCCCGCACGCAATGCAGTGGAAACTCCGTCGAGCGTATTGCCGAGACACGACACGATGCCCATGCCGGTCACGACCACGCGTTGCAGGCCGCCGCTCATCGAACGCGCCGGAAAATCAGCGACGTGTTGATGCCGCCGAACGCGAAGTTGTTGCTCATCACGTACTCGGCGTCGATCTCGCGCGCGCGGCCGACGATGTAATCGAGCGGCGCGCAAGCCGGATCGACGTGATCGAGATTCAGCGTCGGCGCGTACCAGTTGCGCTTCATCATCTCGATCGTCCACCACGCTTCGATCGCGCCGCACGCGCCGAGCGTGTGGCCGACATAGCTTTTCAGCGAGCTGATCGGCATGCGCGCGCCGAAGGTCTGCGCGGTCGCATGGCTTTCGGCGATATCGCCGCGATCGGTCGACGTACCGTGCGCGTTCACATAGGCAATCGCTTCGGGCGCCAATTGCGCGTCGCGCAGCGCGAGCTGCATCGCGAGCGCCATCGTGTCGGCGGTCGGTTGCGTCATGTGCGCGCCGTCCGAGTTGCAGCCGAAGCCGACCACCTCGGCATGAATCCGCGCGCCGCGCGCCACTGCGTGCTCGTACTCTTCCAGCACCAGCGTCGCCGCGCCCTCGCCGACCACGAGGCCGTCGCGCGCGGCATCGAACGGACGCGGCGTCAGATGCGGCTCGTCGTTGCGCGTGCTGGTCGCGTACAGCGTATCGAACACGGCGACTGCCGGACCCGACAACTCTTCGGCACCGCCCGCCAGCATCAGCGTCTGTTTGCCGGACTGGATCGCCTCGTACGCATAGCCGATCGCCTGGCTGCCCGACGCGCACGCGCACGAGGTCGGGATGATGCGGCCTTTGAGGTCCCAGAACAGGCTCACGTTGACGGCGGCCGTGTGCGGCATCATCTGCACGTAGCTGTTCGACGTGACGTTGCTCATCGAGCCGGTTTCGAGCATCGTGCCGAACGCGCGGATCGGCTGCACCGAGCCCGACGACGAACCGTACGCGACGCCCATGCGGCCGTCGGCAATGGCCGTGTCTTCGGCGAGCCCCGCATCGGCGAGCGCAAGTTCGCTCGCGCGCACCGAGTACAGCGACACCGGACCCATCGAGCGGACCTTCTTGCGCGGGTAATGCGCGGGGGTTGCGAACTCGGGCAGCGGACACGCGAGCCGCGTATGCAGCGACTCGAAGTAGTCCCACTCGGGCATGCGGCGCACCGCGTTCTCGCCGCGCTTCAGGCGCGCTTGAACCGCGTCCCAGTTATCGCCGAACGCGGTCACGCCGCCCATGCCGGTGATGACGACACGCTTCATCAGACCATCCCGCCGTTCACGCCGATCACCTGGCGCGTCACGTACGACGCGCCATCCGACATCAGAAAGCTCACCACCGACGCGACCTCCGCCGGCTGGCCGACGCGGTTCATCGGCACGGTCTTCAACGCGTGGTCGACCGTGACCTGTTCGAGCATGCCGGTTTGGATCAGCCCGGGCGCGACGCAATTGACGGTGATATTGCGCGACGCGAGTTCGACCGCGAGCGCCTTGGTCGCGCCGATCAGCCCCGCCTTCGCCGCGCTGTAGTTGACCTGGCCGCGATTGCCCATCACGCCGGACACCGAAGCGATCGTGACGATGCGGCCGCCCTGACGCGCGCGCACCATCGGCATCGTCAGCGGATGCACGACGTTGTAGAACGCATCGAGGCCGGTTTCGATCACGACGTCCCAGTCTTCTTCGGTGAGCGCCGGAAACGCCGCGTCGCGCGTGACGCCCGCGCTGCACACGATGCCGTAGTACGGACCGTGCGCGGCGACGTCGGCTTCGAGCGCCTCGCGGCACGCGGCGCGCTCGCGCACGTCGAACTGCAGCACGCGCGCCGTGCCGCCCTGCGCGGCGATGCCGGTCGCGACCGCGTCGGCTTCGCTGCGTCCGGTGCGGCAATGCACGGTCACGGCGAAACCGTCGGCGGCCAACTTGTACGCAATCGCCCGGCCGATGCCGCGGCTTGCGCCGGTAACGAGAACTCGCCGGCTCATGTACTGATACTCCCTTCGATGAATGACTGGAAATCGGGCGGTTGAAACACCTTGATCACGGCTTCGGCGCAGCGCGTCTCGCCGTCGTCGATCGTGCATTCGTAGGCGCTGTGACCTGCGTCGCTGCGCAGCAGTTCGCTCACGTGAACGCGCAAGCGCGCGCCGCTTTGGAACACCGGCTGCAACGCCTGATAGCTGCGCGAACCTAGCAGCACGCCGTGACGCGCATGACCGCCGCCGCGCATCGCGACGAGCGCGATGTGCGCGGCGATCGCCTGCGCCATCACCTCGATGCCGATCCACGCGGGCATTGCGCCGGCGGCGTCGGCATACCATGCGTGCGGATCGACGCGGGCGAACGCGCTGAGCGTGGAGTCGGCGAACGTATCGATCGCATCGAGCAGCAGCATGCTGCCGCGATGCGGGATGATCGCTTCGATCGGCTGACGCACGAGTTGCTCGACGGTGAGTGGCGGAGTCGTCATGCGCTTTACCGGGCGAGGATCAGGCTGACATTGCTGCCGCCGAACGCGAACGAATTGCTCATCGCGTACTGCGTGCCCGTGCCGCGCGGCAAATGGCGCGCGCCGGCGACAAGATCGAGCGCGGGCAGCGCGGGATCGGCTTCGCCGTCCCACAGATGCGGCGGCAGCGTCGCGTTCTCGTGCGCGAGCGTGAGCCACGCGAAGCCGAGTTCGGTCGCGCCGGCCGCGCCGAGCTGATGACCGGTCAGCGGTTTGGTGCCGCTCGCGGCGACGCCAGCGGGGAACACGCGCGCCATCAGATGCGCTTCCATTTCGTCGTTCTTCTGCGTGGCGGTCGCGTGCAGATTCACATAGCCGACCGCCGACGCCGCGATGCCCGCGTCCGCGAGCGCGTCGCGAAGCGCGAGTTCGCCGCCGACGCCCTGCGGGTCCGGCGCCGAAATATGATGCGCGTCGCTCGATTCGCCGACGCCCGCGAGCCGCACCGCCGCTTCGTCGCGGCTCATCAGGAACACGGCCGCGCCCTCGCCGACGTTGATGCCGCGGCGATTGCGGCTCATCGGATTGGTGCGCGTGCCGCTGGTCGATTCGAGCGACGCAAAGCCCTGCACCGTCAATTCGCAGAGCGAATCGACACCACCGACGACGACCGCATCGCACAGCCGCAATTGCAGCAGCCGGCGCGCCGACGCGAACGCCTTCGCGCTCGACGTGCACGCGGTCGAAATCGTAAACGCCGGCCCGTGCACACCGAGCGCGGCGGCCGCGAATGGCGCGGCGGTGCCGATTTCCATCTGCCGGTAGTTGAAGCTCTCCGGCAGCTCGCCGGCTCGGGCGTGATAGACGAATGCGGTTTCGGCCGCTTCGATGCCCGACGTGCTGGTGCCGAGCACGACGCCGATCCGCTCCGGGCCATAGCGCTCGCGCGCGGCTTCGATCGCGGGCGCGATCTGCGCCAATGCCGCGAGTAGCAGCCGGTTGTTGCGGCAGTCGTAGCGCGCGAGATCGGCGCGCGGCGCGAGATCGAGCGGCGCGAGCACGCTGCCGACGAACGCGTCGCCGATGCCGGTATGCACGTTGCCCATGCCGGGCGAATTCGCGGCGGCGAGCGCCGGCACGATCTGGCCGACGTCGCCACCGAGCGCGTTGATCATGCCGAGCGCGTGCAAATAAACTGTTGGCGCTTTCATGCCGCTCTCCGTGAATCCGATGATTTATCCGATGACTGCGCCGATGACTGCGCCGATGACTTAGCCGATGACTTCGCCGATGGCATGCCGATAGGCGCGAGCAACACGCCAACCGCGATGCCGAGCGCGAGCGTGGTGCCGAAACTCTTGAGCGCGGGCATCGCACTGAGGCCGAGCATGCCGAACGACAACAACGTGGTCGCCGCCGACAGCAGCACGCCGGTCCACACCGCGCCGAGATCCGCGTCCGCGCGGGCGCAGCCTTCGCGCAGGAACACCGCATAGTTCGCGCCGACGCCGAGCACCAGCATCAGCGCGAGCCAGTTGAACAGATTGAGCGGCACGCCCGCGTAGCCGAACACCGCCAGTGCGACGCCGACCGCGAACAGCACGGGCAAGGTCGTGGCGATACCGCCGCGCGCCCCATAACGCACCATCAGCAGCACGCACACGAGCACGAGCGCGCCGCCCAGCCACCAGCCGCTATCCACGCGATACGCACCGAACAGCTTCGACACGCTCGCGGCCTTGTCGACGAACACGACGCCGGGCAGGCCGCGCGCGAGCGCGATCAGCGCGGGTTCGTTGCGCGGCGTCACCGCTTGCGGAATCACGACGGCCGCATAGCTTGTTTCATGCGCCCGATTCGCGTCGTTCGATCCCACCGCGCCGAGCCACAAATGCCGATACGGCTGCGACCAAGGCGCCACGAGCCAGCGCTCGACGGTCAGCGGCGCGGACGGCCGGGCGAAGCCGGCGAGCCACGCCTCGGCGACTTCGTCCTTGAAGCCCGCTTGCAGCAGCGTCGCGCGCAACGCGGCGGAGTCGCCGAACACATGCCGTGCAAGCAGCGTGCGGTCTTCGCTCTGACGTTGCGCGGACGGCACGAACTGCGCGACCGACTGAAAGCCGCCGACGCTATCCGCGGTGCCGTTCAGCGCATCGAGCTTCGCGCCGAGCGCTTCGGCACGTTGCAGCACCGCTTCCTCGCTCGCGCCGCGCACGACGAAAAACTGCGCGCTGTTATCGACGCCGACCGCTGCGCGCACCGTGTCTTCCTGCGCGGCCAGCGACGCATCGCGCTGGATCAGCAGATGGATGTCGTCGTCGCTGCTCAGACGCAGCCAGCCGGGCACCGACGCGATCAGCAGCAGCGCGGCGACCAGCCACACGCGCTTGCCGCCGAGCGCATGCCGCCAGCGCGCGAGCAGCCGCGCCGCGCTCACGAACAGGCGTCGCGGGCAGTGCTTCGGCGCGCGCGTGAGCAGCGCCGGCAGCAGCCACAGCACCGACGCGAACGCGGTCGTGATGCCCGCCATCGCGAAGCACGCGATCTGCTTCAACGCGGGGAACGGCACCCACATCAGGATCGCGTAGCCGAGCAGGCTCGTCGCCAGCGCCACGCCGAGCGCGGGCCGCACGCTGCGCGCGCCGTGCCGCGCGTCCCATTCCCGGCCCGCGCCGAGATAGACGACGAAATACTGGATCGAATAATCGACGGCCTCGCCGATCAGGCTCGCGCCGAACACAAGCGTCAACAAATGCAGCTTGCCGAAGATCAGCAGCGTCGCCGCCAGCGCGCACACGATGCCGAGCGCGGTCGAGACGAAGCCGAGCAGCAACAGACGCGGCGAGCGGAACACCCACATCATCAGTAGAGCGATGCCACATAGCGATGCGATGCCGATCACGTGCACCTCGCGTTCGGCAGCGCTGCGCGCGGCCTCGGCGTAGAACACGGCGCCGGTGCGCGCGACCGATACATTGGGGAACGCCTGACGCAACGTGTTTTCGGCGTCGGCGAGCGCCGCGTGTACCGCGCGCTGCGTCTTCGTTTCATAAGCGGAGCCAGGCAGCGTCGCGACGATCAGCACGCTGGTCGTATCGCCCTGCGCGTCGTGACGATGCGACACCAGCAGGTTGTCCTCGACTTCGAGATTCGACGTCGCGAGCGGCAAATCGCCGAGCCAGCGTTCGAGCCAGCCGAACGGATCGTCGGCGAGTTGCGTGCTGAGGCCGCCTTGCAGCGGGCTGTAGATGCGCTGCGCGAGCATGTCGTGCAACGTCGTGGCGCTGGCGCTCGCGAGCGCGCTGCGATCGGCCGGCGCGAGCAGGCCGAAGCGGTACGGCAGATACAGCGCCGCGATCTGCGACAGGTCGAACGGCGGCAGTTCGGCCGTCACCGACGCGAATGCGCCGCTCTTTCGCAACGACGCACCCAGTTGCTTCGCGGCCGCTTTCGCGTGCGCATCGTCGCGGCTCGTGACGAGCAGCACGGTGCGATCGCCGAGCGCGCTCGCGAGCGTGTCGACCGCTTTTTCGGCGACCGGGTCCGCTTCGGTCGCGGGCAAGAGCGCGAGCAGATTGGTTTCGAGCGGTGACGGCCCGGCGAAGCGCCAGCCGCAATACAGCGCCGCCAGCAGCGCGAGCGCGAGCCATCCGGCGCGCACGCCCCACGCCCGTTTCGCGGCTCGCTGCTGCGGTATCTCCATCACGGCGCTCCGAACAGGCTGCGCTCGTCCGGCGTCGGCTCGGCGACGGCCGTGCTGTTCGCGAACTCGAGCTTCGTCACGTCGCCGTTCGCGAGCGTGATGCGCAGACTTTCCAGATAAGCGCCGCCGCTCATGTCGAGGCCCTTGATCGATTGCGCGAGCTGCGGTTGATTCGGCGTGAGGCGCATGCGCCATTGCGCGGCGCTGCCTTCGGCGCTCACGTCGAACTG
This sequence comes from Paraburkholderia sp. BR10954, assembly GCF_040965775.1. Taxonomy (NCBI): domain Bacteria; kingdom Pseudomonadati; phylum Pseudomonadota; class Betaproteobacteria; order Burkholderiales; family Burkholderiaceae; genus Paraburkholderia; species Paraburkholderia sp. BR10954. The sequence continues at coordinate 13,137 of NZ_JBFRCK010000004.1, forward strand.
CGAGTACAGCGCCGACAGATCGCCGCCGAGCATCGCGCGCATCATCTTCGACACCTGCGCGACGCCGCGCGTGCCCTGTGCGCCATGTGTGCTCACGCGTCGGCCGCTGGCGTCGACCTGCGCGACGCCAGCATCGGTAATCACGTAGGTGGCCTTGTACGGCGTGTCGATTTGCCAGATCACGCCGCGCTCGCGGAAGAACAGCAACGTGCCGTTGCTGACGAGCGGCTGCTTCATCGCGGCGAGCGTTTGTGTCTGCGTGAATTGCGAGCGCACGCCCTTGGGCTGCGCGAGATGCGCGGCGATCTGCGAGACGAGCGCGGCGTTGGCGGGCGCAGTATTAACCGTTGCCGCATGCGCTGGTGCCACCCATCCGGGCACGCACATGGCGCCGATCATGCCGATCACGCCCGCGATCCGCGACACGGACGCACGTCGGTTCATCGTCCCCATACGCGCTCCAGCTTGTCGAATACGACCTGCGGCGACACGAACTGCAATTCCTCGGTGGCGGCATCGACGGCGACCTGGATCGTATAGCCCTTCGTGAGCCGCGCGCCCGATGCGCAATCGACGATTTCATAGCCTATTTTCAGGCGGTTTTCGTATTCGAGCAGTTGCGCGCGCACTTCGAGCTTCTGTCCGTACACGGCGGCCCGCACGTACTTCAGATGCGCCTCGACGATCGGCCACAGATAGCCGGACGCCCGCATCTGGCGATAGTCGTAGTCGAACGCGCGCAACAGCGCCGCGCGGCCCAACTCGAAGTACTTCAGATAATTGCCGTGCCAGCACACGTTCATCGCGTCGACGTCGTGAAACGGCACTTCGACGGTCGCGCTCGCTGCGAGCACGTGCTGCGTTTTCGCGGGCTCGCTCATAGCTTGACTCCTTCCTGATCGTCGATCATGTCCAGCAGTTCGCACGCGGCAATGCGCGCTGTCAGCGCGCGCAGCTCGCCTTCGAGCGCGCGGTCCTCGTCGACGAAGGGCGAATGCGCGCCCACGCCGTCGATGAATGCGCGCAGCGGCGCGGGCACCGGCGTCGCGCTATCGATGCGCAAGCGCAAATGCACGGCTTGCACCGTCGCGAGCGTGTGCGCGGCGGCGACCTGCTCGGTCAATTCGAGCACGCGCAGGCAGTCGCGCGCGGCGATCGTGCCCATGCTGACCTTGTCCTGGTTGTGCGCTTCGGTCGAGCGCGAAAACACGCTCGCGGGCATCGTGTTCTTCAGCGCCTCGGCGGTCCAGGCGGACGACGAAATCTGCACGGCCTTGAAACCGTGATTGATCGCCGCGCGTTCGGGCGCCGCGCCCGACAGATTGCGCGGCAAGCCATTGTTGAAGTTGACATCGACCAGCAGCGCGAGCTGCCGGTCCATCAAATCGGCCAGATTGGCGACGGCGACCTTCAGCGCATCCATCGCGAACGCGATATGGCCGCCATAGAAGTTGCCGCCGTGCAAGATGCGTTCGTTGTCGGGATCGACGAGCGGATTGTCGTTCGCGCTGTTCAACTCGTTTTCGACGTCGCGGCGCACCCAGCCGAGCGCATCGCGCGCGACGCCGATCACATGCGGCGCGCAGCGAATCGAATAGCGGTCCTGCAGACGATGCCCGGGCGTGTCGGCGCGGCCGGCCAGATCGGCGCGAATCCACGCGGCCGCTTCGGCCTGGCCCGCGTGCGGCTTCACGTCGAACAGCGTCGCGTCGAAGTGCGCGGCGCGGCCGTCGAGCGCGACGGTCGCCAGCGCGGTCAAACGCGCGGCCAGCCGCGTCAAGTGCTCCGCGCGCGCCACTGCGAGACACGCGAGACCCGTCATCACGGCGGTGCCGTTCATCAGCGCGAGGCCCTCCTTCGGCGCGAGCGTCAGCGGCTCGACACCAAGCTCGATCCACACGTCGCGCGCCGCGCGCAACGCGCCGGCGTACTGCACGTCGCGCTCGCCCGCGAGCGCCGCCGCCACGTACGACAGCGGCGTCAGATCGCCGCTCGCGCCGACCGAGCCCTCGGACGGAATGCGCGGCAACACGCGGTGATTGATCAACGCCGCGAGGCGTTCGAGCAGCACCGTGCGCACGCCCGAAAAACCACACGCGAGCGAAGTCAGACGCGCGGCGATCACGGCGCGGGTTTGCGCATCGTCGAGATACGCGCCCATGCCGCAGCCGTGATAACGCGTCAGTTGCAGCGGCAACGCCTCGACGAGCGCCATCGGCACGTCGACCACGCAGGCGTCGCCATAACCGGTGTTGACGCCGTACACGGTCGCGCCGGCGGCCAACTGGCGGCGCAGGAACGCCGCGCCGCGCTCGATGCGCGCACGCCATGCGGCATCGTCGCTCAGTGCGACGCACGCGCGCTGCCGCGCAATCGCGACGACCTCTTCGATCGTCAGTCGGCGCGCACCGACGACGACCGGCGCGCAGTCGGCAGCGCAAGCGGCATTCGCAACAACGCGTGCACGTCGCACATCGTTCAGATCATGATCGGCCATTCGCGCCTCGCTCGGAGCTGGCCCAGAAATCGAAGAAGTTGAACCATTGATAAGGGGCCTTGCGGCAATAGTGTTCGAGGCGCAGCGCGTAGCGTTGCGCCCACGCGGCCAGATGCTGCGCGCGATCGCGGCGCGGCAGCTCGATTCGCTCGGCGAACGGCTCGAAGTACATGCGATAGCCGTCGCGTTCCTTCAGGCAGAAGAACAGGTAGACCGGACAGCCGAGCGCATGCGCGAGCACGTAGGGCCCTTGCGCGAACGGCGCGCTCGCGCCGAGAAATTGCGCGTCGGTGGTGCGCCCCTCCTCACGCGCCGGCACCCGGTCGCCGACGATCACCAGCAGTTCGCCCGCATCGATGCGCTGCTGCATCAGCACCGCGGTCTCGGGACCGAAGTCGCCGACTTCGAGCAGATGCCGCGCGAACTCGCGATTCGACGCCGCCAGCACCTCGTTGAAGCGGCGCGCGTGCTCGGTGTAGACGACCGCCGTGACCTTCGCGTGATCGCCGCGGATCGCGAGCGCGCGCATCATCTCCAGATTGCCGAGATGCGCGCCGATCACGAGCGCGCCCTTGCCGCTCGCGATCAAGGCTTCGAATGCCGCGGGATCGTCGAACGTCACGTCTGTGTCATCGACGCGGCCGGTCCATGCGGCGAGCTTGTCGAAGCCCGATTGCGCGAACGCGAGCATATGGCGATACGCGGACAGCCACCCCGGGCGCGGCATCTCCGCCGACGGCGCGACCGCGTTCAGATGCGCGAAGTAGTTGCCCGACGCGGCGCGCGCGGCGCGGCCCGTCACCAGAAAGTACGCGACGACCGGATGCAGCCACAGCGCGGTAAAGCGGCGGCCGAACAGCTTGCAGCTCAGCGCGAGCAGGCTCATGCCGAGCCGGCTGCCGCGTTCGGCGATACGCCACCAGGCTTCGGGCCGGGGATCGTCGGCACAGTCGTCCGCTGTGTCGGCGAGCGCGCCACGGCGTGGCATCAGCTTGTGCGCGAGCAGCATCGGCAGACGCATCAGCATGCCGAACACGAGCCGCGTATGGCTGCGGCTGATGCGCACGTTGTCCCACAGCACGTCGAAATGCGACACGCCGTCGGCCGCGTAGGTCACGCGCGTCGGGATCGAGCGGAACGCGGCGCGCCGCCAGTAGAGACGCACGAGGATCTCGATGTCGAAGTCCATGCGCGTCGGCAGCCGCACGCTGTCGATCAGCTCGCACGCGAGCGCGAGCGGATACAGACGAAAGCCGCACATCGAATCGCGGATCGTCAGCGACAGCGTCTCGATCCACACCCACACGTGGGTCAGATAGCGGCCGTACAGACGTGCCTTCGGCACGCTGTCGTCGTACACCGGACGGCCGAGAATCACCGCGCCGGGTTCGGCGCGCGCGGCATCGATGAAGCGCGGCACGTCAGTCGCGTCGTGCTGGCCGTCGGCGTCGATCTGCAGCGCATGCGTGTAGCCCGCGGCGCGCGCCGCGCGCAGGCCCGCCATCACCGCCACGCCCTTGCCGCCGTTTTCGGGCAGACGCAGCAGCGTCAACTGCTGCGCGTATTGCAGCGCGAGCGCGGCGAGTACCTGCTGGGTCGGCTCGTCGCTGCCGTCATCGACGACGAAGATCGGCAAGCCGTGCACCGCGAGATTGGCGACGGTCGCGCCGATCGCGTCCTTGTGGTTGTAGATCGGAATGACGATGCAGGGCGCGAACTTCATCACGCGTCCTCCCGATGCACGAGCACGCCCGACGCGCATTCGCGTCCATCGAGCCGGTACGCGAACTGCACGCGCCGGCGCGCGGCATCGTAGGCGAGCGTGAGCTCGAGCACCGCACCGGGCGTCACCGGCGCCATGAACTTCAGGCGATCGACCGACGCCACCGCGCGCACCCGCGGCCAATGCCCGGCCGCGAGCCGCGCCGCCCAGTCGACCTGCACGACGCCCGGCAGAATCGGCAGGCCCGGAAAGTGGCCGGCGAAATGCTGGAGCGACGGCGGCACGCGCAGCACAAAGTGCAGCGTGTTGCCGACGCGCGTTTCGGCCAGCACTTCCATGCCCTCGGCGAGCGGCGCGAACGCGGCCGCGACCGCGTTCGCGGGCAGCTTGCCGCGCGCGTCGAAGGGCAAACTCACGCGAAAACGCCAGTGACGCGGCAGCACGACCGCATCGAAGTAATCGGCCAGATGCCGGCGCAGCGTTTTCGCGAGCGCGGCGCGGCCTTCATCGCGCAATGTCGCGCCGCCCGCTTCGGTCAGCGCGACCACTGCGCCGACCCGCTCTCGCGTCGCGCCTTCGAGCGGCACCAGCGCCGCCTGCGCGACATACGGATGCAGCGCGAGACGCGCCTCGAGCTCCGGCAGCGACACGCGCTTGCCGCCGAGCTTCAGCACGCGGTCGAGGCGGCCTTGCAAATGGAAGCGCCCGTCGGCATCGAACGCGATCCGATCGCCCGTGCGATGCCAGCCGTCGTGATCGAGATGCGGCGAGCGCACGCATAGCGCTCCGTCCTCGTCGCGGCGCACTTCGGCGCCGGCGACCGGCTGCCACGCGTCGCCCCGATCCTGACGCCGCCACGCGATCCCGCCGGTTTCCGTACTGCCGTAGATTTCGAGCGGCGCCGCGCCATAGCTCGCCGCATAGGCCTGCGCGGCGTCGGCCGCGAGCGGGCCACCCGACGAAAAGAACGCGCGCGGCGCGGGCGCGAGCGCGCCGAAGCCCGGCAACGCGGGCCAGCGCGAAAGCTGCGCGGGCGTCGACACGACCGCCGTCGCGCCGCATTGCGCGATACGCGCCTGCAGTCGCAGCGGCTCCATGCCGATTGCGCGATCGAACGCGCGGCCCGCCGCGAGCGGCCACAACACAAGAAACAGCAGACCGTAGATGTGGTGATGCGGCACGCTCGCGAGCATCGTCGCGTCGTCGAGCAATGCGCCCCACTGCTGTTCGAGTGTGTGGACTTCGGCGTTGAATTGCGCGAGCGTCTTGCGGATCGGCTTCGGTGCGCCGCTGCTGCCGGATGTGTAGAGCGTCAGCGGTGCGCGGGGGTCGATCGGCTGCGCGGTGTTGGCCGTGACGACATGCGTCGCTGGGACGAACGGCGGCAGATCCGCGTCCGTCAGCAGGAAGTCGTACGCGTTAGCGAGATCGGCGAGATAGCCCGGCGTTGCATTGGCAGGAATCACCGGCTCCTTGCCGCACGCGAACAGCGCGAACAACGCGCAGGCGAACTCGAACGGATCGTCGATACAAAGCGCGCAGCGCCGCGCATCGTGCGTTTGCACGAGTTCGATCAAGCCCGCGACGCGCGCGCGGAACGCCGCGCGATCGAGCAGCACGGCGCCGTCGCGGCACACCGGTGCGGCGGGCGTCGCGAGCGCGGCATCGGCCGACAACAGGTCATGCAACGCGATCATCGGGCCGACTCCGAATCCGCGCGCGCGGCGCGCGGCAGCACGAACAGGCGTCGCCACACGTATTCGGCCGCCAGCAGCAGGCCGATCAATCCATAGGCGATCGCGCCGTTGTACAGCGACCAGGCCGCGCGGCTCCAATTGAGCGCGGTATAGGCGGAAAACGCGCCGTTCAGCACGAAGAACGCGCACCACACCTGGGTCACGCGCCGCGTATAGTGCACCGCGCCCGGCGGCAGATCGGGACTGCCGAGGCGCGCGAATTTTTCGATCATCGACGGCCCGCGCACGAGCGTCGCGCCGAACGCGATCAGCAAACCGAGATTGACGAGCAATGGATAGAAGCGCAGCAGCAGTTCGCTATCGGTGACGACGATCGTCGCCGACGCGCAGCTCAGCATCGCCACCACGCTCCAGTCGAGTCTGGAAAGCTGCCGCAGCGGTATCGCGACCGGACCGCCGCCGGCCCAGCGCTGCAGCCACAAGGTCACGAGCAGCATGCCGCCGACGAGGCGCGGCGCATCCCAGCGCCAGGCACACAGGATCAGCACGGGGTAAGCGAGTTTCAGCAGCACCAGCACGACGGTCCTGCTCCAGCGAGGCCGCGCGCCGGACCCGCTTGCGGCGTGAGGTGGCTCCGACATCTGCATGCGCGGGTGCGCGGCCCGCATCAGCCTTGCGCCGCGAGCAGCGATTCGACCGCGCCGATCACGTCGCCGACCGTGCGCACGGATTTGAAGTTCTCCGGCTTGATGCGGCGGCCGGTCATCTCCTGCAGCTTGATCGCGAGATCGACCGCGTCGATGCTGTCGAGATCGAGGTCTTCGAACAGATGAGCGTCGGGCGTCACGCGCTGCGGCTCGATCGCGAAGTTTTCCTGAAAGATCACGCGGATGCGCTCGAGAATCTCAGTCTCGGTCACGATTCAATCCCCTTTCTTGCCGTTTCGTTCGCAGCGTGCGCCGCTTCGCGCTGACTCGCGACCAACGCGGTGAGCGTGTTGATCGAGCGGAAGTGCTCGCGGGTACGTTCGTCGTTTGCCGCGATGGTCAGTTGGTATTGTTTGCGCAGCACGATGCCGATTTCGAGCGCGTCGATCGAATCGAGACCGATGCCGTCGGAACCGAACAACGGGGCGTCGTCGTCGATATCGGCGGGGCTCAGATCTTCGAGATCGAGGGCTTCGATCAGAAGCTTTTTAATTTCCAGTTTTAAAGAATCCATAATCGAACAGGTGCTGGGTAATGTGGGCTTCTACGGCATTCGTCACGCTGCGCGCCGCGATGGCGGCAGTGGTGTCGTGCGCGGCTAGCTCGGCGACGCCAAGCGGCGCGAGCACGTTCACGCGCATCCGGAAAGCGCGTGCCGGCACGTGGTACCAGCGCATCTGCCGCGTGAACGCGGGCGGATCGCAATCCATCAACACCGGCACGATCGGCGCGCCGGCCTTCAGCGCCATGTGCGCGAAACCGCGCGAAAAAGCGTGCAGCCGGTTGGGCGCGGGGCTGCGCGTGCCCTCCGGAAAAATGATCATCGTGTAGCCGGCCGCGAGCTGCCTGGCTCCCGCCTCGACGAGCGCGATCGCGTCCGCGTTGCTCACGTATTCGGCCGCGCGCACGATGCCCCAGAAACACGGGTTGTGCCAGTGCGCGTGCTTGACGACACAGCATGCGCGCGGCGTCAGCGACAGCAGGACCATCACGTCGAGGTAAGTCGGGTGATTCGCGACGACGATCGCCGGTCCGCCCGCGCGCAACGCCTCGGCGCCGGATGCTTCGAGTTCCATCACGCCGAGGCCGCGCAGCACCGCGACGAGCGCGCGAAAGAACCGATGGATCACGACGCTCACCGCACGCTGCCGCGACGCGCGATGCGGCCACAGCCACGCGAGCGGAAACACGAGCACCGAAAACAGCACGCCGCACACGCCGAACGCGACGAAGGCGAGGCCGGTCGCGCAAAAACGCCACGCGTAATCAAGCCGCGCGCTCATCCCACCTCCAGTGCCACAGCGCGCCGGCGCGCTGCCAGCGCGCGGGCTGGCCGGTTTCGAGGCAGTGCAGCAGCGCCTGGCTCTGGGTCGGAAAGCTCGCGGCGCCGCTCATTGCGGTTCGCGGCTCGCCGGGTTGCCCGGCCACCTCCTCGTCGGCGCGGGTCAGGGAGCAAACAACGCGCCCTGCCGACGCATCCTTGTCGAGCAGCACCGCGATCGCGCCGCCGTGCACTTCGTCTTCGATCGTGCCGTACGCGAGATCGGCCGGTTCGTCGGCATAGACGAGCAGCACCGGCACGTCCGGTTGTGTCGCGAATTGCGCGTACGCTTCGAGCAGCGCATAGCCGAGCGTTTGCGCACCAGCCGATACCGCGCTCGCGGCCGAGCGGTCGCCGCGCGCGATCCCGAACACGCCGGTCATCGCGTTCAGCACTGACAGGCTGAAGGCGGTCGGCGACACCGGTTCGCCCGCGCTGATGCTGCGCAGGATGTCGGTGGTACGCCGCAATTCCCCGTGCCGCGACGCGAACACCACGCGCGCGGGTTCCTGCGCGACGCAGTCGTGCGCGACCTTGAGCGCGACCTTGGACAGCGTGCTGAGACGCCGCCGCACGATCGGCTCGATAAAGCCGACATCGGGTGCAGCAGACGAGGTAGCCGGCCAGCTAGACCAGCGACCGACCGGAATGGTCCAGTGCAGATCGGGCATATGGTGTTCGCGCGTAGAAACGGGAAAGGGGCTCAAGCGCCTGACGGAATACACAGCCGTCACAGCGAGCGGCGCCGCGCGGATCGGGAGGTTCCAGCCGGGATCGACCGGTCTGCTGGCATGGGAATGCAGCACCGGCGATCGGCCTGACTTGTCAGGCGCCCCTGACAATCGGTGTGGTGGATGGCGGCTCGGGCTCCTTTTGTGGCCGAATAGTACCGGATATTCTGAAGCAAATCGTCGAGGAAAGACGTATCCATCTGTATCCGCGCCTAAGGCGCAACACATTGTTAGACGATTTGACAAAGCCGGCCGCGGCGACGCACCGCAAGGCCGTTTCGCGCGTCGAAGCTGGCGTGCCAACGCCGACAGAATCCACCAAAAAATCTTTCATTGATCTTTCGCGGAATACGTCGTAGAGCGAAAACACCTCCGCAGGGTCGTCGTCCGCACGCGAACAACATTCGTCACAGCGATGCTGCGGCGCCTGTTATACTCCGCCCCTCATTGGGGAGTAGCCGCCCCGCGGCACGTCCGCACCGCTTCGCCGGTGCGTCGCACGTGTGGCTCGCGGGGGCGCCTGTCAACACACTTGGCCAGCACGGCCATGGCAGTCGCAGCCTTTGGCCTGGCGAGACCGATGATCCACACGCGCCGCAACAGGGCCCGGCGTGTCGTGGGTCGTCGCTCGTTCATCTTCGGCCCGAGGAATCCATTCAACGTGACTCAAGCTTTTCTCATTTCGACCGGCGCGGTCGCGCTCGCCGAAATCGGCGACAAGACGCAATTGCTGTCGCTCGTGCTGGCCGCGCGCTATCGCAAGCCCATGCCGATCATTCTCGGCGTGTTCGCGGCAACTCTGATCAATCACGCGGGCGCCGGCGCGCTCGGCGCGTGGCTCGGTTCGATGCTGACGCCGACCGTCATGCGCTGGGCGCTGGCGGCGTCGTTCGTCGGCATGGGGCTGTGGATTCTGGTGCCCGACAAGCTCGAAGACGAGGAAGCCAACACGAACCGCACGCACTTCGGCGTGTTCGGCACCACGGTCGTCACGTTCTTCCTCGCCGAGATGGGCGACAAGACGCAGATCGCGACGGTCGCCCTCGCCGCGCGCTTTCACGATTTCTTCGGCGTGGTGGCCGGCACGACGCTCGGCATGATGATCGCGAACGTCCCGGCGATCCTGCTCGGCGACCGCTTCGCGCATCGTCTGCCGACGAAGCTCGTGCACGGCATCGCCGCGGTGATGTTCGTCGTGCTGGGCGCGATGGCCTTGTTCGGGGTCGGGGTCTAAGCTACTGCGCGGCCTTCGGCGCCGACGCCGAACCCGCGGGCGGCGTCGCCGCTGGCAGAGACACTTCGTTCGCAGCCGCGCCGCCGCCGAGCGGGATCTTCACGGTGTGCACGGCGCCGTTGGCCAGCGGGAAGTCCGCCAGCGCGCTACGCGCCAGATAAGGCATCGCCCGCACCAGCGACGACTCCTCGCCGAAATTGCGCGCCGTCACGTTGTAGACCTCCCGGCCGCTCGCACGCTCGGTAATCCGGATGCCGAGCAGATGCGTGAATACCGGATAGCTCTGGTTCACGTATGTCGCCGGGAACGGCCCCCACGGACCCCACGGATCGAACGGCCGGCCCCAGTAAGGGCCGGGCCACGGGTTGTAGTAGACCGGCTGCGCGACGGTCACGACATCCGAGCGGATGCCATAGGCGAGTTCCACCAGATAGCGCGCTTCGTCGTGAGGGACTTCGCGGAACGCGTGCACGGCGAGCTCGTTTGCGACGATCCGCTCGTAGGCGCTCAGTTCGAGATTGTTCTTCTGATCCTCGTGGCGCGTGAACGCATAGGTGCGGGTTGCGTCGCTGCCGGTCCAGTCGGAGAACGCCGTGACCTGTGTCGTCACGTAGGTCGTGCAGCCGGACAGCAGCACGCTCAGCGCGACGAACAGCAACGCGACGCGGCGGGTCCATCGATCGAAGTTCATGGTCTGCCTCGTGATGCCTCTGGTTGCATCTATTCAGCTTCGGTTAAAACTCTGCTTCGGCCGCGATTATTCCATCGTGCGATGCGCTCGCCGGCTGCCGCTGCCGGGTCCCCGCCACGCACGGCGCCCGATAATACGCTGACCCCGGCAGCGAGCAAAAGGTTCTTGCCCTGCCCGTCGAAACCGGACGCGCTGCCCTGCGCCGAAACTCGGCCCCCCTTCCCCTCCGCACGATCGCCCGAGGCTTTGTACAATGAGTCGACCAAGCCCGGCTCGCGCGCCGTTTGCGCGCCCGACCGCTCGAGTACACCACCAAAGAACACCATGGCCGATACCGCAACGCCCAATGTGATCCGCCGCGCCGATTACGCGCCGCCCGCCTTCCTGATCGACACCGTCGCGCTGGAGTTCGATCTGGTCCCCGAACGCACGGTTGTCAGGAATACGATGCGCGTGCGCCGCAACCCGGATGCTTCGCGCGCCGCGCATCTCGAACTGATGGGCGAGCAACTGGAGTTCGTCAGCGCCGAAATCGACGGCAAGCCGTTTGCGAACGCGCATCCGCACGAGCACGGCCTGCTGCTCGACAACGTGCCGGACAGCTTCGAGCTGACCCTCACGAGCATCTGCAATCCCGCGGAAAACACCACGCTGTCGGGGCTGTACGTGTCGAGCGGCAACTTCTTCACGCAGTGCGAAGCCGAGGGCTTTCGCCGCATCACCTACTTCCTCGACCGCCCCGATGTGATGGCGAGCTTCACGGTCACGCTGCGCGCGAGCAAGACCGACTATCCGGTGCTGCTGTCGAACGGCAATCTGCTCGAAGAAGGCGATCTGCCCGACGGCCGTCATTTCGCGCGCTGGGAAGATCCGTTCAAGAAGCCGAGCTATCTGTTCGCGCTGGTCGCGGGCAAGCTCGTCGCGCTCGAAGAACGCGTGAAGACCGGCTCGGGCAAGGAAAAGCTGCTGCAGGTGTGGGTCGAGCCGCATGATCTCGACAAGACCCGTCACGCGATGGATTCGCTGATCCACTCGATCCGCTGGGACGAAGAGCGCTTCGGGCTCGAGCTCGATCTGGACCGCTTCATGATCGTCGCGGTCAGCGACTTCAACATGGGCGCGATGGAGAACAAGGGGCTCAACATCTTCAACACGAAGTACGTGCTCGCGAATCCCGAAACGGCCACCGACACCGACTTCGCGAACATCGAGGCGGTGGTCGGCCACGAGTATTTCCACAACTGGACCGGCAACCGCGTGACCTGCCGCGACTGGTTCCAGCTGAGCCTGAAGGAAGGCTTGACCGTGTTTCGCGACCAGGAGTTCTCGGCCGACATGGCGGGCGGCGCCAGCGACGAAGCCGCGCGCGCGACCAAGCGCATCGAGGACGTGCGCGTGCTGCGCCAGATGCAGTTCGCCGAGGACGCGGGTCCGATGGCGCATCCGGTGCGCCCGGAGAGCTACGTCGAGATCAACAACTTCTACACGATGACCGTCTACGAGAAAGGCTCGGAAGTCGTGCGGATGTATCAGACGCTGTTCGGCCGCGACGGCTTTCGCAAGGGCATGGACCTGTACTTCAAGCGTCACGACGGCCAGGCCGTGACCTGCGACGACTTCCGTCACGCGCTCGCCGACGCGAACGGCCGCGACCTCGCGCAGTTCGAGCGCTGGTATAGCCAGGCCGGCACGCCGCGCGTGTCGGTGCGCGCGCACTACGACGCCGCGCAGCAGCGCTACAGCGTGACGCTGCGCCAGGGCTACGGCGATGCCGTGCCAGCCGCGCGCGAAACGCAGAAGGGTCCGCTGCTGATTCCGTTCGCGATCGGTCTGATCGGCAAGGACGGCCGCGATCTGCCACTGCAGCTCGACGGCGAGGCGAAGGCGTCGGAGTCGACCACGCGCGTGCTCGAATTCGCGCAGACCGAGCAGACCTTCACGTTCGTCAACGTCGGGCAGGAACCGCTGCCGTCGCTGCTGCGCAATTTCTCGGCACCGGTGATCGTCGAATACGACTACACGGTCGAACAGCTCGCGTTCCTGCTTGCGCACGACAGCGATCCGTTCAACCGTTGGGAGGCCGGCCAGCGGCTCGCCACCCGCGAGCTGCTCGCGCTCGCCGGGCGTGCGGCCACGGGCGCGGCGCTGCAGCTCGACGACTCGGTGGTCGCCGCGTTCGCGCGCGTTTTGACCGACGAGACGCTGTCGCCGGCATTCCGTGAACTCGCGCTGATGCTTCCGTCAGAAGCGTATCTGGCCGAGCAGATGGCCGAGTCGAATCCGGCCGCGGTGCACGCGGCACGGCAGTTCGTGCGCAAGCGGCTCGCCAATGCGCTGCGTGACGACTGGCTGAAGGTCTACGAGCAGCATCGCACGCCGGGCGCCTACGAGGCGACGCCGGAGGCGGCCGGTCATCGCGCGTTGAAGCATCTCGCGCTGTCGTATCTGACCGAGCTCGACGATTCCGCGGACGCCGTACGTCTTGCCTCCGCGCAATATGAAGCCGCAAACAACATGACCGACCGCGCGGCCGCGCTGTCGGCGCTGCTCAACGCGGCCGCGCCGCAAGGCGGCAGCCCCGAGGCGCAGCACGCGCTCGACGACTTCTATCGACGCTTCGAGAAGGAGCCGCTCGTCATCGACAAATGGTTCGCGTTGCAGGCTACGCAGCGCGGCGGCGCACAGCATCCGGTGATCGATACGGTGCGCAAGCTGATGACGCATCCGGCCTTCAACCTGAAGAACCCGAACCGGGCACGTTCGCTGATTTTCAGCTTCTGCGCGGCGAACCCCGCGCAGTTCCACGCGGCAGATGGCTCCGGCTACGCATTCTGGGCCGAGCAGGTGATCGCGCTCGACGCGCTCAATCCGCAGGTGGCCGCGCGCCTCGCGCGTTCGCTCGAGCTGTGGCGACGCTTCACGCCGGCGCTGCGCGACAGCATGCGCGCGGCGCTCGAGAAAGTGGCCGCGCAGGTCAAGTCGCGCGACGTGCGCGAGATCGTCGAGAAGGCGTTGGCGTGATGCCTCGCTGAGTTCTCGAGTCGCATCGGAAAGCCGGCACGCGTTGCCGGCTTTTTTTTGCGCCGCTTTTTCGTTGATGGGCTGCGCTCCCCCGGTCGTGGCACGGCGTTAGCCATTTGGCCGACTGTTCATCGGACCTCGGCGGGGAGAAAGTATACGCACACGTTTAATGGTTTACATTTAACGCAATGCGTTATACGATTCGATGATCACGACATTCGCAGACAAGGCCACCGCAAGAATTTTCCAGGGCAGGTTCGTGCATACGTTGCCGCACTCGATCCAGGCGCTAGCACATCGCAAGCTGCTGATGATCGACGCCGCGAGCTCCATCGCGAATTTGCACGCGCCGCCCGGAAACCGGCTCGAAGCCTTGCAAGGCGAGCGCAGCGGGCAATGGAGCATCCGCATCAATGCGCAGTGGCGCATCTGTTTTCATTTCGTCGGCGAGGACGCGCTGAATGTCGAGATCGTCGACTATCACTGACTACTGGGAGACCGACATGGTCATCAAACGCTCCGCGCTGAAAAGCATCGATTTCTCCGACATCGATACGGGCGCGGCCATTGACGAGATCCATCCTGGCGAAATTCTGCGCAGCGAGTTCCTCGAGCCGCTCGGCATGTCCGTCAATGCGCTCGCCCTTGCATTGCGGGTGCCGGCGCCGCGCATCAACGACGTCGTGCGCGGCCGCCGCGCGATCTCCGCCGATACCGCGCTGCGGCTCGAGCGCTACTTCGGCGCTAGCGCGCAGTTCTGGCTCAATCTGCAAATCGCCTACGACCTGCGCGTCGCCACCGCCGCCGCCGGCGAGCAGATCGAACGGGAAATCGAACCGATGCCGCGCGCCGAGCGCCCGAAACTGCCCAGCGTGCCCGCCGGGCACGCCCGGGCCGCGGCGCTCGCGGCCAGCGTCCGCGGCACCGTCTCGGCCAGGACGCGCCGCAAGACCTGAAGGCGGCCGTGCGGCCAAAAGCACGGAGCCGACACACACGAGCGGTTAAAATCCCATCATTCTTCTAGCCTTCCCGGAGTACAGCAATGTCTTTGCAACGTCGTACCACTCTCACGAAGTACCTGATCGAGCAGCAGCGTGAAACCAACAACCTGCCCGCCGATCTGCGCCTGTTGATCGAAGTCGTCGCGCGCGCGTGCAAGGCGATCAGCTACCACGTCAGCAAGGGCGCACTCGGCGATGCGCTCGGCTCGGCGGGCAGCGAAAACGTCCAGGGCGAGGTGCAGAAAAAGCTCGACATCCTGTCGAACGAAATTCTGCTCGAGGCGAACGAATGGGGCGGAAACCTCGCAGGCATGGCCTCCGAGGAAATGGAACAATTCTTCCCGATTCCGGCCAACTATCCGAAGGGCGAATATCTGCTCGTGTTCGATCCGCTCGACGGCTCGTCGAACATCGACGTCAATGTGTCGATCGGCACGATCTTTTCGGTGCTGCGCTGCCCGGACGGCCACCAGGCCACCGAGCAATCGTTCCTGCAGCCGGGCACGGAGCAGGTCGCCGCGGGCTATGCGGTGTACGGCCCGCAAACAGTGCTCGTGCTGACCACCGGCAACGGCGTGAACTGCTTCACGCTCGATCGCGAACTCGGCTCGTGGGTGCTCACGCAAAGCGACATGCGTATTCCCGTCGAAACTCGCGAGTACGCGATCAACGCTTCGAACGAACGCCACTGGTATCCGCCGGTTCAGCAATACATCGGCGAACTGAAAGCGGGCAAGGAAGGTTCGCGCCAGGCCGACTTCAACATGCGCTGGATCGCATCGATGGTCGCCGACGTACATCGCATCCTGAATCGCGGCGGCATCTTCATGTACCCGGCCGACAAGCGCACACCGGACAAGCCCGGCAAGCTGCGTCTGATGTACGAAGCCAATCCGATGGCCTTCATCGTCGAGCAGGCGGGCGGCGCCGCAACCAACGGCGAGAAGCGTATTCTCGACGTCCAGCCAAAGAGCCTGCACGAGCGCGTCGCGGTGTTCCTCGGCTCGAAGAACGAGGTCGATCGCGTGACTCGCTATCACCTCGAAGCGAAGAAGTGATCGCGAAAG
This sequence comes from Paraburkholderia sp. BR10954, assembly GCF_040965775.1. Lineage (NCBI taxonomy): Bacteria > Pseudomonadati > Pseudomonadota > Betaproteobacteria > Burkholderiales > Burkholderiaceae > Paraburkholderia > Paraburkholderia sp. BR10954. The sequence goes on from NZ_JBFRCK010000004.1 coordinate 28,827, forward strand.
AAAAAATGCATCAAGGGGCTTGCCAAGTCACTGAAGTAGTCCCTATAATCTCGTTTCTCCTGATGCCGGAATAGCTCAGACGGTAGAGCAGCGCATTCGTAATGCGAAGGTCGGGGGTTCGATTCCTCTTTCCGGCACCATCAAGTTTCAAGCAAAAAGCCCAGTCCTCGTGACTGGGCTTTTTGTTTTGCCGTCGCGCGAGACGTTGCCGACCTCCCACTCCCTTGACGAGCTGAAACAGCCAGTAGCCGGCAATGGCATTCGGCGCTGATCGACCACGACACGAAGCTCCTGCTGAGCCTGTTCCCGTGCGTGGACGAGCAGCACGTTCTCTAGCGCGGTGCGCGCGGGCCAGCCTAGTCGGGAACGTGGAGCGGGTCGTATGACCGTGGCATCGCGAGGTTCCGCGCAACGACAATCTCGGCCTGTGGGGTCGGCTGCTCGGACGCGCCGTATGCGGCTATCGCTTGCGCGGGTGCCGACGCGAACCACAAGATCCTGCCGGCGCACTCGATGCCGACCTGACGTCCGCTCCAGTAGACAGCGTTTTCCATCGGCGACCTCTCCCCCAACATGAAGAATGTCATGATCCGCTCCGCGCGTCGCGGGTCCGTCTGTCAACGCACATCGAAACATCGGTAGTCGCTTCAATCATAGGAAGGCGCGATCGCATATGTTCGACAGGTCGCCAAATGAGCTCCCTTTGTCACAGCAATACGGGAATGAGTATGCCAACCAATTGTCAGCAATCGATTAACGACAAAGATCTTTAAACAACGGTTGGTCCGGTCAACGCGGCGCGGAATGTGCCGTTTACCAAGTATTAGGCACGCAGTTATGCAATCGGCAAATTAGGAACGTTCAATTCAGAAAACGCGAAAATACTGCCGATGCGGCAATGCACAAATTTCTCAGGTGTTTTTCACACGAGAACGTCAGATGCAGGGCAGCGAAATATCGATCGGACGTGCTCAAACCCAGGTGGGGCAAGGCGCGAGAGCGAATGGCGGAGGGAGCCGGATCGAGATGATTTCACGCTGGGAATTAAGCGGATCGGGGAGATCGCGAAACCCAAGCGATAGTTAGACGATAAATTTTATTCAATCCCTCTGCTGATGTGTCGGCTTGTGCCGTTAAAGCAACAGAGTATGTATGACTCGCATCGGACACTGGTGCCCTGCGGGGAACGAGGCCGATAATCGGTTCGCAAAGGAGAAAGATCATGGATGCCAAACCACCGAAGATTCCGACCCCGGACAAGGTTTTTTACCCGGATCCGGAACCTGTGGCCGTCGAGTTTTTGGGAGCCGAGCTGCCCGAGCATGTTCGCGCTTTCTTCGACGAACAACGCAAGTCGTGCGATCCGAAGTAACGGACCACTGGCGCGGCGCAGCATTCGCGCTCATTGATATCATGCGCGGTGAGTACTCGCGCCCTCATTACGCGTCCGACACCTCCGTCAGGACGCTGGATCAGTTCGCCTGATCACAGCAGCTACACTGGGCCACACGGCTCGAGCCTACGAATACGCGCGTCCTTCACGCACCAATTTCCTCTCCGACAACCTGTGTAAAGTGGCCCGGCGCGCGAGGTTTGCCGGGCATCATTTATTCTTCTGGTTTTTCCGTCAACGGCCGCCCGGCCAAGTCCACTTCATGAATCGTTTGCATCGCTTCGGCGCGTCATGCGCGCTCGCCATCGCCGCCACCGTCGCTTTCTCGCCCGCGCCCGCCCTTGCCGATGGTGACGACACCGCGCTCACGAACCTGATCGCACTGGTTTCGCAGCGCCTTGCGCTCGCCGAGCCGGTCGCGCGCTGGAAATGGGCGAACCGCCAGCCGATCACCGATACGCCGCGTGAAAACGCGCTGCTCGCCGATGTGGAAAAGCGCGCTGCGGCGGCAAACGTCGACCCGGCGTTCGCGCGCGCGTTCTTCCAGGACCAGATCGATGCGAGCAAAGACGTGCAGAACGCGCTGTTCGCGAAATGGCGCAGCACGCAGCCACCGCAAGGTCCCGCACCCGATCTCGCAACCAGCACGCGACCACAGCTCGACAAGCTGACGCAATCGTTGATGGCGAGTCTGGCGCGCGTGCAGCCGCTGCGCGCAGCGGACGATTGCCCGTCGCGCGTCGCGCAATCGCTGGCTAACTGGAAAACGCTGACGCGCTATGACTCCACGCATTCGAGCGCGATGACGCGCGCGCTAGGTCACGTGTGCGAGACCGGTGGAGTTGGCGCGACCGGCTGATTCCGCCAACGCTACCACGAGCGCACGCTGCATAGGCGTCACACGACGATGCTCGACTCCGGCGTGTCACGCGATACGCTTAACGGCATCACGCGCAGACCACGAGCCAGATGGCTCTGCAGGATACGGTACGTCGAGAGTTCGAACGACCCCGCCAGTGTGGAAGCATGCAGTTGCGCCGCCTGCACGAGCGACGGCGCGTGCCCGAGGTATCGCCAGCGATCGACCACGTGGAAGATGCGCTGCGCGTCCTCACGCTCCTCGAAAACGATCGGCCCCTCAAACGGCCACGGCGCGTTCGCGGGATCGCTCTTCGTCACGCGCGGCAAACGGTTGTGGCCCGGCCGCAGCGTCGCGATCCACTGCGCCTCCGCGAGCATCGCGCCGAGTTCGCCGCCAGTCGCGCGCCATTCGACGCGCCGCACCAGCTGCGCAAGCCGCATATCCTTCGACGAACGCCGCTCGCCGGTCAGATGTGAGCGCAGCCGCTGACGCACGCGCACGCTGCGGCCGACATACAGCGGTGCATCTCCTTCGCCATAGAACGCATACACGCCACAGCCTGCCGGCGCGGTGTCGAGCAGGTCTTCGGTGATGTCGCCGGCGAGCCGGTAGCGACGCGTCGTGCGCTCGATCTGCGCGCGCAGCGCTTCGAGCGGTACGAGCGTCGGCAGACGCTGCCAGAACTGCCAGATGAGATCGGCGTCGGCGAGCGCGCGGTGACGGTCGGACGGCACCAGCGCATGACGTTCGACGAGCGCATCGAGACCATGGCGCTTTTCGCCGGGAAACAGCGCGCGCGACAGCCGCACCGTGCAAAGCACGTCCGGATCGAACGCAATTCCCGCGCGACGAAATTCGCTGCGTAAAAATCCGCGATCGAAACTCGCGTTGTGCGCGACGAACAGCTTGCCGTTCAGGCGCTCGAACAGCGCGGGCGCGATCGACTCAAACGTCGGTGCGCCGCGCACCATATCGTTCGTGATGCCGGTCAGTTGCTGAATGAACGACGGAATGGGCTGCCGCGGATCGATGAGGCTGCTCCAGCGCGATACGCCGGCCGGCCCCACTTCGACGACGCCGACCTCAGTAATGCGGTGCTCGCTCGTCGAGCCGCCGGTCGTTTCGAGGTCGACGAAAACGATGGGTGCATCGAGCGCCGGTTCCGGCGAAAGCAGTTCAGACATGGGGCAAGAGATTCGGAGCGTGAATTTGCGGCAAGTATGCACCAGCTGGACGGTGCGCATCCACACTGAGCGCCGTCCGCAGGCAGAAACTGGTCGGCGGCCCCTCAATTTTGCCCAGATGTTCCCGCAGACGCTTGAATCATTAATCCGGATGTAGCCAATTCGCTTCACTGACTTATCTTCCGACGATAATGCGTATTGCTGAACCGTGCAGTTACCGAAGATCTCGATGAGAGAAATAAAAAACCCTCGCGCGACGACGAGGGTTTTTCGCTCCCGACTGCATGGGCGGCGCGCCCGGCGCAGCGCACTTACAGCGGCTGAATGTTGGCCGCCTGCTTGCCCTTCGGGCTGGTCTTGACTTCAAAAGACACCCGCTGGTTTTCCTTCAACGACTTGAAACCCTCGCTACGGATCTCCGAAAAATGGGCGAAAAGATCCTCGCCACCCGCGTCCGACGTAATGAAGCCAAAACCCTTAGCATCGTTGAACCATTTGACGACACCAGTTTCCATTTCCTGTTTTCCCTCGGTGATTTATCCAAAGCGGGCATTGCCCTTGAATCGATCCAACCCCGATTCAGTTGCCCATATTTGAAACAGCCAATCAAATTCGGCTTTGCCGTTATACGGGGAACCGAGAATCGCCGTCAAGTAAACTTTTCATATGCGTTTAGCGTATAAAAAGATAATGCTTAAAATCGCATGGATATAGGTTAACTCGTCAAACTTACTTGGAATGATTTTAGCCCAGAGTGGAAACGGAAAAATTTGCCAGAATATGCAATGCGAATGTAACAAAATCCATCTTTGCGTAAGTGTTTGTCCGACTTGTTGCTGCGCAGTCCGACTCGCATCATTCAGATGAGTTGTAGCGATGTGCTTAGGAGGTTGTCATGTTCCAGGAAATTCGCCGTCTGTTCGCCTGGCTAACTCATTCGCACGCAAAGGTCATACCAGATCAACCAACCGCGGAATCATCCACGGCATTCGACTTCGATCCGATGTGGCATGGAGACCACTGGCAGAACCTGCTCTCCTCGCCGATGGATGCGCGCCGTTATGTGATGGAAGACTGGAGCGTGGCCGCGCAGGGCGATTGGGGCGACGCGGAAGGCACCGCCCCCGCTCACTAGAGCAGTTCGCGAAGGTCGTCTGCCATAAAAAAAGCGCGACTGGAAGGTCGCGCTGACAAAGGTTTGGAGATCTTTTTCGTCAACGAAAAAGTCTGCTTCGGAAAGCAGAAACTAAAGTATAGCGGTCGTATGCGATTTCGATTATTCACACGATTGACAATCGTGTATTGCCGCAATAACAACAATCGTTTTCCGCATTTCTTCCCGTTGTTTTTCCGCATCGTTTGATGTCGCGAATCAGCAACGCGGTTTAGGAAAAATCAGACGCTGAATTCCGCCGAGTCGTCGCAAAGCCTTTATCCATAAGGCCCGAATGGCGAATCACGATCGTTTCTTGATGCGTAATACTTTATTGCGCAAATCGGAACATCAACTCCTGGAAGTGTCTCTCTACACTCTGCGTAATCGGAAACCGGCGCGGATCTGGTCAGCGCGCTTCTCACGCGGATTCCGCTTCTCGCAGCGCTCGCGTGAAGGTCTCCTAAGCTAGGGTTCTATACCTCTCTCGCTCTTGGAGTTATATCAATGAAGAAGACACTCATGGTCGCTGCCCTGTCGGGCGTTTTCGTCACGGCAGCGCACGCGCAAAGTAGCGTCACCCTGTATGGCCTGATCGACGCCGGGATTACTTATACGAATAACCAGCGCGTCAGTGCTACCCAGCACGGCGCCAACGTTGCGATGACGAGCGGTTCGGTGAACGGTAGCCGCTGGGGCCTGCGTGGCGCTGAAGATCTCGGCGGTGGTCTGAAGGCCATCTTCACGTTGGAAAACGGCTTCGGCATCAACGACGGCACGCTCAAGCAGCAGGGCCGTATGTTCGGCCGGCAGGCCTTCGTCGGTCTGTCGAGCGACCAGTTCGGCGCTGTCACGCTCGGCCGTCAATATGACAGCATGGTCGACTTCGTCGGCCCGCTGGCGCTGACCGGCACGCAATACGGCGGCACCCAGTTCGCCCACCCGTTCGACAACGACAACCTGAACAACTCGTTCCGTATCAACAACTCGGCCAAGTACACGAGCGCGAACTACGGCGGCTTCAAGTTCGGCGCGTTGTACGGCTTTTCGAACCAGGCTAGCGGCTTCGCGAACAACCGCGCATACAGCGCGGGCGCATCGTACAACTGGGGTGGCCTGAACGTCGCAGCCGCTTACTTGCAACTGAACGCCAACGGCGCAACCGGCGCGGCCGCAGCGTTCAATTCGGGTGGCGCAGTATCGGGCGACAACACGTTCTTCGCGCAACGTCAGCAAACATGGGGCGCAGGCGCCAACTACGCGTTCGGCCCGGCAACCGTTGGTATCGTGTACTCGCAGACGAACCTGCATGGCCTCGTCGGCATCAGCCAGGGCTCATCGGGTGTCTCGGGCGGTATCGGCTTCCCGTCCAACAGCGCCCAGTTCCAGAATTTCGAGGGTAACGCTCGTTACGCTCTGACACCGGCGATCAGCGTTGCCGCTGCGTACACGTACACCCGCGCTAACCTGTCCAGCACACATGTGCACTGGAACCAGGTCGACCTGCAGACCGCATACGCGTTGTCCAAGCGTACCGACGTGTACCTGCAAGGCGTGTATCAGGCAGCAAACGAAGGCTCGATCGTCCCCGCCTTCATCAATGGCGTGGGTAACGCTTCGGGCAACAACAAGCAAGTCGCTGTGACGGCCGGCCTGCGTCACCGCTTCTAAGCACCGCGCAAGGACTGGCAGTAGAGAAGGCGCCGTTCGCGGCGCCTTTTTTTATGTTCGCGCCGAAGGGGTCTTTCGCCAGACTTTGCGTGCTCCTCCACCAGCGCCCTAGCGGTCGGCATCAGGTGGCGGGTATTTGACGTCGAGAATGTCGATCGGCTGAGGGCCGGCCGGCGTGAACAGCGTGACCGTATCGCCGACCTTGGCCTTCAGCAGCGCACGCGCAATGGGCGAAATCCAGCTCACGTGCCCAATGTCGAGGTCGACCTCGTCGACACCGACGATCGTCACCTTATGCTCTTCGCCGTCCTCGGTCGCATAGTCGACCGTCGCGCCGAAGAACACCTGGTCGAGGTTTTCCTGCTGGCTGCTATCGACGACCTGGGCCAGATCGAGCCGCTTGGTCAGGAAACGGATGCGCCGGTCAATTTCGCGCAAACGTCGTTTGCCGTAGATGTAGTCGCCATTCTCCGAGCGGTCGCCGTTCGACGCCGCCCACGACACGAGCTTGACGACCTCGGGCCGCTCGAGATCGATCAGATGCAGCAACTCATCGCGCATACGCCGATGACCGGCGGGAGTCATGTAATTTTTGGTGCCTGCGGGCACGTCGGGCTGGGTGACGTCGAGATCGTCGTCGTTGTCCTCGCTCGACTCTTTGACAAAGGCCTTGTTCATAATCGTCCATTAACAGCAGCTAGCAACAACCTGATAAAAGGTTACACGATCGGGCCGGCGACACAAATCGCCGTGATGGGCTTCCATTTTTCAATTCGGTTGGCTATAATCTCGTTTCTGTGTGCGGCTGTAGCTCAGTTGGATAGAGTACTTGGCTACGAACCAAGGGGTCGTGGGTTCGAATCCTGCCAGCCGCGCCACCTTTTTCGAGAGCTTCCTTGCCGGGAGCTCTCAGGTTTGACCGGTTTTTGCAGCAAGCATCACTGTTTTGCGTGCGGCTGTAGCTCAGTTGGATAGAGTACTTGGCTACGAACCAAGGGGTCGTGGGTTCGAATCCTGCCAGCCGCGCCACCTATGAAGGGCCTTCCAATCGGAAGGCCCTTTGTTTTTCTGGCACACCGTGCACCGTGCACCGTGCGCCAACTCAACGCGGCGGCGACTGGATATCCCCGATCTGCCCGTCCGGGTGCGGCAAGTCCTCGACGACCCCGTCCACCGTCTGCTCGCTGATCGTCTCCGCCCGCATGCCCGTCAGTGCCTGGCGCTCGCGCAGCACGTCGTCGACGGTATCGCCGAAATGGCTCGCGACGAACGCCCGCAGCAAAGCAATGCGCAGCGAGTCGCCACTCCCCTTCGAGGCCCGCTGTCCGCCCTTGAACTCCGCGACGCACAACGCGCCTTTTTCGCTCTGCTCGCGCACATCGAGCCGGATCGCGCGCTCGAGCACAACGGCGGCCGTTTCCCATGACGCGCAAGGCGTGAAGCGCCCGTCCCACGGACGACCACGATCGTTGCCGCGGATCGCAACAGTCTCGCCACTATCGGTAAAGTAGATTTCGCGCACGAAGTCGTGCAGGCTGCGCGCCACCCAGTAATCGAGCGCCACGCCAGCGAGGTCGGATACGTTCATCTGCGTTCTCCCCCGGGTTCAGGTGAGACTTGCCTTCAGTTGTATCCTGAGCCGCACGAAAGATGCCAGACTGGCGTGAACCGCCAGTCCAGGCCGCGCCGACGCCCAGCCGGAAGCCGCTCAGTAATCCGCGCGCTCGCGGTCGATACGCATGCCGCCGTCGTGGCGGTGATGCCCTTCTTCGCTCGGCCGCTCACGCGTGATGCGCATCACGTCCGGATTCGTGCGCACGCGCCGCATCACATTGGCCAGATGCACACGATCGCTGACCTGAATCACGAAGCGCAGAATCGTGGATTCCTGCGACAGATCTTCGTCCATCGCGATATGGACGATGTTCGCGTCCGCCGACGTGATGTCGGCCGCTACGCGGGCGAATACGCCCTTGGTATTCTTGACCAGCACCTTCACCGCGACATCGAACAGACGCCCCGGCTGCGGCGCCCACGCAACGTCGATCCAGCGCCCCGGATCGCGCCGGTGGATACGCTGCGCGACGCGGCAGTCGGTGGTGTGGATCGCCATGCCGAGGCCGATGCCGATATAGCCCATGATGTCGTCGCCCGGAATCGGACGGCAACACGCGGACAGCTGCACCGACATGCCCTCGGTACCAGTGATGACGACCGGTGGCGCATGCGGCGTCGAGCCGGACTCGGAGCGCGAGCCGTCGTCGTCGGCGTCGCGCCCGCTCATCAGCACTTCGATGCGCTTGGCCATCACCGCGGCGACCCGTCGGCCAAGACCGATGTCCGCGAAAATTTCCTGACGGTTCTTGTTGCCCGTCCATTGCACGAGCTTTTCCCACGCTTCCGGCGTCACGTCCGATAGCGCGAGGCCGTACGCCTTCAACGCCTGATCGACGAGACGCTCGCCGAGCTGCACCGACTCGTTCAGGCGCATCGTCTTCAGATAATGACGGATCGCCGAGCGCGCCTTGCCGCTGCGCACAAAGCCGAGCCATGCGGGGTTCGGTTTCGAATACGGCGCCGTGATGACCTCGACGATGTCGCCGCTCTTCAGTTCGGTTCGCAACGGCAGCAGCTCGTTGTTGATCTTCACCGCGACGCACTGGTTGCCGAGATCGCTGTGGATCGAATACGCGAAGTCGAGCGCGGTGGCGCCGCGCGGCAGCGCCATGATCTTCGACTTCGGCGTGAACACGTAGACCGCGTCCGGGAACAGGTCGATCTTCACGTGCTCGAGGAATTCGCTCGAATCGCCCGCTTCGCTCTGAATGTCGAGCAGCGACTTCAGCCACTGGTGCGCGCGCTTTTGCACGTCGTTAAGGTCCGCGCTGCCGTTCTTGTAAAGCCAATGCGCGGCAACGCCCGCCTCGGCGATCTCGTGCATCTTGCGCGTGCGCACCTGAAACTCGATCGGCGCGCCGAACGGGCCGACGAGCGTGGTATGCAGCGACTGATAGCCGTTCACCTTGGGGATCGCGATGTAATCCTTGAACTTGCCCGGCACAGGCTTGAACAGCGCATGCAGCGCGCCGATGCAGGTATAGCACTCGAGCGCGCTGTCGACGACCACGCGAAAACCATACACGTCGAGCACCTGCGAGAACGACAGCTGCTTGTCGCGCATCTTCTTGTAAATGCTGAAGATGGTTTTCTCGCGACCGGTGACTTCGGCGTCGAGCTTTGCGTCGGCAATCGCACGCTGCACCGATTCGAGAATCTTGCCGACCACCTCGCGACGATTACCGCGCGCCGCCTTCACGGCTTTTTCGAGCGTCGCGTAACGATGCGGGTTGAAATTCGCGAAGCTCAGGTCCTGCAGCTCGCGATAGGTATTGTTCAGGCCGAGCCGGTGAGCGATCGGCGCGTAGATGTCGAGCGTTTCGCGCGCCACGCGGCGACGTTTCTCCGGCGGCACCGCGCCGAGCGTGCGCATGTTGTGCAGCCGGTCCGCGAGCTTCACGAGGATCACGCGCACGTCGCGCGCCATCGCGAGCAGCATCTTGCGGAAGTTCTCCGCCTGCGCTTCCTCGCGATTGCGAAACTCCATCTTGTCCAGCTTGGACAACCCGTCGACCAGTTCCGCGACCTTCGCGCCGAAGCGCTCGGCGAGCTCCGCTTTGGTCACGCCCTGGTCTTCCATCACGTCGTGCAACAGCGCGGCCATGATCGCCTGGGCGTCGAGATTCCAGCCCGCGCAGATTTCCGCGACGGCGACCGGATGGGTGATGTAGGGTTCGCCGCTCTGGCGATACTGGCCGAGGTGGGCTTCGTCGCTGAAGTGGAACGCCGCCTTGATGTCCTTGATTTCTTCCGGCGGCAGATAGCCGGACAACGCGGACGTCAGATTGGCGATGGAGACGACGTCATGCCGGCGCGGCTGCTCCGGCGTGGCGGTCGGCCCGAACAGATGACGAAACGATTGCTCGAGGACCGCGTCGATGTACTTGCGTGCAGACGACGGCGCGTCGGTGTCGTGTTCCGCTTCCGTGGCGGTGGGCGGGGTAGCACTCATGGTCGCCTCCGGTAGCGGTCAGGGTTGGACACAGTTCTGCACGTTGAGCAATCCGGTGTGGCGAATACCGGACAAAGTCGAAAACGAAAATCCGTGCGCCTTAGACCGGCACCTTCTTCAGCATTTCGACGCCGACCTGACCCGATGCGATTTCACGCAGCGCGAGGACGGTGGGCTTGTCGCGGCTTTCGATCTTCGGCGTGTGGCCTTGAGCGAGCTGACGCGCGCGATAGGTCGCGGCAAGCGCGAGTTCGAAACGGTTCGGGATCTGTTTGAGGCAGTCTTCGACGGTAATGCGGGCCATGTTGGGTTCCTTCTCAGTATGTTGCTTATTCTACCTTATGTGCCTGACGGCACGCCGCGCTCACGCGTGCGGCAGGTGGATGCCGAGCTGCATGAAAAGCTGCGTGTGACGCGCGTACTGCGACGCGAAGCGCGAGCGCGTCGCGCCGACGAGGCACTGCAATTCAGCCAGCGCACGATCGAAGTTTTCGTTGATCACCACGTACTCCGCTTCCGCCGCGTGCGCGATCTCGCCGCCCGCCGCGAGCAGGCGTCGCGTGATCACGTTCGGTTCGTCCTGGCCGCGCTTTTTCAGACGCTCTTCGAGCGCTTCGAGCGACGGCGGCAGAATGAAAATCTCCACCGCGTTGTGGAATTGCTTCTTCACCTGCTGCGCGCCTTGCCAGTCGATTTCGAGCAGCACGTCATGGCCGTTTTTCATCTGCTCCTCGATCCACACGCGCGACGTGCCGTAGTAGTTGCCGTGCACTTCCGCGCTTTCGAGGAACTCGCCCGCATCGTGACGCCGCATGAAGTCTTCGACGGTCGTGAAGTGATAGTGCTCGCCGTCCTGCTCCTTCGGACGCGGGGGGCGCGTCGTGTACGAGATCGACAGACGGATCGCGTCGTCGCCCGCGAGCAGCGCGTTCACGAGCGTCGACTTGCCCGCGCCCGACGGCGCGACGACCATGAACAGATTGCCGGGATAGGCGCCGGCGTACGGATGGCGCGGCGCGCCGGCTTCGCGTGGATGATGGTCGGTCATGATGTGTAGTGCTCCAGCCTTATTCGAGATTCTGTACCTGCTCGCGCATCTGTTCGATCAGTAGTTTCAGCGTCATCGACGAATCCGCGAGTTCCTTCGCCGCCGCCTTCGAACCCAGCGTGTTCGCTTCGCGGTTCAGCTCCTGCATCATGAAGTCGAGCCGCTTGCCGACCTTGCCGCCCTTCTCGATCACGTGACGCGTTTCGTTCAGGTGCGCGGTGAGGCGCGACAGTTCTTCGGCAATGTCGATGCGAATGCCGTACATCGTCACTTCCTGGCGAATCCGCTCGTTGATCTCTTCGCGCGACACGATCGTCACGGCCGCATCCGGCGCGGCGATGCCGAGCGCTTCCTGCAGACGCTCGACGATCTTCTGCTGATGCCGCGCGATCAGCTCGGGCACGAGCGGCGTGATCTTCGTGACGATCGCTTCCATTTCGGTGACGTTGCCGAGCAGCATCGTCGCGAGTTGCGCGCCTTCGCGAGCGCGCACATCGATCAGGTCCGCGATCGCCTGCTTGCCGCACGCGAGCACCGTGTCGCGCAACGTCTCGGGCGCGATGCCGCTTTCGGCGAGCACGCCCGGCCAGCGCAGAATTTCGCCAGTCCGCAGACGGCCGGCTTCCGGAAACGTGTCGAGCACCGTGCGTTCCAGCTGCGCGAGTTCCGCGAGCGCGTCGCGGTTGATCGCGCCCGCGTTCGCCGACTGCTCGCTGCGCTGCAGATTCACGCGAATGTCGACCTTGCCGCGCGACAGCTTGTTCATCAGCATTTCGCGCAGCGTCGGTTCGACGACGCGCACGTCTTCCGGCATGCGGAAGTTCAGGTCGAGAAAGCGCGAGTTCACCGTGCGCAATTCGACCGACACGCTGACGCCACCAGTGCCCGAAGCCGCCACGAGTTCGCGCGTGGCGCTCGCATAGCCAGTCATGCTGTAGATCATCGTATATCTCGCGATTGTGGCCATGCGTTCGACGATGGCCTGAGAAGCGGATCGCCCGGCGTGTACGAGACGCGGGGCGGGGAACCGGCATTATCCCATTTTTGGCGGTGCCATCCGCTCGTGAGCGAGCACGGACGCGGCTCGGCACGCGGCTGCTTTCACGGTACGGATTTGCCGCTCGTCGTTACGATGACCCTCGCGTGCTCAAGCGGCACTCATCACCCGCAACCTTGTGTGCCATGCGCATCGGCAACCGCCCTATTCGATCGGCGGTAAAATTAGGGTTTTTCCTCCGCCCCTCTTCCGGCCTTTCCGCACACAACGCGACCCATTCCGACATGAGCAACGACACCCCACGCCCCAGCGGCCGCCAGCCCAACCAGTTGCGCGACGTGCGCATCACGCGTCACTACACGAAGCATGCGGAGGGCTCGGTGCTGGTCGAGTTCGGCGACACCAAGGTGATCTGCACCGCGAGCGTCAGCGAGAGCGTGCCGCCGTTCCTGCGCGATCGCGGCCAGGGCTGGCTCACCGCCGAATACGGCATGCTGCCGCGCGCCACGCATACGCGCAGTGACCGCGAAGCCGCGCGCGGCAAACAGACCGGCCGCACGCAGGAAATTCAGCGGCTGATCGGCCGCGCGCTGCGCTCGGTGTTCGATCTCGAGAAGCTCGGCGCGCGCACGATCAATCTCGACTGCGACGTGATCCAGGCCGACGGCGGCACGCGCACCGCGAGCATCACCGGCGCGTTCGTCGCCGCGCATGATGCGGTCGCCAGATTACTCGCCACAGGCCGCATCGAAAGCTCGCCGATCACGGATTACGTCGCCGCGATTTCGGTCGGCGTGTACGACGGCGTGCCGGTGCTCGACCTCGACTACGACGAAGACTCGCAGTGCGACACCGACATGAACGTCGTGATGACGGGCGCGGGCGGCTTCGTCGAAATTCAGGGCACCGCGGAAGGCGTGGCGTTCTCGCGCGAAGAAATGAATGCGCTGCTCGATCTCGCGAGCGACGGCATCAGCAGGCTGATCGCGAAGCAGAAAGAAGCGCTGGGAGTGCAGCAGTGAATGAGGTTCGTCAGGACGGCGGCGGGAACGATGCTCTCGGCATAACGTCGGGCATGCCGTTGAAAAAAGTCGTGCTCGCGTCGAACAACGCGGGCAAGCTGCGCGAATTCGCGGCGCTGCTCGGCGCGGCCGGCATCGAGTTGATCCCGCAAGGCGCGCTCAATGTACCGGAAGCGGAAGAGCCGCACCCCACGTTCGTCGAAAACGCGCTCGCCAAGGCTCGTCACGCGGCGAAGCTGACCGGCCTGCCCGCGCTCGCCGACGACTCGGGCCTTTGCGTGCGTGCACTGCGCGGCGCGCCGGGCGTCTACTCGGCCCGCTTCGCGCAACTCGCCGGCGGCGAGAAAAGCGACGCGGCGAACAACGCGCGACTCGTCGAAGAACTGCGGAGCGCGAGCGATCGGCGCGGCTATTACTACTGCGTGCTCGCCCTCGTGCGTCACGCGGACGATCCCGAACCGCTGATCGCCGAAGGCCGCTGGCATGGCAAAATCCTCGACGCGCCGCGCGGCGAACATGGCTTCGGTTACGACCCGTACTTCTATCTGCCCTCGCTTAACGCGAGCGCCGCCGAGCTCGAGCCGGCGGTCAAGAACGCCAGCAGTCATCGCGCGATCGCGCTGCGGCAACTGCTCGCCCGTTTGTCGGAGGAAGCGTGATTCCGATCCGATCGACACCGGCGGACATCGGCAACGGTGTCGTCAAGGCATTCACGTCGCTAGGCGGCATCCGTTTGACGTCCCTGCCGCCGCTTGCGCTGTACGTGCATTTTCCGTGGTGCGTGCGCAAGTGCCCATATTGCGATTTCAATTCGCACGAGTGGAAGGGTGAGACGTTCCCGGAGAACGACTACCTCGACGCGCTGCGCGCCGATCTGGAAATGGCCTTGCCACTGATCTGGGGCCGCCAGGTGCACACGGTGTTCATCGGCGGGGGCACGCCGAGTTTGCTGTCGGCGGCGGGGCTCGATCGCATGCTGTCGGACATCCGCGCGCTGCTGCCGCTCGACGCCGACGCGGAAATCACGCTAGAAGCGAACCCCGGCACGTTCGAAGCCGACAAGTTCGCGCAGTTTCGCGCGAGCGGCGTAAACCGGCTGTCGGTGGGCATCCAGAGTTTCAACGAAACGCATCTGAAGGCGCTCGGCCGCATTCACGACGCGGCGCAGGCGCGCCACGCGGTCGAAGTCGCCGCGACCACGTTCGACAACTTCAACCTCGACCTGATGTTCGCGCTGCCCAGGCAAACGCTCGCCGAATGCCAGGTCGACGTGGAAACGGCGTTGTCGTTTGCACCGCCGCATCTGTCGCTGTATCACCTGACGCTCGAACCGAACACGCTGTTCGCCAAGTTCCCGCCCGCGCTGCCCGACGACGACGCGTCCGCGGACATGCAGGACTGGATTCATCAACGCTCCGCCCAAGCCGGCTATGAGCGCTACGAGGTGTCCGCGTATGCGCGGCCGCATCGGCAGAGCAAACACAATCTGAACTACTGGCGTTTCGGCGACTATCTCGGCATCGGCGCGGGCGCACATACGAAGCTGTCGTTTCCGAATCGCATCGTGCGTCAGGCGCGCTACAAACATCCGACCACGTTCATCGAGCAGGCCAAGGCCGGGGCAAGCGTGCAGGAAGAGCACGAGGTCGGGCCACGCGATCTGCCGTTCGAGTTCATGCTGAACGCGCTGCGCCTGGTGGAAGGGTTTCCGGTGCATCGGTTCATCGAGCGCACGGGTCTGTCGATCACGACGATCGAACCGGCGTTGCAGGAAGCGGAACGGCGCAAGCTGATTACGCGCGACCACGAACGGATCGCGCCGACGCCGCTTGGGCAGGCGTTCCTGAACGATCTGCAGGCGCTGTTCCTGAAAGATCCGCAGTGATGCCGGGTCGTCTGGACTCGGCAGCGAGGTCTTTCCAGGTTACAATTCGCGGTTTGGAGGTGTGGCCGAGTGGTTTAAGGCACCGGTCTTGAAAACCGGCGAAGGAGCAATCCTTCCGTGAGTTCGAATCTCACCGCCTCCGCCAGTCTTTCAAGAAAAACCCCGTAAGTTCAGCGACTTACGGGGTTTTTTGTTTTTCTTATCCCGATGATCCGCTGCGCGAGTGCCGTCAGCGACTGGAAAGATCATAGACGAGAGGTACGGTCGGTCCCCGCGAGCAACCGCACTACGGGCGCGAAAAATCGCAATGTTCTTGCGGGCCGCTTTTATCTGTTTCGTCAAAACCCGTGGAGATTTTGGGCGGTCGCCCATGTACGGACTGCCTGTCGCACGGTACTTATCTGACTGCTGTCAACACCGGCAGCGGCTTCACCATCGACACACCTATGTACGTTCAGCGACATTCTTCACGCTATGAAGCAGTACAACAAATTGCGCGGCGACAACAACGTGATCTGGCATGACGATGGAGACGTGGAATTTACCAGCGTGATTATCGACAACATGCACAGTTGGGCACCCTAAAGGAATGTTATGGTAACGACCCATCAACTTGCACATGCTTCTTTCACTATCTATCAGGACGTGGAGCGGCCCGAATTCTGGACAAACTATTTTGGCGTTGAACCGGACATGCAGAGCGTTCGGGGGCAATTCCGCACTACACCGTCTGGGTGCACTAGCAAGTACCCCGCTCGAATTGTGTATGGAGTGTGGGTAGCAAGGGGCATGTTCAGAGTGATCTTCTCGCGCCTCACCTTCGCTATCTTGTCGAACGCTTGGCATTGCCCCGATTAGACCTGCCCGAATTGCTCAAGCGCACTGGCGCACAGATGCGTTTCTTCTGTTATTGGGACAACGAGAGCGGCGACCGCGTGCCTGATGTGCCCGACGATATCCGCACCATGATGGAAGCCATGGGCGGCACGGTTGAGATTGACGAATATCGATAGAGCCTCGCTCGAATGCACAAGCCGATCCCTTGCTCGACGCAGTATGCGCAAGCGCCCGTTCGGCAACGGTTGCGCCAAGGCATCGCCGGTTGATGCTCGACCTTTGCCGCGCGCTTCGGCAGGATCTGATCGTGAAAACGAGAAAAGCCTGCGACGCTTCAGGTACTCGCTTGCACCACCCCGAACTAAACCACCCCCACCGCCTCAACCTCGATCTTGAACCCATAATGCAACTGCGGCACCGGCACGACCGCGCGCGCCGGTTTCGCCTCACCGGCCCAGCGCGCGTAGATCTGATTGAAGCTCGCCCAATGTTCGACATCGACGACATACACGCGCACCTGCACCAATTGCGCGACGCTGCTGCCGACGCTTTCGAGCGCCGCCTTCACATTGGCCAGAACCTGTTCGGCTTGCGCGTCGAAGGACGCATCGGCGAGCTTGTCGCCTTGCGCATTGATCGGCAATTGCCCGGACACGAAGACGAAGCCATTCGCGACCGCCACATGACTGTAGTGACCGCCGGGTTTCGCCAGCGCGGCGGGATTGTAGGTGTGAGGCAAACGTGGGGCGTGCGTGCTATCGGTCATCAACCACTCCGGAAGTGAAATTGCCGGAGCGGTTCATCGCCGTGCTTCATTCGGCCCGAACCCGCGCATCACGCATCCGCGATCTCGAGCTTCTCGCGCGCATCCGCACAACGGCGATTCAGATCGCGATGCATCAGCTGGCTATCGAGCAGAGCCGATACATCCGTCAACCCGTGATCAAAGCGCAACACATATTCGATGTCGGTGTAATCGTAGTAAGCGCCGCTGTCGGCCAGCCGTTGCGCTTCGGCGAATGCGGCAAATTGCCGTTCGCCGTTCATCAGGTCTTTGATCGCCATGATTGCCGCTCCGAGGAACAGTGACTTCATCATAGCAATGCAAACCGCGACGCACGGTGGTGCGCGCGCAACATCAGGTGTTTTCCGGAGACGCGCCCGGTGAACTCACGCGTCGGTCGATACCGACGGCCCGTGTAGCTCGAGCGTCATATGGCTTTCACGCCGTTTTCACAGCGCCCGCGCAGTGCTCGACCTCAATACCCAAACAGCACACGCTACACAGCCGCAACCGGCGACTTCGTCCCGTTCCAGCGCATCACGAGCCTGCGTCCGACAAAGCACAGGCAGCCCGCCACGCCGACCACGATGCCCATGCCCTTCGGCGTGCCGTCCTGCCACAGTCCGACCGCGAGGCTCGACAACGCGCCGAGCGCGAGCTGCACCGCGCCGAACACGGCCGCCGCGGCACCTGCGTTGACCGGATAGCGATGCATCAGATCGGTCGTGCAGTTGGCGGACAACACGCCCACCACGCTGACGACGAAGAAGAGGCCAAACACGATCGACCACAAGCCGCCCCACCCCGTCAGCGACACGACGGACACGAACAGCGACGCGACGAAGCTCACGCTCGCCGCAAACGAGATGATCGGCACCGGCCCGAGCCGGCCGACCAGCCGCGTATTCAGGTAATTGCCGAACATGATGCCGACGATATTCAGCGCGAACAGGAAGCCATAGTGCTGCGCGGACACGTGGAAATACTCGATGTACACGAACGGCGTCGCCGTGATGTACGCGAACATCGACGCGAACGCCATGCCGCCACACAACATATGTCCCCACGCGACCGGATCGCGCAGCAGCGTGCCATACGCGCCGAACGACTTCAGCAGCGCCGACTGCGCGCGCATCTCGCGCGGCCACGTCTCCGGCACCTTCAGGAATGCGGTCACCGCGCACACGGCCCCGAACAGCGTCAGCGCGACGAATACGGCGCGCCAGCCGCCCAGCAGCAGCAACTGTCCGCCGATCAGCGGCGCGAGCAGCGGACCGATCGCCGTGACGATCGCGATCATCGACAGTACACGCGCCGCATCGCCGGGCTCGTGCGCGTCGCGCGCGATCGCGCGAGCCAGCACCGACGCCGCCCCCGCGCCCAACGCCTGCACGAAGCGAAAGCCGACCAGCGAGCCGATCGAGATCGATAGCGCGCAGGCGATGCTCGCGAGCGCATACATGATGATGCCGCCGAGCAGGATCGGCCGACGGCCATACGTATCGGACAGCGGACCGTACAGCAGCATGCCGATCGAAAAGCCGAACATGAAGCTCGTCAGCGTCGATTGCGCGGCGCCCGTGCCGACCGCGAAGGCCTGCGCGATGCTCGGCAGGCTCGGCAGATACATGTCGATGGAAATCGGCCCGCACGCGGCCAGCGCGCCGAGCAACAAGATTAGCCGGCCATCGGGCCGGCGTTTGACGACGTGAGACATGGGAAATCCGGATGGAACGCCGCGCCGGAATCGGCAGCGGAACGGGTGAAGCGGGAACGGCCATCAACCGACCGGCTAGATTGTACGCGACGGTTAACCGGCTGACTGTGCGCGCGGCAGCGCCGCGCGGCGCAAACAACGTCGATCGGTTAAGCTGCCGCCTGCATGTCCATCCCCTTCCCCCGATCCCGTTCAAACCCGCGATGACCGCCTTTCTGCTGATCTGGAGCCCCAAAAAATGGCCGTGGCCCGAGCTGCCCGACATCGCCAAACGGGTGGCGGCCGGCGAAGCGGTGACCGACGCATGGGGCTGCGGCTTCGCGCGCGGCATCCTGCCCGGCGATCGCGTGTTCCTGCATCGCGTCGCGCAGGAGCCAAAGGGCATCTTCGGTTCGGGCTACGTGACGCGCGCGCCGTACGAAGTCCCCGACGCGTCGACCAAACGCGGCTACCGGCTGTGCATCGACTTCGTCTACGACTGGCTCGTCGATGCGCATCGCGCGCCGGTCATCCCGCGCGATCAGCTGCGTGTGCATCCGTTTTCGGTGCGCACGTGGGATGCGCAAAGCTCGGGCACGATCATCAAGCCGATCGCCGAAGGCGCGCTGGAGAAGCGCTGGGCCGAATTGACCGGCAAGCGCAAGCCGCCGGCGCTGCCCGCTCCGGGCAGCCAGGCCTGAAATTCCCGCCGCCGCGGCCGCCCGCGCGCACAGCCCGCCGGCCCCGAGTCCGGTACAATTTCTCGATCCATCCCAGCATCGCGCGAAGTGTCCGCGGGAATCGTCCGAGGCCCTTTGCGCCGCTGCGCAACCCTTGCTCCCTATACCAGCCATCGCCATGTCCAGAAACGAAACCCTCTTCGAACGCGCGCAACGCACGATCCCCGGCGGCGTGAATTCGCCGGTGCGGGCTTTCCGTTCCGTCGGCGGCACGCCGCGCTTCATCGAGCGCGCGCAAGGCCCGTACTTCTGGGACGCGGACGGCCAGCGCTATACCGACTACATCGGCTCGTGGGGTCCCATGATCCTCGGCCACGTTCATCCCGAAGTGCTCGAAGCCGTGCAGCGCGTGCTCGTGAATGGCTTCTCGTTCGGCGCACCGACCGAGTCGGAAGTCCAGATCGCCGAGGAAATCTGCAAGCTGGTGCCGTCGATCGAACAGGTACGCATGGTGTCGAGCGGCACCGAGGCGACGATGAGCGCGCTGCGTCTCGCGCGCGGCTTCACGAACCGCAGCCGCATCGTCAAGTTCGAAGGCTGCTATCACGGCCATGCGGACAGCCTGCTCGTAAAGGCTGGCTCGGGCCTCCTGACCTTCGGCAATCCGACCTCGGCGGGCGTGCCGGTCGATATCGCGAAGCACACCACCGTGCTCGAATACAACAACGTCGCCGAGCTCGAAGAAGCGTTCAAGGCGTTCGGCAACGAGATCGCCTCGGTGATCGTCGAGCCGGTTGCGGGCAATATGAACCTCGTGCGCGCGACCCCCGAATTCCTGCAGGCGCTGCGGCGCCTGTGCACCGAGTACGGCTCGGTGCTGATCTTCGACGAAGTGATGTGCGGCTTCCGCGTTGCGCTCGGCGGCGCGCAGCAGCTCTACGGCATCACGCCGGATCTTACGTGCCTCGGCAAGGTGATCGGCGGCGGCATGCCGGCAGCGGCGTTCGGCGGACGGCGCGAGATCATGGCTCACCTCGCGCCGCTCGGCGGCGTCTATCAGGCGGGCACGCTGTCGGGCAATCCGATCGCGGTTGCGGCCGGCCTGAAGACGCTGCAGCTGATCCAGGCGCCCGGCTTCTACGACACGCTCGCCGCACGCACCACGCGTCTCGCGCAAGGGCTCGCGCAGGTCGCCCGCGAAGCAAACGT
The DNA here is from genome assembly GCF_040965775.1 of Paraburkholderia sp. BR10954. NCBI lineage: Bacteria > Pseudomonadati > Pseudomonadota > Betaproteobacteria > Burkholderiales > Burkholderiaceae > Paraburkholderia > Paraburkholderia sp. BR10954. The sequence goes on from NZ_JBFRCK010000004.1 coordinate 49,317, forward strand.
GCCGTTCGCCGCCGATGCGCTCGGCGGCATGTTCGGCATCTACTTCCGCGAATCGATCCCGACGAGCTTCGCCGACGTCACGAAGAGCGACGTGCCGCGCTTCAATGCGTTCTTCCACAAGATGCTCGACGCGGGCGTGTACTTCGCGCCGTCCGCGTATGAGGCGGGCTTCGTGTCGAGCGCGCACGACGACGCAGTGATCGACGCGACGATCGACGCCGCGCGCGGCGCGTTCGCAGCGTTGAAGGGCTGAACCCGGACTTCAAGCAAAAGCCGCAACCCGCACGACCTAGACACCGCACCACAACGGACACCGATGTTCTCGCAAACCGATTTCGTCCATATGGAACGCGCTCTCTCGCTCGCGAAGCGCGGCATGTACACGACCGACCCGAATCCGCGCGTCGGTTGCGTGCTCGTCAGAAACGGCGAGGTGATCGGCGAAGGCTACACGCAGCCGGCCGGCCAGGATCACGCCGAGATTCGCGCGCTGAAGGACGCGCGCTCGCGCGGCCACGACCTGCGCGGCGCGACCGCCTACGTGACGCTCGAACCGTGCAGCCATTTCGGCCGCACGCCGCCGTGCGCCAGCGCGCTGATCGAAGCACAGATCGGCCGCGTGATCGCGGCGATGGAAGATCCCAATCCACAGGTGTCCGGCCGCGGTCTCGCGATGCTGCGCGAAGCCGGTATCGAAGTGCGCTGCGGGCTGCTCGCAAACGAAGCGCGCGAGCTGAACATCGGCTTCGTGTCGCGCATGACGCGCGGCCGTCCGTGGGTGCGCATGAAGGTGGCGGCATCGCTCGATGGCCGCACCGGCTTGCCTTCGGGTGAGAGCCAGTGGATCACGAGCGCGGCCGCGCGCGCCGACGGTCATGCGTGGCGTGCGCGCGCGTCGGCGATCCTGACGGGCATCGGCACCGTGCGCGAAGACAATCCGCGCATGACCGTGCGGGCGGTCGATACGCCGCGCCAGCCGCGCCGCGTGCTGATCGACAGCCAGCTCGACGTGCCGCTCGACGCGCAGATCCTGGCTGGCGCGCCGACGCTGATCTTCTGCGGCGAGCTCGATGCGCGTCTCGAAGAACGCGCGGTTGCGCTGCGCGAGCGCGGCGCCGAGATCGTACCGCTGCCGAACGCGTTCGGCAAAGTGGATCTGCCGCGCATGCTGAGCGTGCTCGGCGAGCGCAACGTGAACGAATTGCACGTCGAAGCCGGCTACAAGCTGAACGGCTCGCTGCTGCGCGAAGGCTGCGTCGATGAACTGCTCGTCTATCTGGCGCCGAGCCTGCTCGGCGTGGACTCGATGAGCATGTTCAATCTGGACGCGCCCGACCTGCTCGAAGACCGTGTGAAGCTCAATTTCCACACGGTCGAGCGGATCGGCGACGACCTGCGCATCCTCGCGCGCTTCGCACAGCCAAACGTACCCGGGACCGACGCCGTGTCCCCCACCGTTTCGAAATGATCAAGGATTAGCACGATGTTTACAGGAATCGTCGCGGCAGTGGGCCGCATCGAATCAGTCAAGCCGCTCGGCGCGGGCGGCGACGCGGGCGTACGCCTGAACGTCGAAGCCGGCGGCCTCGACCTCGCCGACGTGCAGCTCGGCGACAGCATCACGATCCAGGGCGCCTGCATGACGGTGGTCGCGAAGACCGCTCATTCGTTCGAAGTCGACGTATCGCGCGAAAGCCTGAACCGCACGGCCGGTCTCGGCGAAACCGGCGAGGTCAATCTCGAGAAAGCGCTGCGCGCGCATGACCGGCTCGGCGGACATATCGTGTCCGGACACGTCGACGGGCTCGGTACCGTCACGCGTTTCGCGCCGGTCGGCGAATCGCACGAGCTGCGCATTCTCGCGCCGCGCGACATCGGCCGCTATCTCGCGTACAAGGGTTCGATTACGGTCAACGGCGTGAGCCTGACCGTGAACTCCGTCGCTGATCGCGACGACGGCTGCGAGTTTTCGATCAATCTGATTCCGCATACCGTGCAGGTGACGGCGCTCAAGCATCTGCGCGATGGCGTGAAAGTGAATCTGGAAATCGATCTGATTGCGCGCTATGTCGAGCGAATGCTCAATGCGCCACACGATGGCGATCAATCGTTGAAGTAGTCACGCGCCGTCGAGGCGGTCAAGCGCCCCGATCGGATGCCGCGCGATGAGAACGGTGAGACACCGCGGTCGTTCACGATCACGCCGACGCCGGGCATTTGCACGGCGCGTCAGACAGATTCCGATCGCACCTGCGACTTTAGATCGAGCAAACCTTCCTCATGCGTCGCTAACGACGCTTCAAGACGCCGCGCGAGCTTCGTCAATCGAGCTATCGACGCGCGGCACCGTTGCGCGGCATGGTTGGACAGATTCAGCACGCACTCGCGAATCGCGCGGCTGAGCGCCGCGTGAAGGCGGCCATAGTCGACGCCCGCAACTTCGCGAACCAGTCCATCTGCACCCGTACGCTCGACGGCGATATCGTCGAAACCGGCATCGTCAGCCAGCTCGATGCGTGCGAGCGAAGCGTCGGGCTCGATCAGATAATCGCCCAGCAGCCTGTCTGCCTCGCGCCGATACAGCTCGAATATCGATTGCGACAGCGCATTGCACAGCCCGATCACGTCACGCGTCGCCGCATGCGCATCGAGCAACGCGGGCAGCGTCGGCACGATGCCGCGCCACACCGCGTTGGCCAGCTGCTCCTGCTGTTGCTCGAGCCGCTCGAGCGCCGCCTGCGACGACTCGCCAAGTTCGGCAAGCAACGGCAGCACATCGCTTCGCAGGTTGCCGAGCACATTCTCTTCCAGATGATGCAGCAGCACCTCGACCCGCTTGCGCCGTTTATACGCGAGCGCCGGTCCGGCGATGTCGAGCAACGCGGCGTACAGCCGCTCGAAGCCCGCATCACTCATGGCCGCCGCGGTCTGTCCCGCCTCGCGCGCCACATACGCTGAGACCGACACCGGCGGTTTCAGCAGCGCCTTGTCGACGCCCATCGCGACGAGCTTGTGTTCCGCCCGCACGCTGACGTCGTGCTCCTGCAGCGCGCGACGCGACGCGCTCTTGTTGCGCAGACACTTGACGAGTTCGCCGTCGACTTCGTCTTCCTCGTACTCGTCGCTACGAGTCACGACCGGCAGCAGCGGCTTGTTCCGATGCAATTCGCGGCCGAGCTCGTCGAGATCCTGCACCTGGCCGGGCGAGGTGGAGCTGGTCAGCCACAACACACCGTCGGCGCTATCGGTGAAGCGCTGCGTTAGCGCAGCGTTTTCCGGCGTCACCGAATGCAATCCCGGCGTGTCGAGCAGCACCAGCTTTGCGCCGAGACGCACGCCCTGCAGCCGCGAAGTCGTTTCGGTCGCGCCTTCGGTAAAGGGCTCCGATGTCTCGACGACGCGGCCCCCATCCAAATGGAAATACTGCACGCTGCGCTCGTGCGCGGCGAAGCGCTCGGCGAGGAAATTGCAGAACGAGCTCTTGCCCGCGTTGAACTTGCCGAACACGAGCAGCAGTGCCTGATCGTCGAAATGATCGGCGAGGTTTCGGACTGCTTCGAGGCTCGACCACTGTTGCATCGATGCTTGCACGCTGTCACGCAGCAGCGTGCTGATCGTGTCGGCCTGAAGGGCCAGTGCGCTGTTTGCGTGCAAGCCGTCGCACTTCAAGCAGTCGTTTTGCAGATCGGCGTTCAGCTTCGCGAGCCAGTCGTTCAGCGCATGCAGCAGCGCGTCGGTATCCTCGGCGATGAAGTCGAATGCATCGACCTCGGCGATGAATCGTTGCTCGTGGCTCGCGTCGGCTTTCATGCGCGCGCCTCCAGTATCCGCATCGCGGCCGTCGCGCCGTCCGATGCGACGAGCGCTGCTTGCGTATCGGCGATCTGCGCGGCCAGCGCCTTGCGGTCGGCGGACAACTCGTAGTAGTGCGTGAACTCGCGCTGCATGCGTTCGCGTCCCGTCGCTTCGCAGAACATGCGGCGCAGATCCTTGCGAAACTTCACCGACACGCCCATCACCGCGATCATCACCGAGTTCAGGCTTTTCGCCGCGGTGTGCTGCTCCGCCGGCAGACCGATGACACCGTGCCCGGCCAGCATCGCATCGATCTCGATGCACGCGCGCGAGTACGCGATCTGGATGCGCGCGCGCTCCAGTTTGCCCGCGGTGATCGCGTAGGCGTCCTTCGCGGTATCGGGCACGATCGCGTGATCGGTGCCGAGCGCATTCAACATCGCGCCGATGTCCCCGCTGACTTTGTCGATGACGGCCGCGAGGCTCCGATCGAAGGCCTGCTTTTGTTGCTGCTGCGTGGTGCGCAGAATCTCCAGCGACGTCAGCCGTGCCGCGCGCAGCCGTTGCAGTTCGTCGCGGATTTCGCCGATCAGCAGCGTGGTTTCGTGAGCGCGCGCATCCGGCACACGCGCGAGTTCCGCGCGCAACGCGGTATGCAGCGCGGGGATGCCGCTCTTTTCAAGCAGCAGTTTCTTGCCGCCGTCGAGCCCCTTGCGATGCCGCATCGACGACACCGCGTTCAGCGCGATGCCGGGCATCTGCCGGTCGATCGCTGCGCCGATGTTCCGCAACGCGGCGTCGTCGGGGAGCTGGTCGACTTGTGACAGCAGGAACAGCGTCTGCCGCCCGGTCCTGACGCGATCGGCGTCGAGCTCGGTCAGCAGCGTCAGTTCCTTCGCATCGAGCTCGCCCTCTTTCGCGGCGTGCACGAACAGGCGAATGTCGGACTTCAGCCACGCGGCGCGCAACGCTTCGCGGTCGTCTTCGCTGCCGACGTCGGCGTCGAGTCCCGGCGCGTCGAGCCAGCGCACGCCCTGATGCACGCTGTCGGACAGGCGCACCGTTTCGCGCCGGTCGGACACCGCGAACGCATCGCGGCCCAACAGCTCGTTGAGCAGGCTGCTCTTGCCGTGGTTGTATTTGCCGACGACGGTGACGACCGGTTCACTGTCGTCGATCAGAATCAGCAGGCGCGCCAGATCGTGGGCCCGCTCGGGCAGCACGGACGCGACATCGTGCGCTGCCTGCTCACGAAGTTTGCTCGACACCGTCGACTCCTCGACGCTTCAGGGGATTGATTCGACCGACAGGACCGCCGGCCGTTGGCAACGAAAGGCGGCGGCCGTGTCGCCACGGCGCCGCCTCGTGCGATCACGCTTCGGCCGAAGCGCGCAGACGATAGACGAGCTGGTTGTCCTTACCTTGAACCAGCGGCGTGATCGTGAAGTTGAACTCGATGTCCTTGTACGCATCGGCCTTCAGGCCCAGCGCCGAGCCACCGGTTTTCTCGACGACCGGCGGGATCAGCTCTTCGCGCGTTGCATACGCGAAGTCGTCCCAAATCAGCGGATCGCCTTCGATGTTGAACTGCGTAGTCAGCTTGCGATGACCGTCGCTGCTGACGAAGAAGTGCACGTGCGCCGGACGGTTGCCGTGACGGCCCAGCACGTTCAGCAGTTGCTGCGTCGCGCCGTGCGGCGGGCAGCCATAGCCCACCGGCATCAGCGTGCGGAATTCGTACTTGCCGTCGGCACCGGTCTTCACCGCGCCGCGCAGGTTGAACTCGGTCTGTGCGCCGGTCGGATCGAAGTGCGAATAGAAGCCCTTCGAGTTCGCGTGCCAGCACTCGACGAGCGCGCCGGCGACCGGCTTGCCGTCCAGATCCTTGACCGTGCCGCGGATCACGAGCGGGCCCGCGTCTTCGTCGGCGTTGATGTCGATCTTCGACACGCCGTCGCGCACCGGCGCGCCGGCCACATACAGCGGGCCTTCGATCGTGCGCGGCGTGCCGCCTTCGAGACCGATCTTCTTGTCCTCGGCGTCCATGCGGATGTCGAGGTACTTCTCGAGACCGAGGCCAGCTGCGAGCAGCGCCGCTTCGCCGTCCTGGCCGAGCTTGTTCAGATAGTTGACGCCGGCCCAGACTTCGTCGGGCGTGATGTCGAGGTCATCGATTGCCTTGAACAGGTCACCCAGCAGACGGAAAACGATCTGCTGGAAACGTGCGTTGCCGTTACCGGCATCGACGTTGGAAGCGGCCTTCAGCAGATCCTGCACTTCTTTGGTTTCAAATACTTTGACGCTCACGATGACTGTCTCCAGTTGGTATAGGGGGAAAAGATGGCTTTGGATGCGCTCGCCTTCAAACAGCGCCTGGCCCCTGGGCTCAGATGTCGTCGTCCCGAATCGACGACGGGTGACGACACAGAGGCGTCACCGAAATCTTCATGTACGGGAACAGAGGCAAACCGGACAGAATGTCGTGAAGTTCGGCATTGCTCTCTACATTGAAGATGCTGTAATTCGCGTACTCGCCAACGAGGCGCCAGATATGACGCCACTTGCCGCTACGCTGGAGTTCCTGCGAGTAAGCCTTCTCGCGGGTCTTGATTTCGTTCGCCACTTCGGCCGGCATGTCGACCGGCAGGTTCACGTCCATTCGCACATGGAAAAGCATCGTTGACTCCTCTTGATCCGAATCCGTTTAGCGGGTGACCTTCATCAGCCCGTCTCGAGTGAATCGCTTGACCTTCGCCTCGTCGAGTTCGATGCCGAGACCCGGGCCATTCGGCACGGTCAGTTCGAAGTCGCTGTAATCAAGCGGCGTGGTCAGAATTTCTTCGGTGATCAGCAACGGCCCGAACAGTTCGGTGCCCCATTGCAGGTTCGCGAAGCTCGCGAACAGATGCGCCGACGCGACCGTGCTGAACGCGCCTTCGAGCATCGTGCCGCCGTACAGCTCGATGCCGGCGGCATCGGCGATCGTGGCCACGCGCTGCGCGGCGAACAGGCCGCCGCTCTGTTCGATCTTGATCGCGAACACATCGGCGCCGCCGTTCTTCGCGATCTCGAACGCGCTGTCCGGACCTTGCAGGACTTCGTCGGCCATCAGCGCGACCGGGAAGCGCCGCATCAGGCGCGCGAGCGCCGCGGCGGATGCAACCGGCTGCTCGACCAGCTCGCAGCCCGCTTCGGCCAGCGCCGGAATCGCCCAGGCGGCCTGGGTCTCGCTCCACGCCATGTTCACGTCGACACGCACCGCGGCGCGCTCGCCGACCGCTTTCTTGATGTCGGCGACGTGTTTGATGTCGGTCTTCAGTTCCTTCGCGCCGATCTTCAGCTTGAAGACCTTGTGGCGACGCACGTCGAGCATGTGCTCGGCTTCGGCGATGTCCTTCGCGGTATCTCCCGACGCGAGCGTCCACGCAACCGGCAGGCGCTCACGGCGACGGCCGCCGAGCAGCTCGCTCACCGGCACGCCGAGGCGCTTGCCTTGCGCGTCGAGCAGCGCGGTTTCGAGCGCGCTCTTCGAGAAGTGATTGACCTTGACCAGCTTGCCGAGGTGCGCCATCAGCGCTTGGATCTGCGTCGCGTCCTTGCCGATCATCGCCGGGGCGAAGTAGGCGTCGATCGCGAGCTTCATCGCCTCGGGGCTTTCCGGGCCATAGGCCATGCCGGCGATCGTGGTGCCTTCGCCGAGCCCGACGATGCCGTCGCTGCAGTACACCTTGACCAGCATCAGCGTCTGCCCGTACATCGTGGCGACCGACAGCTTGTGAGGGCGGATCGTCGGCAGATCGACGAGGCGGGTTTCGATACGTTCGATGGTCGCTTGGGTCATGGCGGCTGCGGCGAGAGGTGAGTTCATTGGATGTTTTTATACCCCTCGCCCATTTGGCCCGTCCAATACTTTTCCCGTCCTCTTTCATACCTTCAAGGTATGGTGAAACCCGCAGCCCCGGCACTTCTATGGATTTTGCGTCGCAACATGCATGTTGCGCATTGAAAAAGAGGCCGTTTTCTCGCCGCGAACATGATCTGCGCCAAGCTTCGATGCTCGCAGAGCATGTTGTGCGCGGCAGGTGTGACTGGCGACAAAGCCTCACGCCTCGGACAGCGCGCTGACCATCACGTAGTACCCGTCCGGATCGCGCCGCGCGAATTCCAGCGTGCCTGTATGCGAATTGATGCGCGGCTCCTGTTCGAGACGATCGACCAGCGATCGGGCCCGCGCGACGCACGAATCGAAATCATCGACCCGGAAAAACAGCAGCAGGCCGTTGCCGGGTAGACCATTGTCGCGGCTCGTCAACGTTGGGTGTTCATGCGCGCCCCACTGATGCAGACACAGCAACACGGTGCCGTCCGTGTCGCGGATCTGTCCGAAGTCGTCGTGAGCGGGCGACGTCGGCGGCTGACCGAACAGTTGCTGATACCAGCCGAAGCTGCGAGCCACGTCATCGACCCCGATGATCGTCCAGGTGCGCTTCATACAAGCCTCCATCCGGCGAACGATGCGAAACCTATAGCTCACCGCGCGCGGCCAGCGCGGTGATACGGTCGGCCGTGCGGCACGCGATCGCCTGGATCGTCAACGACGGATTCACGCCGCCGACGGTCGGAAACACCGAGCCGTCGCACACCCACAGGTTGCGGATGTCCCAGCTGCGGCAGTCCGCATCGACGACGCTCGTCGCCGGATCGTCGCCCATGCGGGCGGTGCCGTTCAGATGGCAGGTGTCGTCGGTCTCGCGCCAGATCTCGTTGCCCCCCGCGGCTGCGAGCGCCTGCTCCATGAAGTCTAGCGAATGCGCGATGAGCCGCTTGTCGTTGTCGCACCATGAATAGGTGACGCGCGCGATCGGCAGCCCGTACTGGTCCTTTTCGTCTGCAAGCGTCACGCGGTTGCGCTGCTGCGGCAGCATCTCGCCGACGATCTTCAGCCCCGCCTGGTGGTTGTACTTGAGCATCTCCGCGCCGAGCGCGTCACCCCACAAGCCACGGCCGTTCTGCACCGCGACCCAGCCGTTCGGCAGCGGCCCCTGGCTCATGTAGCAGTAGCCGCCGAAAAAATCCTTGCCCTTGTCTTCGTAGTTCCAGTGCTCGGTGAGCGCGAGCGACGGCGGGCCCTTGTACCAGCGGATGTCTTCGTCGAAGGTGCCGTAGACAGCCTGATTCGACTGCGCCATCAGGTTTTTGCCGACGAGTCCCGAGCTGTTCGCGAGTCCATCCGGAAAGCGGCTGTTGGCCGACATCAGCAACAGGCGCGGCGTTTCGATCGCGTAGCCGGCCACCACCACGTGCTTCGCGCGCTGGAATCGCCAATGCCCTTCGCGCAGATATTCGACGCCGGTGGCGAGCCCCGCGTCGTTGGTGACGACGCGGCCGACCATCGCCAGATCGCGCACTTCGGCGCCGGCACGCAGCGCACGCGGAATCCACGTAACGAGCGCGCTTTGCTTCGCGTTGGTCGCGCAGCCGGACACGCAAAAGCCGCGGTACACGCACGGATGCGCGCGGCCGCGCGGCGCGGAGATGGTGGCGAGCGGCGTCGGGCACCAGCCGATGCCGAGCGCCTCGGCGCCGCGCGCGAGCACCAGCGCCGCCGCGTTCAGCTCATGCGCGCGATACGGATAGCGCGGCCGCTTAGGACCCCACGGATAGTTGACCGGTCCGGAGATTTTCAGCGCGTCCTCGACCTCGCCGTAGTAGCGCCACATCTCGCGCCAGTCGAGCGGCCAGTCGGCGCCATAGCCGAGCACGCTGCGCGATTTGAACCACTCGGGCCGAAAACGCAGCGACACCATCGCGAAATGGACCGTGCTGCCGCCGACCGCCTTGCCGCTGTTGTTGTGGCCGAGCTTCAGCGGATTGTCGCCGTCGCAGATGCGCTCGTCGGTCCAGAACAGCTTTTCCTGATGCGCCTCGTCCGAAGCGAACTCTTCGAGCGGACGCCACCACGCGCCGGCATCGAACGCGACGACCCCGAAGCCTTTCTCCGCGAGCCGGCACGCGAGCGTGCCACCGCCGGCGCCGGTGCCGACGATCGCGAAATCGACCTCTTCGCCGTCGGAGTACGTGCGCATCGGCACCCAGCCGCCGCGCTGGAACACGTCGGGGGCGCGGCCGTCCTTGCCGCGCGGCCGTTGCTGCGCGTCATCGGACACGGCGGTTCTCCCTCGTGGCCTGCTCGTGCGTGTCGGGCGTCGCTTCGACCGCCTCCCACGGATCGCGCCGGTTCAGGTACATGCGCACGTAGCCGCGCGGATTCGCCGGGCCGCCGAAACCGATCTCGCTCCACGCATGCGGGTGCGAGTAGTAGAGCCCGCAGATGTCGTGCAGCACCCGCTCGCTGAAAAACAGCTTCGACGGCATGCCGCGCCACGCGGGGTTGGTCAGTTCGCCGCGCTGCATGTCGCCGAGCAGCGCGATCTGCGCGTCCTGCGCGAGGCTCGCGAACGGCAGGCCGCCGCGCTCGCGGGATTCGGCATCGAGCGCGGCGAGGCCGATGCGCCAGGCGTCGCGCATCGGCGGCAAACGGGCGTCGCGGTAGCCGTCATTGCTGTTGCCGGCGAGGCGCGCGTCGAGCAGCGCGGCGAGCGGCACCACCGGTTGCGCGTTCGCTTGCGGCACGATGCGCGCGCACAGCGACGTGACCGCGAGCCATTCGACGGCGCTGAAAAAGCGCGGCTCGAGCGGTGTCGAGAGGCGTTCCGCGATCACCGCGCGGGTGTGAGCGTCCCACGACGGCGTCGCGCGTTTGTCGAGCACGTCGTAGCCGGGATAGCGGGTGGCTCGGGTCGAGCGTGGTTGGTGGGTCATTTTTCAGTCTCCCGCAGACGCAGCGCGGCGAGCCCGGCGAGCGCCAGCGCGGAAAAGCTCGGCGGCGCGGGCAGCGGCGGCCCGTCGAACAGGTTCTGGCTCCAGTTGCGCCAGCCGCCCTGGCGACGCGCGATCCCGCGCGCGTGAAAACCCGCACCGATAAAGCCGAGCGCGGCCGTGATGCGCAACCACAGCCGCGTGTACCAGCGCTCGCGCGGAGCGGCCAGCGCGGCATGCGCGAGCAGCGCCGCGGTGACGGGCGGAATGCTGACCGGCGCGTACATCGCGCGATGCTGGAACGCGCCGCGAAAATGCAGCAGTGCGGCCTCCCCCACGGTGCCGACGAGACCGGCCGCGACCAGCAGACCGAGCGCCTGGCCGGCCGGCATGCCGAGCAGTCGCGGGTCGGCGGCGGGCTGGTCGCGCAGCCGTTCGGCGACGGCACCGAACGCGCCCGACAGCAGCAACGCGATCGGCGCGCCGAGCGGCGCCGCGTGAAACAGGTTGTTCCAGCTCCAGCCGCCCGGGCGCTTCATCACGTTGTAGACATGGAACCCCGTGCCGGCGATGCCGGTCGCCGCAGCGCTCAGATAGATCCCATGGCGTGCGCGATGCGTTTGGCCGCGACGATCCGCGCCGCCATGCAGCCCCGCGGCGAGCGATAGGCTCGCACTGACGAGCGGCGCGAACATCGCGGGATTCTCGAACGAGCCGCGGTAGTGCTCCATCGCGCTGTCGGCGAGCACCGACAGCGCGAGCAGCGCGGAGCTATGGTTGAAGGTGCGGGCCGCTTCGACGTGTGCCTGGACCTCGTCAGTGGGTTTTCTCGTGTGCACACGCGCCGGGAACGTCACGGAGGCTCGACGCTCGCGGTGTCGCAGGCCGCTCCCGCGAGGTTCGGGATGCGGCTCGGGTCCTCGCGCGCCGCGCGCGGCCCACGTCGCGACGGCAGCAATCGCCGCCGCCGTGTACAGCACTCCGGGTACGCCTGAAGAGCTCATCGATATCGCTTCCTTGTTCTGGCCTGCTTTATTTGATGAGGTAGCGCGCGGCGTCGCCATGCTTGAACTCGAGCCCGCAACCGGGCCGCGACAGATCCGGCTCCATCTGGCCATCGCGCAAACGCGGCGCGCCGTCGAACAGCATCGCTTCGATCCGGGCGTGGTCGTGGAACCACTCCTGATGTCGCAAGCGCGGCGCCGCGCACGCGACGTGCAGATGCAGCGCCGGCGCGCAGTGGGCGGACAGCGGCACGTGATATGCGTCGCACAGCGCGGCGGCCTGCAGAAAGCCGGTGATGCCGCCGCAACGGCTCGCGTCGGCCTGCAGCACGTCGACGGCACCGGTTGCGAGCAGGTGGCGGAAATCGTCGAGCGTGTAGCCGTATTCGCCAGCGGCGATCTCCATGCCGGCCGGCACGTGCTCGCGCACGGTGCGCAGGCCCGCTTCGTCGTCCGACGACACGGGCTCCTCGAACCAGCTCACCTGGTGCTCGGCGAAGCGTTGCGCGTAGTACAGCGCCCGCTGCGGCGTGAACGCGCCGTTCGCGTCGACGAACAGGCCCGCGCCGCCGATCGCCTCGCGCGCCGCCGCGACGCGCACCGGGTCCTTGTCGGGCTCGCTGCCGATTTTCATCTTGACCCACCGGCAGCCGTCCTGCGCGACCCAGCCAGCGAACTGCTGCTGCAAGCGCTGGTTCGTGTACGTGGTGAAGCCGCCGCTGCCGTAGACCGGCACGGTCGGGCGCAGCGCGCCGAGCACGCAGACGAGCGGCGCGCCTAGCAGCTTCGCCTTCAGGTCCCACAGCGCGCAGTCGATCGCGGAAATGGCGGTGGCGGCCAGTCCCGCGCGGCCGAGATTGCGCACCTGACGTTGTAGCCGTTGCCAATGCGCGCCGACGTCCAGGCCGTCGTGATTCAGGACGCAAGCGGCGAGCGCGCCCTGAATCAGTGCGACGATGCAGGCGTCGCTGTATGTGTAGCCGATGCCGGTGTCGCCGCCCGCGTCGACCTCGACCACGACCAGCGTGGTCGCGTCCCACGCGAACGTGCCGTCGGCTTCCGGCGCGTCGGTCGGAATCCGGTACGCGCTTGCGCGCAGCGTGGTGACGGGCGCCTGCGACGAGCCCCCGCTCGTGACGCCGCGCCTCATGGCCGCGCTCTTTGGACGTGCGCGTGACGCCTTGCAGTGATGCAATAGCCGACGGTCCCCGACATTGCAGTCTCCGGGTGGAAGTGAGACGAAGCTGCCTGCCGCGCCGCAAGTACCGTTCCGCACTATTGCAGTCCGTAAAGCGGGCCGCGATGGCAACCACGCCCCGCTCTTCGTCAATCGGCCAAACCGCCTATGTCGTCTGGCGGAGGCGACTTGGGCCCGCGCGTGGCGTAAAATACGCGCTTTCCCGAAAAACTCGCCAACATGACGCTCGCCTCCACCCAAGAGATCATCGCCGAACTGAAAGCCGGCCGGATGGTGATCCTCGTCGACGAAGAAGACCGCGAAAACGAGGGCGACCTCGTGATCGCCGCCGAGTTTGTCACTCCGGAAGCGATCAATTTCATGGCTCGCTACGGCCGCGGCCTGATCTGCCTGACGCTGACCCAGGACCGCTGCAAACAGCTGAACCTGCCGCTGATGACCTACCGCAACGGCACGCAGTACGGCACCGCGTTCACCGTCAGCATCGAAGCGGCCGAAGGCGTGACGACCGGCATCTCGGCAGCCGACCGCGCCCGCACGATCGCCGCCGCGGTCGCGCCGGACGCAAAGGCCGAACACATCGTGCAGCCGGGGCATATCTTCCCGATCATGGCCCAGCCGGGCGGCGTGCTGGTGCGCGCCGGCCATACCGAGGCCGGCTGCGACTTTACGAGGCTCGCGGGCCTCACACCGGCCGCGGTGATCTGCGAAGTGATCAAGGACGACGGCACGATGGCGCGTCTGCCGGACCTGCTCGAGTTCGGCAAGGAGCACGGCCTGAAGATCGGCACGATCGCCGATCTGATCCACTATCGCAGCCGCACGGAATCGATCGTCGAGCGTATTTGCGAACGCACGATGCAAACGGCGCATGGTTCGTTCCGCGCGGTCATGTATCTCGACCAGCCGAGCGGCCAGCCGCATATCGCGCTGGTGCGCGGCACGCCGTCACCCGATCGCGACACGCCGGTGCGCGTGCACGAGCCGCTGTCGGTGCTGGATCTGCTCGAAGTCGGCGAATCCACGCACTCGTGGACGCTCGATGCGGCGATGAAAGAAATCGCGGAACGCGATCTCGGCGTGGTCGTGCTGCTGAACTGCGGCGACTCGAAAGACCATCTGATCGACGTCTTCAAGGCGTTCGACTCGAAGGAAAAAGCGGACGCGCTGAAGCGCCGCCCGGTCGACTTCAAGACCTACGGCGTCGGCGCGCAGATTCTGCGCGAACTCGGCGTCGGCAAGATGCAGGTGCTGTCGAACCCTCGTAAGCTCGGCAGCATGTCGGGTTATGGTCTCGAAGTCACGGGCTTCATTCCGATGCCCGGCAGCAAAACGCAAGCCCCGCAAGTCTGATCCGGCCACTCACGCGCCTCGCGCCCACTCAAACACTACGGAATTCACATGGAAATCGGACAATATCAACCGAATCTCGACGGCGACGGACTGCGCATCGGCATCGTCCAGGCGCGCTTTAACGAACCCGTCTGCAACGGCCTCGCCGACTCCTGCATCGAAGAACTCGAACGCCTCGGCGTGACCGGCGAAGACGTGCTGCTCGTCACGGTGCCGGGCGCGCTGGAAATCCCGCTTGCGCTGCAAAAGCTCGCTGAAAGCGCGCAATTCGACGCGCTGATCGCGCTCGGCGCGGTGATCCGCGGCGAGACGTACCACTTCGAACTCGTGTCGAACGAAAGCGGCGCGGGCATCACGCGCATCGGCCTCGACTTCGGCATTCCGGTCGCGAACGCGGTGCTGACCACCGAGAACGACGAGCAGGCCGTCGCGCGCATGACCGAGAAGGGTCGCGACGCCGCGCGCGTGGCTGTGGAGATGGCGAACCTCGCGGTTGCGCTCGAACAGCTCGGCGGCGATGACGACGAAGATGAAGACGAAGACGATGAGGAAGAGGCATGAAGAGCGCACGCCGACGCTCCCGCGAACTGGCCACGCAGGGGCTTTACCAGTGGCTGCTGTCGGGCTCGCCCGGCGGTGAGATCGACGCGCAACTGCGCGGCGCGCAAGGTTACGACAAGGCCGACCATGAGCATCTGGACGCAATCCTGCATGGCGTGATGCGCGATTCCGAGGAATTGTCCGCCGCGATCGCGCCATGCCTCGATCGTCCGATCGATCAGCTGTCGCCGGTCGAACGCGCGGTGCTGCTGGTCGCCGCGTTCGAACTGAAGAATCACGTCGACATTCCGTATCGCGTGGTCATCAACGAAGCGGTCGAGCTGACCAAGACGTTCGGCGGCTCGGATGGCTACAAGTACGTGAACGGCGTGCTCGACAAGCTCTCGGCGCAACTGCGCGCCGCCGAAACGCAGGCGGCTCGTAAGAGCTGAGCGCTGCGCGGGCGGGGCCATGCCGTGCATCGGCTCCCGCCACGCCGCATTGCACAGGGCGAAGCACCGCGAGCGCCCGCAAGGACGCCGCCGTGCGCATCGATGAGCGCATCATTCGATGAGTGGGCGCCGTTCCCTGCTTCTGAATTGGATCTGACCGTATGAACTCCGTGACCGAACCTCTCGTGCGGCTTGCCGCGCGCGTCGATGCCATCCAGCCTTTCTACGTGATGGAACTGGCCAAAGAGGCCGCGATGCTCGAACGAGCCGGGCGCGACATCATTCACATGGGCATCGGCGAGCCGGATTTCACCGCGCCCGAACCGGTCATCGAGGCGGCCGCGAGCGCGCTGCGCCGCGGCGTCACGCAATACACGAACGCGCTCGGCGTGCACGAGCTGCGCGACGCGATTTCCGCGCATTACGCCGAGTTCTACGGCATCGACGTCGATCCGGCGCGGATCGTGGTCACGGCGGGCGCGTCGGCAGCGCTGCTGCTCGCGTGCGCGGCGCTCGTCGATCGCGACGACGAAGTGCTGATGCCCGACCCGTGCTATCCGTGCAACCGCCATTTCGTGATCGCCGCCGAAGGCAGGCCTGTAATGGTGCCGAGCGGGCCGGCAGAGCGCTTCCAGCTGACCGCCGCCGACGTCGAACGCCTGTGGGGCGAGCGCACCCGCGGCGTGCTGCTCGCGTCGCCGTCGAATCCGACCGGCACGTCGATCGAGCCGGCCGAACTCGAGCGGATCGTCAAGGCCGTGCGCGCGCGCGGCGGCTTCACGATCGTCGACGAGATTTACCAGGGCCTCAGCTACGACGCGAAGCCCGTGTCGGCGCTGTCGTTCGGCGACGACGTGGTCACTGTCAACAGCTTCTCGAAGTACTTCAACATGACCGGCTGGCGACTCGGCTGGCTCGTCGTGCCGCCCGCGATGGTCAGCGCGTTCGAAAAGCTCGCGCAAAACCTGTTCATCTGCGCGTCGGCGCTCGCGCAGCACGCGGCGCTCGCCTGCTTCGAGCCGGAGACGATCGCGATCTACGAAGCGCGGCGCCTCGAATTCAAGCGACGCCGCGACTTCATCGCGCCGGCGCTTGAATCGCTCGGCTTCTCGGTGCCCGTAATGCCCGACGGCGCGTTCTACGTGTACGCCGACTGCCGCGATGTCGCGCATCCCGCGGCCGGCGACAGCGCGGCGCTCACGAAGGCGATGCTGCACGATGCCGGCGTCGTGCTGGTGCCGGGCATGGACTTCGGCACGCACGCGCCGAGGGATTACATCCGGCTTTCGTATGCGACCGCGTATCCGAAGCTCGAAGAGGCTGTCGAGCGGCTGGCGAAGCTGTTCGGGCGGCATTGATCTGAGGCACCGAGCCGGCGGCGATCGGCCTGCCAGACGAAAAAAAAGGACACCGACGGGGTGTCCTTTTCTATTCATGCGGCTGGCAAACGTCTAACTCAAGCCCCCAGCTCCGACGCCGACGCCACATGGCGCGTTGCCGAATTGGCGCTGGCGTCGTCCTGCTGATCGGCCGGCTGCGAGTGCGCCGCCGGAGTCTCCGAGCTCAGCGCGTGGCCGCCCTGCAATGTCACCTGGACGCGCTTGCCGTTGCCGCCGCTCGTCGAGGCGGCTGGCGCCGGCGTCGTCGACGCGCTCAGCACCGGAGCTTGCGGCGCATTTACCGGCACCTTGCGGCCGCGTGCGACATCGCGCAGACGACCGCGCTCGGCCATCACCTTCGCGCCGTAGCCACCGTCGTCCGACGTGCTCGAGCCGACGTACAGACGCAGGCCGCCCGGCAGCGAGCCGCCGCGCGCGATGCAATCCTTCAGCACGAGCGCACCGACCTTGATGTTCGCGAGCGGTTCGAGTGCAGCGCTCTGGCCGCCGAAATACAGGAATTTGTCCGAATGCACCTTCGACATAACCTGCATCAGGCCCTGTGCGCCGACGCCGCTCTCGGCGTAGGGATTGAAGCCCGATTCGATCGCCATCACTGAGAGCAGCAGCAGCGGATCGAGGCCGACTTCGCGGCCGGTGTCGAACGCGGCCCTCACGAGCTCGCTGACGGGTTCCTGCGCGACGCGATAGCGCCGCGCAAGGTACGACGCGACCAGGTCCTGCTCGTGGCTCGACACGAGCACACGGTCGTCGCGCGCATCGGCGGACACGCGTTGCTGCGGAATTAGACGCGCGAGCGCGCTGACGCCCTGCATCGTGCGCGGATCGAGGCCATTGAGCGCGACGGTGCTGGTGCCCTGCGTGGCAGCGTTGTCGAACGCGCCGTCGAAGCTGGTGGTCGCCGAGGTCAGGGTCATGCTGCCGTCGCTCGACCCATCGGCGGGGCTCGGCGTGTTCGGCGCTGTCGGAGAATTTGCCGACAGCGATTCGTCGGAGGATGCACCGGCGTTTCTGAGCGGTCCGATGGCCGGCAGCGGGTTGCCTTGCAGCAGGCGGGCGGGACCCGCTTGCACGGCGGCGGAAATGACCGGCATCAGACGCGCAGCCAACACGCCGCGCCAGGTCGGCATCAGCCACAGTGCAAGAGCCAGCACCACGGCGATCCCGCCGACAATGCTGAACAGGTGATGACTCAGTCGCGTCCCGCGGCGCAGCGCACCGCGCACAACCTGCGCAATACGCTCATCAGGACGCCACGATAACCAGGCGTTCATTCAGATCTCCCATCTTGCATGATCCGCGAACCCGCCGGGTCAAATCAGGCGGTACAGCGCGCTCGCAGAGTCAAGACGTCGCGTGCTCTCTGGTTGGGCAGCAGCGACGTCGGGAAAACGGCAACAAATACCGTTTCGGGGAGCCATCTCAAAAACAGCCCACACATACTCAATGTGTACGGGCCTGGCTCCCACGCGAAAAACCAGCGTTGGTGGACGCTGGTGAGGGACTTCAATAATGCCGTTCTACCCTGCAGGGAAGTAAAACGGTGACGCGTTGCGTCTGAGGACCGGGGGCGACGGTAAAAAGGTTAACGCCCTGCAACCAATGTGGACGGATTCTATGCACGGTTTTATAGATCGTCAACACTATAGAATGCAATATCTATAACTATTTGTAATTATAAACAGTGTTCAGTCCGCCGGAAGCCCTGTTCTATGTGCGTTTTAGGCGATCCGGCCCTGGCTTTTCGGGATTGACCATTTGGTTGATTACGTGCGCTGCCTAACGCAGGTAAAATCGACAATCGTTTTTTTGCGCCACGCAGATACCACCGTCGGTCCTGCTGCGCCCTCAGTCCTATGCGCCGTGCATGCGGCCCTGAACCCGTCACAGATGAAATACAAAGACTTGCGCGATTTCATCGGCCGCCTCGAGGCGATCGGTGAATTGCGCCGAATTTCGCAAAAGGTGTCGCCGAATCTCGAAATGACCGAACTGTGCGACCGTGTACTGCGCGCGGGCGGTCCGGCTCTGCTGTTCGAGAACACCGAGCGGCACGCGTTCCCGGTGCTCGGCAATCTGTTCGGCACGCCGCGCCGCGTCGCGCTCGGCATGGGCATCGATGCCGAAGCGGGCGCGGGCGACCAGGCGGCGCTCGAATCGCTGCGCGACGTCGGCCGGCTACTCTCCGCGCTGAAGGAACCGGAAGCGCCCAAAGGTCTGAAGGACGCCGGCAAGCTGCTGTCGCTAGCTAAGGCCGTGTGGGACATGGCGCCGAAGACGGTCAGCGCGCCGCCCTGCCAGGAAATCGTTTGGGAAGGCAACGACGTCGACCTCGGCAAATTGCCCATCCAGACGTGCTGGCCCGGTGACGCCGGGCCGCTGATCACCTGGGGTCTGACCGTCACGAAAGGGCCGAACAAGAGCCGACAAAACCTGGGTATCTATCGCCAGCAACTGATCGGGCGTAACAAACTGATCATGCGCTGGCTCGCGCATCGCGGCGGCGCGCTCGATTTCCGCGAGTTCGCGCTGAAAAATCCAGGCAAGCCGTATCCGGTGGCCGTCGTGCTCGGCGCGGACCCGGCGACGACCCTCGGCGCGGTCACGCCGGTGCCCGACACGCTGTCCGAATACCAGTTCGCCGGCCTGCTGCGCGGCGGGCGCACCGAGCTCGCGAAATGCATCACGCCGGGCGTCGACGGTCTGCAAGTGCCCGCGCGCGCCGAGATCGTGCTCGAAGGCTTCATCTATCCGCAGGAAGGCGCGCCCTCGTCCGCTCCGGCCGGCGCGCCGCCGCGTCCGTCGAAGGGTGCGTCGGCCATGTACGAACACGCGCTCGAAGGCCCGTATGGCGATCACACCGGCTACTACAACGAACAGGAGTGGTTCCCGGTCTTCACCGTCGAGCGGATCACGATGCGCCGCGACGCGATCTATCACTCCACCTACACCGGCAAACCGCCCGACGAGCCCGCGGTCCTCGGCGTCGCGCTGAACGAAGTGTTCGTGCCGCTGCTGCAGAAGCAGTTCACCGAGATCACCGACTTTTATTTGCCGCCCGAAGGCTGCAGCTACCGCATGGCGATCGTGCAGATGAAGAAGAGCTACCCCGGCCATGCGAAGCGGGTGATGTTCGGGGTGTGGAGCTTCCTGCGGCAGTTCATGTATACGAAGTTCATCGTCGTCGTCGATGGGGACGTCAATATCCGCGACTGGAACGAAGTGATCTGGGCGATCACCACGCGAGTGGACCCGACGCGCGACACGGTGCTCGTCGACCGCACGCCGATCGACTATCTCGATTTCGCGTCGCCGGTAGCCGGCCTCGGCTCGAAGATGGGGCTCGACGCGACCAACAAGTGGCCGGGCGAAACCGACCGCGAATGGGGCCGCCCGATCGTGATGGACGAGGCGGTCAAGCAGCGTATCGACAGCTTGTGGAACGAGTTGGGCCTCGGTCTGTAAACGCGCGCCAGACAACACAACTAATAACGGATGGAGCGCTCGCGCGGATGCACGCTTTTTCAATGATGTCGGACGGCTTTTTTCTGTCCTTGTCGCTATGCCTCGATATCGGTCTCGTCAACGTCGCGATCATTTCGCTGACGCTGTCGCACGGCTTCCGGCCGGGCTTCTGGCTCGGCCTCGGCTCGTGCGTCGGCGATCTCATTTACGCGGCGCTCGCGCTCGCGGGCATGGCTGCGCTGCTGCAGTTCGAATCGGTCCGCTGGGTCGTGTGGATCGGCGGCGCGGCGATCCTGCTGTTTCTCACCTGGAAGATGGCGCGTGAAGCGATGTTCCCGGCCACGGCACCCGCTGTTGCCGGCGAAGGCGACGCTACTGCGCATCAGTCGCCATGGCGCGGCTTCCTGCGCGGCGTGCTGCTGGCGGTGTCGTCGCCTTCGGCGATCCTGTGGTTCGCGGCGGTCGGGGGCGCGCTGATCGCGAAAGCCGGCGCAACGAGCCCGACCACCGCGCTGATCTTCCTCGGCGGCTTCTTTCTCGGCGGCCTGTGCTGGACGCTGTTTATCTGCGGGCTCGGCAGCCACGGACGCAAGCGCGCGGGCGCCGGTCTGCTGCGGGCGTGTCACGTTCTGTCAGCGCTGCTGTTCGCATATTTCTCGTACAGCGTGATCGTCAACGGGTATCACGACCTGATCGTACAGAGCACTGCACAAGTGGCAAGCTGAAGCGGCTTCACGAACAAAAATACGGCTCGCATCGGCGAGCCGTATTTTCTTCATGCGACTCGACGTGAGTCGCTCATGCGAGGTACTGCGCGAGCTTCGGCAAATCGACGTTGCCGCCGCTCACCACCACGCCGACGCGCTTGCCCTTCACCGGCACGATGCCATTCAGCACCGCCGCCGCCGCGAGGCAACCGGTCGGTTCCACGACGATCTTCATGCGCTGCGCGAAAAAGCGCATCGTCTCGATCAGTTGCGCATCGCTGACCGTTTCAATTCGCGCGACCAGCCGACGGATGACCGCGAACGTGTAGTGGCCCAGATGCGTCGAGGCCGCGCCATCGGCGATCGTGCGCGGGGTATCGATATGCACGATCTCGCCGCGCGCGAGCGACTGCTGGGCGTCGTTGCCCGCTTCGGGCTCGATGCCGATCACCGTGCAAGCCGGACTCAGCGCAGCAGCCGACAACGCGCTGCCGCTGATCAATCCGCCGCCGCCAAGGCACACGAATAACATGTCGAGCGGGCCGGTTTCGTCGATCAGCTCCTTGACCGTGGTGCCCTGCCCGGCAATCACGTGCGGATGATCGTACGGCGGAATCAACGTCATGCCGCGCTCCTCGGCCAGGCGCCGGCCGATTTCCTCGCGATTTTCCTTGTAGCGATCGTACGTGATCACTTCGCCGCCGTAGCCTTTGGTCGCGGCGACCTTGGCCTCGGGCGCGTCGTGCGGCATCACGATCGTCGCGTGAATGCCGGCGAGTCGCGCCGACAGCGCGATGGCCTGCGCGTGATTGCCCGACGAATAGGTCAGCACTCCGGCCTTGCGCTGCTCCGCGTCGAAATGCGAAATCGCGTTGTACGCGCCGCGGAACTTGAACGCGCCCATGCGCTGGAAGTTTTCGCACTTGAAGAACACCGACGCGCCGGTGCGCTCGTCGAACGTGCTCGACGTCAGAACGGGGGTGCGGTGCGCGACGCCTTCGAGACGCGTGGCGGCGTCGAGGACGTCATCGAAGGTGGGAGCGGGAAGCGCTTGCATCGGCGAAACTCTCCTGGAGCGGTGGCGAAGCAGCCATTCTCCCAGCTTCATCCATGCTTTGGAACGGTGCTCGCGCGAGCGCGCGACACCTGCGAGGAAACACGGCGGAAAGCAAAACCAGCGATACAAATAGAAGCGGCGTAACCCGGCACAAGCCGGTGTTACGCCGTCGAGGTTCCCGCGCGCGTCACGCGCGCCCGCGCTTCTTAATGACGATAGTACGGGTGCCCGTACCAGCCGCGATAGTAGCCACGGTAGCCGTGGTAGTAGCCACGATAATAAGGATGGCCATAGCCGTAATAGCCTCCGACCACCACTGGAGCCGGGGCGACGACAACCGGCGGCGCATACACCGGCGGAGGCGGCGGCGCGTAATAGACGGGCGGCGGCGCCGCGTACACCGGATAGGCCGGCGCGATCGGCACCCCAAGGCCGATACCAACGGAAACACCTGCCTCAGCAGCGCCGGCAAGTCCCAAGCCGAGTGCGGCTGCAACGACGAATGGAACGATCTTTTTCACTTCTATTCTCCTAGCGCGGCCTGCCAAGGTCGCCGACTGCGCATGCCTCGCATGCTGTGGAAACAATGTATCTAAAAAGCCCCGGCCGAACTGTTCGCATTTGTTGCAAATTGCAAGGGCAAGTCGAAGCGTTTTGCCGGGCGCCGCACGTGCGCGCCCACGCGCCGCCGCGGCGACAGCCAAAGGAGCCGTGAATCAAGGCGTTGCCCGCGAGCGACGGGCCGCGGCTCATAGGTCTGATCGAACGCGAGGGGCTAGAGTTCGCGCATCGGTAAACTTTAATTACAAATTCGCTTCAATCCTGACAGACAGGAGGAATTTCCCAATAAAAAATGCCCGGCTCAATGGCTCGAGCCGGGCACTTTCTCACCTGCGAAGACCGCGCGACTAGCCGACCTTCACGTACACGAATTCGCGGGACACATTGGGCGGCACGTATGCGCCGCTGATCCGCACGCGCGGCGTCAGGCGCTTTTTCTGATCCCACCAGCGCCGGCGCTGGGCGTGCGTCAGGAACCGCAAGTGTTTTCGGTAAGAAAAAATACTCATCGCTACCCTCCCGATTTTCTGACTACGAACGAAGTACGAAAATACGACCGTCAAAACCGGCTCATCGACCACTGTTCCTGTCACTACGATTGTGAGCAGTTTTCACACCCGTGGGCGTCGCGCCGCCCGATGACCGACCGGTGGCGCCATATCGCCCGCAAACTCATCCGACGACAGCTGTCGAGCCGCGCAAGGGGCAGGATCGCGCCCGCGCTTTGCGGATGCGAGATACTGCTGCTTTCCCGTTCACACGATCCGTCTGGAGCAGGTGACCATGTCCCAGTCTTCCTTGCCGCGCGTCGGCTTCATCGGCGCGGGGCGGCTTGCGCGCTGTCTCGCGCTCGCGTTCGCGCGCGCCGGCTACCCGGTCATCGCGGTGGCGAGCCGCTCGGCCGATTCCGCGCGCCGGCTCGCAGCCCAGTTCGCACACTGCACGGCCTCTGACGACCCGCAACAAGTCGTCGACGCCGCCGATATCGTTTTTTTAGCCGTTCCCGACGACAGCATCGGTACGACAGCGCACACACTCCGCTTTGGCGGCGATGCGGCAAGCCACCCCGGCAAGGCGCTCGTGCACTGCAGCGGCGCGTCGCCGGTCGAATTGCTGGCGCCGGCGCGCGATCAGGGCGCGGCGATCGGCGGCTTTCATCCGCTGTATCTATTTAGCGGCGAGCTCGCCGATCTCGAGCGGATCGCCGGCTGTTCGGTGACGATCGAAGCCGACGGCGAACTGAAGGAGACACTGACCGCGCTCGCGCTCGCGCTGCGCTGCCATCCGCTGTCGATTCCGCCGGGCGGCCGCATGCTGTATCACGCCGCCGCGCACTACGCGGCGAGCTTTGCGCTTTGCAGCCTCGCCGAATGTGTCGCGTTGTGGCGCACGCTCGGCTTCGCCGAGGACGATGCGCTGCGCGCGCTTCTGCCGATGCTCGCCGGCACGATCGAAACGGCGCGCGACAAGGGCCTGCCGAACGCGCTCGCGGGGCCGGTATCGCGTGGCGACACGGGTGTCGTCGAGAAGCAGCTGGCGCTGCTCGAAAGCTTCGACGGCGACCATGCCGCGCTCTACGGTCTGCTGACGCGCCGCGCGGTCAACCTCGCGCGACGGCGTACCGCGCCGCCCGCGACGATTGAAGCGATCTCCGAAGCTGTGGAAGAATCGCTGGGCCGCTCGCTGAATCAGGCGACAGCAGGTGCAAGCGTCAAGTAAGCCGTGATAATGTGACGTCCGGCGCGCCGGGCGAAGCAGATGCGAACCACGCGACGACCCGCGCCGCGCCGCGGGATCAACAGACGAGAACGCACAATGATCAAGGTCAGCATCCTCTACCCGTACCGGGAAAATGGCCGCTTCGACATGGACTACTACTGCGCGACCCATATGCCGCTCGCGGCGAAGCTGTTCGGGCCGGCGCTGAAAGGCTGGTCGGTCGACGCGGGCCTGAACGCCGGGCCGCCCGGCACGCCGCCTCCTTACGTGGCCGCGGGCCACTTCCTGTTCGACAGCGCGGACGATTTTTATGAAGTGTTCAATGCCGCGTCCGAGCAACTATTGGCGGATATCCCGAACTACACGGACGGCGGCAATGGCACGATCCTGATCAGCGAGGTCCGGACTTCGGTGTGATGCCGGACAGACAACCACCGGCAGGCGGTGCGCAATGGCGTCGAACCTCCGGTTGGCTAACCAGGTAAATCCAGAAAACCGCCGGCGCGCACCGATCTTGCGACGCCGGCAGCCCGCGGCCCGCCGGTGGCCGTTATCAGAAGCATAAGGACCCGAGATGTTTGGCGATATCGCCCGTTTTCTGCTCAATACCATTTTCACGCTGTTCGGCGCCGCGCTGCTGTTACGCGCGTGGCTGCAGGTCGTGCGCCTGCCGCCGTACAACCCGGTCTCGAACGCCGTGCTGCAGGCGACCAACTGGATCGTGCTGCCGCTGCGGCACATTCTGCCGAGCACGCGCAGGATCGACTGGGCGAGCGTGGCCGCGACGCTGATCGCCGCGATTATCTACGTCGTCCTGATGATCGTGATGACCGGCGCCGATCCGCTGACGCTCGTGCCGACGCTGCTGATCGTCGCGGTGCTGACCGCGATCAAGTGGGCGCTCAATCTGGTCATCTGGATGACGATCCTGATGGCGCTGCTGTCGTGGCTCAATCCGCGCTCGCCGGCGATGCCGATTCTCTATCAGCTGACGGCGCCGTTTCTGAATCCGCTGCGCCGCGTGCTGCCGAAATTCGGCGGTATCGATCTGTCGCCGATCCTGCTGTTCGTGATCGTGCAGGTGCTGCAGATGGTCGTCACGCGCGCGGCGGTTCAGCTGACTTATTTTGTGATCTGAGCTGATCGCGCTCGAGACGCCGCCGCTTGCGACTGCATGAGGCGGCGTTTTCTTGTCTGCTGATCGTAGTGGCGGCTTCGACCGCCCTCAGGCGGTCATTTCCGGATCGCCAGGCTCGGTCGCGAGCCGTGGATCAGAACGTGCTCCAGTCACTCTGTGCTGCCTCGGCCGCCGCCACGCGCTCGCGCGCAGGCACAGCCGCCGCGGCCTGAGGCAACGCCGGCTGGTCGACACGCACGCGCGCCGACGCTCGAGTGGGCGCCGGCAAGGCCGCCGCAAAGGCACGGCTCTCCGCCGTCCGGAACACCGACACCGTCTGCTTCATCTTGCGCGCCTGCGCTTCGAGCGATTGCGCAGCCGCCGCGGCCTGTTCGACGAGGGCCGCGTTCTGCTGCGTGGTCTCGTCCATCTGCGTGACGGCCTGGCCGACCTGGTGAATGCTGCGGTTCTGCTCTTCGGAGGCCGTCGCGATCTCGTCGACGATATTCGACACGCGATGAATCGCGTCCTTGATATCGGCCATCGTCGTGCTGACTTCGGCCGCCTGCTGCGTGCCGCCCTCGATGATCGCGACCGACGTCGTGATCATCTCCTTGATCTCCTTCGCCGCGCTGGCCGAGCGCTGCGCGAGGTTACGCACCTCGCTCGCGACCACCGCGAAACCGCGCCCCTGCTCGCCCGCGCGCGCCGCCTCGACCGCCGCGTTCAACGCAAGAATATTGGTCTGGAACGCGATGCCTTCGATCACGCCGGTAATCTCCGAGATCTTCGTCGAGCTGCCGCTGATCTCGCCGATCGTGCGCACCATGCCCTCGACCGCCGTGTTGCCGGTGTTGACGACCTGTGCGGCCTGAGTCGCGAGCGCGCTCGCGTTTCGTGCGTTGTCGCTGTTGCGGCCGACGGTCTGCGTCAACTCCGACATGCTCGCCGCGGTCTGTTCGAGCGAAGCGGCCTGCTCTTCGGTGCGAGCGGACAGATCGATGTTGCCGCTCGCGATCTGCTGCGAAGCGATGCTGACCGACTCGGCGCTTTCGCGGATCGAGCCGATCGTCGACGCGAGACGCTCCTGCATGTGCGCGACCGCGCACAGGATGCTGCGCTCGTCGGCCGCGCCGGTGTGCAGGCGCTGGCTCAAGTCGCCGCCCGCGATCTGCTCCACGACCTTGGCGACTTCGGCCGGTTCGCCGCCGATCTGCCGCACGACCGCCCGCGTCACCAGCAGCCCCAAGCCGATCGCAATCGCGACGCCGACGAGCGCGCAGCTCGCGATCCACCAAGTCACCGAGCGAACCATGCCGACGCCGTTCGCGACGCGCTGTCTGGCCAACTCATCCCGCACGTCCGACAGCTTGATCATCAATGTGCGCAGCTTGACGTGCAGCGGGTCGGTGGTCGATTTGAGCTCGGCGAGCGCGCCGGTCTGATCGCCCTGGTCGGCCAGCGCCATCACCTTCGCGACCGAGCTCATATAGGCCGGATAGGCGGCGTCGAAGTCGCTCAGCAATTGCTTTTGCGCGTCGGTGGTCGCGTGCTTGCGCTCGTAGTCGAACGCCGCCAGGATCGCCGCTTCACCGCCGTGATTCAGGCGCACCGTATCGGCGCGACCCGCCGGCTCCGGATTCAGGATGTACGAATAGAGGCGGCGGAAGTGCGAGGCCGCCTGCCATGCGGCGGTGCCGTCGTCGCGCACCGGCACGAATTCGCGGTCGTACATTTCGGTTTGCATTGTCGCGACTTCGCGCACCTTCAGCACACCGACCGTGCCGACGATGGCCGTCACGAACGCGCACAGCATCAACGAGCCGACAAGCCTGTGGCTCAGTTTCAGATTGGAAAACCACTGCATCTTGGGAAAGTCTCTTGAACAGGATGGGGAGCGCCGGGGGCGTGCCGGCTTGCGGGTGTGCAAGCGCACGGTGTTGGGCAGCACTCGGGTTAACGGCAGGCGCAGACGCCATCTGAAGACGCGCGCTGTTCTGGCCGTCAACGCGAACAGGCGGGCGGGCTGTTCGCGCGAACCATACCCCTGCCCAAACCGCCCAAAAGCCTGTAAAATTGCGAGCTCCGCGGGCGTCGTATAATGGTAATACCCTAGCTTCCCAAGCTAGAGCCGTGGGTTCGATTCCCATCGCCCGCTCCACTTTCCTGCTGAGCATTCAGCGGAAGCAAGCAAGAGCCGCCTCCCTGAAGGCGGCTTTTTTGTAGTGGCAACGGCCCGGCACAGCGCGCAAGCCGCGCAGCCCTCACCCTTGCAGCAGCATCGACGATGATCCACGATCCAAACGACTCCGGTCTCCCGGACGACTCCCCGACTCCCACGAGCGCAGCAGACCAGTCCACCCGCGACGAGACGAACGACTTCGACGGCACGCCCAGTGCGACGCCGGCAGACACGCTTCATCACCGCCGCATCCGCAGCTTCGTCACGCGCGCGGGTCGCGTGTCGACCGGCCAGCGCCGCGCGCTCGATGAGTTCGGCCCGCGCTTCGTCGTGCCCTACACGCCGCAGCAGCCCGACTGGACCGGCGTGTTCGGCCGCGAAGCGCCGCGCGTGCTGGAGATCGGCTTCGGCATGGGCGCCACCACCGCGGAGATCGCCGCGCAGCGTCCCGGCGACGACTTCCTCGGCGTCGAAGTCCACGAGCCCGGCGTCGGCGCGCTGCTGAAGCTGATCGGCGAGCAGTCGCTGACGAACATCCGCATCATCCAGCACGACGCGGTCGAAGTGCTCGAGCACATGATCGCGCCCGACAGCCTGGACGGCGTGCACATCTTCTTCCCCGATCCGTGGCACAAGGCGCGCCACCACAAACGCCGGCTGATCCAGCCGAAGTTCGTCGCGCTGCTCGTGTCGCGTCTGAAGCCGGGTGCGTATCTGCATTGCGCGACCGACTGGCAGAACTACGCCGAACAGATGCTCGAAGTGCTCGGCGCCGATCCGCTGCTCGAAAACACCGCCAACACCTACGCACCGCGGCCCGACTATCGTCCGGTGACGAAGTTCGAGCGGCGCGGCCTGCGGCTCGGCCACGGCGTGTGGGACCTGGTATTCCGCAAGCGCGCCGCCGCATAACGCGACGAAACGGCAAGCCAACGAAAAAAGGTCCGCATTCGCGGACCTTTTTTCGTTGCACGGCCAGCCTCAATCGGCCCAGCTCAACCCACCGCTATAACCGATCAGCAGGATCAGCAAACCGAAGCCGATCCGATACCACGCGAACACCGTGAAGTCGTGCGACGCGACGTAGCGCAGTAGCCAGCGAATGCAAATAAACGCACTGACGAACGCAGCGGCGAAGCCGAGCGCGAAGCTGCCGAGCGCGTCGGTGGTAAGCAGATTCCAGTCCTTGTACAGCTCGTAGGCGGTCGCGCCGAAGATGATCGGGATCGCGAGAAAGAAGGAAAACTCGGTCGCGGCGCGGCGCTCGATGCCGAACAGCATGCCGCCGATGATCGTCGAGCCCGAGCGTGAGGTCCCCGGAATCAGCGCGAAGCACTGCGCGAGGCCGACTTTCAGTGCATCGAGCGGGCTCAGATCGTCGATGCTGCGCACTCGCACCGCCGCGTCGCCGCGCGCACGTTGACGCGCCTCCGCCCACAGGATCACAACGCCGCCCGCAACCAGCGCGAACGCCACCGGCACCGGCGCGAACAGCGCCTCCTTGATCGACTTTTCGAACAGCAGGCCCAGCACGACCGCCGGAATCGTCGCGATGATGACGTTCAGCGCGAAGCGGCGCGCTTCGGGCCGGTTCGGCAGACCCACGATCACGTTGCCAATGCGACGGCGAAACTCCCAGCACACCGCGAGAATCGCGCCGAGCTGGATCACGACATCGAAGGTCTTCGCGTGCTCGTCGGAGAAATCGATGAGACTGCCGACGACGATCAGATGCCCGGTGCTCGACACCGGCAGGAACTCCGTCAAACCCTCGATCACGCCGAGAATCAGCGCTTTGCAAGCCAGTAGCCAGTCCATCCGTGCCCCTTATCGCAGTTGGTTGTCGCAACGAAATGGGCCGGCACGGTCATGACTCGCACGCGCGGCCCTCGTGGCCGCGCGTGCGAGTCATCTTTCGACGATCTGCACGCGTATGCCGTTTGTAAGGATGGTGATTGTACCGGGTTCGTAATGGACGCCGGCAAATTGCAGTTGCTCGGGCTTGAACGTGTAGATCGGATAGTTGGTCAGCAATTGGGTCGCGAGCAGCGCCGCGGCCGCGTTGATCTGCTGCGTGTACATCTGCGCCTGGCCGTTCACGCTGACGTTATCGACACTCGGCGACTTGAGGATCACCGAACGGCTCGCCGCGTCGTAGGCAAGTTCACTCGACAGCGTGAACACGCCATCGACCGGCGCTTGCAGGAACGGGCTGGCGAAACGGGCGTCGAGCTTCACCTGCACGCGGTTCGCATCGGGCAGCATGCCCACCACCGGATTGCTCAGCGCGACGTCGAACACCTGCGACACCGTGCGCTGATACGGGAATTTGCGCTGCACGGCCTCCTGCACCTGCTTCTGCGAGAACGTGTATTGCGACGGCATGAACGGAAACGTCGGGCTCGCGCAAGCCGCGAGCGACACGGTGATGCCAAGCACGCTGCAGCCGGTCAGCGCGGCGCGCAGAAAGCGGCGCCGGGCCGGCGCTGCGGGTCGAGTCATGCGAAATCTCCTGTGGAAGCCCTTGCGGACATCGGCTTGCGTTGGCTTTGAGGTGGGTGATGGCGCTTATCGCGTGCCGCGCATCATGGAAGCGATGCCGGATCTGTTTGCACCTCGAGTTGCTTGAGCCACGCGAGCGCTTCACTGCGATTCGCGCCGCACATCTCCTGTTGCGGCTGCAGACCCGAGCAGCATGCGGGCCGCTCCGGCCGCCCGAAGATCGCGCAGCGCAGATCGTCGCCGAGTTGCACGCAGCGAACGCCCGCCGGCTTGCCGTTGGGCATGCCCGGAATCGGACTCGAAATCGACGGCGCGATACAGCACGCGCCGCAATCTGGACGGCACGCGTGATCGTCCACTCGTGCGCTCTTCAACCTTTGATCCACGTCATCTTTCCTGAACTCAAACCTTGGCAACGCGTTGCCAGACCCGCATTGTGCCACTGCCTGTCTGTGCGACCTTTTTACACAAACGGAGCCCGCAGGCGCGCATTTAAACTGAAAAATCCCGAATGGCCATGCACACGCGATACGCCGCGAGAGCCGCCCACCGTCCGATACCGCTCATGTCCGTAGCCGACACCCTGTTCCGCCCCGACCTGCTCGCGCGCTACAGCGCGAATGGTCCCCGGTATACGTCCTATCCGACCGCGCCGCAGTTCCGCGAATCGTTCGACACGGCCGACTATCGCCGCGCCGCCGCCGATCCGGGTGCCGCGTCGACCGATCTGTCGCTGTACTTCCATATTCCGTTTTGCGACACCGTGTGCTTCTACTGCGGCTGCAACAAGGTCGTGACGAAAAACCGCGCGCACGCGCGGCCGTACCTCGAGCGGCTCAAACGCGAAATCGGCTTGCAGGCTGCGTGTTTCGATACACAGCGGCCCGTGTCGCAACTGCATTGGGGCGGCGGCACGCCGACGTTTTTGTCGCATGACGAGATGACGGAATTGATGGCCGCAACGCGCGAGCACTTCAATCTGCTGCCCGACGATCAAGCCGAATGTTCGATCGAGGTCGATCCGCGCGAGGCGTCGCCCGGCACGATCGCACTGCTGCGCCATCTCGGCTTCAACCGGCTGAGCCTCGGCGTGCAGGACTTCGATCCGCGCGTGCAGCAGGCGATCAATCGCATCCAGCCGTTCGAGATGACCGCGTCGGTGATGCAGGCGGCGCGCGCGCACGGTTTTCATTCGATCGGCGTCGATCTGATTTACGGCCTGCCGCATCAAACGGTCGCGCGCTTCAGCCGCACGCTCGACACGATGCTCGAACTCGCGCCGGACCGGCTGTCGGTGTTCGCGTACGCGCACATGCCGCAGCTCTTCAAGATGCAGCGGCAGATGAATGCCGCGACGCTGCCGTCGAGCGAGGTGCGGCTCGCGCTGCTGCAACGGGTGGTCGAACGGCTGACGCAGGCGGGTTATGTGTATATCGGCATGGATCACTTCGCGCTGCCCACCGACGAGCTCGCGCGCGCGCAGGCGCAGCGCACGCTGCATCGCAATTTCCAGGGCTATAGCACACGGGCCGAGTGCGATCTGATCGGCTTCGGCGCCTCGTCGATCGGCAAGGTCGGCGACGTGTACGCGCAAAACGCGCGAGAGCTGCCCGCCTACACCGACGCGATCGACGCAAGCCGGCTCGCGATCGCGCGCGGCATCCGCCTGTCCGCCGACGACCGTCTGCGGCGCGACGTGATCACGCAACTGATGTGCAACCTCGAACTGCGTTTCGACGAATTCGAAGCGGCGTACGGCATCCACTTCGCCGACACGTTCGCGCCGGAGCTCGCGCGTCTGCGGTCATTCGAGGACGACGGGCTGGTCTCGCTCGGCACGCGCAAGCTCGAAGTGCGGATGGCCGGTCGCATGCTCGTACGCAATCTCACGATGGTATTCGACCGCTATCTCGGCGAGCAGACACTCCCCCGGTTCTCGCGCACGGTCTGAGGACCGCTCGTTGCGAACGCGCTGTGGCGGGTGAAGGCAATCGGCTTGCCCGTCGAGCGATTTTCGGCCATAATCTGCGTCTTCCTCGCGCGCTGAACTTCTGATGCGCGCTGCAGTATCTGCCCAGGTGGTGAAATTGGTAGACGCAGGGGACTCAAAATCCCCCGCCGCAAGGCGTGCCGGTTCGATTCCGGCCCTGGGCACCAAACAAACACTCTTCAACCGGTTTCAACGGTTCCCCACAAAGCCCCGACAGCCAGCGCTGAGCGGGGTTTTTGTTTGCTGTGGTCTCCAACGTTTCACCAGCGATTACAGCCGCCATCAGGGGGTCGTTTGGCGTGTTGCCACGATCCGTACACGAAGCCGGGTGAAAAACTTCGGAAGCTGTACGGCGGCGGCCTGCTGCTCGTCACGCCAACGAGCAACAAGCGATGCATTTTCAAGGACCGTTTTGCCGGAAAGCTACGGGTTCCCAAGCGCACGCGATATCAAGCGCCCGATGAGTGAAGCGGCTATCAATGCCACGCTTCGACGGCTTGGCTCCGATGCGCGCACGGAGATAACCGGCCACCGCTTCCGGGCGATGGCGCGCACGATCCTGCATGAAGAACTGGAAGAGCCCTTTCCGTTTCTGCCTCACGGCAGCGGAAGCTTGCTGTCATCGAGCCGGCGCGGAGGATTGGCTCCCCAACGTGCTCTTATCTGTTCCGGAGTCTCGGGAGGCCATTTCACGCCCATGCTGATGATGCGATCCCGGATTTTGACCAGCTTCCTGTAGGCCGCTGAATCAGGCGCGAAGGTATTAATGTCGTCCCATATCCCTAGTGGGAATGACTCGCCGTTAATGTTGTAGGTGCTGGGGTTTGCCCCATGGTCCAGCAGGTAGTCAATCTGATCTAGTGCGCGATTTGCCAGCGCTTCATACAGCACAGAATTGCGCAACGAATCGCGTCGGTTTAAATCCGCGCCGCGCTCCACCAGCAGCTTCAGTGAGGCGGATGTCGACTCTCCTGCAACAAAGAAAATTAATGGATCTCCCTTGTAGACCAGATTAGGATCAACGCCCGCGTCCAGCATCGCGCGCAGGAATTCCGGGTGGGAGCTGTTGAGCAGGACCCCGAGGGGGCTGCCAAAATCCGGTACGGCCTGCAAGGGATCGGCCCCGGCCCTCAGCACCTCCGACGCAACCGCAAGCCGATGCGGGTCGCGCTGCAACGCCTCCTGAAACGCAAAAAACAGCATCGTCATGTTCTTGCGCCCAGGCGTGTTCAGGTCCGTCTTCGGTGCCAGTCGCGTGACCTGCTCCATGTCACCGCGCTCGATGGCCTGCGCCAGTTCGAGTTGCGGGCCGCTAAAGAAATCAGTGGCGGGAAATTTTTTCATTGCATGAACCACAGGAGATAGCGCCAGTAACAGCACCGGCACGATAAGGATTCGGCTGAGTGTTTTCATCGCTTTCAGCCTCGTTATGACAGTGTTTCAAGTACGGAGATGTCTTCCGCCTTCTGCTGCTCGATGCCGTCTATTGCCTGCGTGATGAAGTGCCGCGACACGGGCGAGCCGCTGCCGGGAAGGAGATAGGGAGTTCCGACTGCACCGGGCAGGGGAGTCCACGTCTGTACCACGGTCAGAATGTCGCCATTCACATGGTAGGCATTGATGTTCGATGGCGTGACCTGGCCGCCGTAGTGTTCGACCGTCTTCGGGTGCAGGCCGGCGGCGTTGAAGCTCCAGCAGTCCTTGCCGCTGGCCAAAGAAGCGGCAGAACACAGACCGCCGCCTAGCGAGTGTCCGGCAATATCAATTGGTGCCTGTGTGCGGCGCATCTTCCATCCAATATCTACGGCTCGCCTGTAGTAAGGCGATGTCATATCCGCGCTCTGGTTTAAGTTGTTCGACCAGTCGCTCAGGCTCGTCATTTCGGTTCCCTTGAAGGCGAGTGTCGGATTCATATCGGCACCGAAGACCGCCGCATCCGGTTCGTATAGCTGCGCCCTGAAGTTCGCGCCTTCGATTTCCAGGTCTATTGGCTTCAAACCGTACTGCCGTAGAAATCCCGTATCCCCGCTGCGGTTCGCCCACCCTTCGGGCACCGGCCCGGACGGCTCGTAGACATGATCGGAGAGTCTGGCCTTCTCCACCGCGACATTGTTGCGTGCGAGCCGTTCAGCCGCCGCCCGCACGCGCCCGGACATGGCCGCATTGCCCGTCGCAATCAGCGCCTTGCGCGTCTGCCACCGCTGCGCCTTGGTCAGTGCCTGTGGTATCTCGATGTGTGGCGATGTCGCCCTGGCTGCGCGCGCAGCGGCTAACTGGGCTTGCCAGGTGGCCGGATCATACTCGACGGACCGAATGGGTTCGCCGTCCGGATGACTGCCGGTCCTCGCTACGGGATTCCTTAACGGCGTGCTGCTGTAGGGTGACGGAAACAGGCCATTACGCGGACCTCTAATGGCAAGCAGTTTGCCCCGGCGAACCTCTTCGAGAAGAGCAACGATAACCCACCATCCATCGGTGTCGGGGTTACGGTGCCGCGCCCTATGGAAAAACAGCCGGCCACTCTTCTGGATGCGCCTGACCAGCTTCCGGTCCTCCTCCCACGCCCTGTAATTCAATTCGGCAATAGCAAGAAACTCCCGGGTCTCCGCCTTGGCCTTCGGAAGGTCTGCGGCCTTGCCGAGGCACGCCTTATAGCGCCACTCGTCACAGATGACATAACAGGCACCCGATGGCCGCTGGCAGAACAGCTCCACGGAGTGCATCTCAAATACGGACAGGGACATAGGTGTGTCGTTGGTCTATCTGAAATCGCTGCCGGAGTTGACAGCAGTCAGATAATTACCGTGCGACAGGCAGTCCGTACATGGGCGACCGCCCAAAATCTCCGCCTTCCGAAGAAACAGAAAAGCCCCCGCAAGAACATGGAGGCTCTCCGCGCCCGCAGGCTCACGAACTTTGCATCCTGCTCCGCGAGCAGTTCTCTCATTCCCATTGCACCTTCATGCAAAGCTCTTATGAGGAGCCGCGCCACACCAGGATCGTTCATCCAGGCTGGTAAGCCCGCTCTCGCCATCCCACTTCTGGCGGTGGAAAGTACCTTGCAACACAGAGCAGGTAAATGATCAGCGCCGCGACCGTGTACGACACAAACCGCGCCGCGAAGAACAGCAAGACCACGACGACCGCGACCAGCAGCATCTCCAGTCTCGGACCGAGCGCCGACAACTGCACGTCGCGCGCTTCAAATGCGGTGCCCAGCAGAATCAGCAACGGGATCAACGCGAGCACCATGTGGATCGGCTCGAGGATCGGATAAGCCACGAGCATCGTCATCGAGGCGAGCGCGTAGTCGATGCGGCTGTCCCGATGGCGGCGAAACACCAGATACGCGGACAGCAGGCAAGCAGTCAGCACCAACGCATGCGAGACAATCGACAGCAACGTACCGGACATCGGCATGCCGAGCGTCGCCGATAGCGTCTGCAACGCGCCCCGCACGGTGTTGTTCATCGGCGCGCCGCCACCGCTCATCGCCAGTGCCATGCCGTTCAGTCGCGGCATGTCCGACACGAAGTAGTGCCACAGAACGTCGAAGCCGAGCCGCGCTCCGGTAATCAGCGTCAAGGCAATCGCAACGACGCTCGCCATCACGAACGTCCGCCATTCGCGGCGCAGCATCAGCAGACCGGCGACGGCGAGAGGCGTGAGCTTGATCGCGATCGCGAAGCCGAGAAAAAGTCCAGCGGCGTAGCCTTTGCGACGCTCGATCAGCGCGAAGGTCGCAACCAGCAGGAAGAACAGCAGTTCGTTGGACTGGCCGTCGTAGGTATCTTCGACGAGCGGAAAGCTCAGCAGCGCGACCGCCACCAGCAGCAGGCTAACGCTGCGCTCGGTGCCGCGGTACGCCATCGTGACGACGAGATACAAAGCCAGCGCGAACAACACGATCGACGCACTCACCCAGACGATTTTCGCGACGAGCGGCGTCAGCAGCGCGAGCGGCGCAAACACCAGCGCGAACTGCGGCGGGTAGGCGTAGAAGATGTCGTCGCCCGTCGAGCGCGCGCCGATGCCCTGCAAGAACGCAATCAGCGCGTCGTGATCGTACAGGCGCGCCGGGTCGTGCAGCACGACGTTGAACGCGTACAGGTAGAAATTGAAATCGCCGAATGCGTCCGGCACGTTGCCACGAAACTTCGCGACGACGTGCAGGATGCGCAGCG
Organism: Paraburkholderia sp. BR10954; assembly: GCF_040965775.1. Taxonomy (NCBI): domain Bacteria; kingdom Pseudomonadati; phylum Pseudomonadota; class Betaproteobacteria; order Burkholderiales; family Burkholderiaceae; genus Paraburkholderia; species Paraburkholderia sp. BR10954. Next base: position 85,362 of record NZ_JBFRCK010000004.1, read on the forward strand.
CGAGGCAGGCTACCGCAATCAGCAGAAGGAGCGCGGCACCCGCGCCGAAGTTCGACCTGGTCCGTACCGCGCCTGCGTTGAACATGGTGTCTCTCCGCGCCGGCTTCGTGCCGGACGACCGGACAGAGATTACCGGTTCGCAAAAATCGATCTGTGCGCTCGCCCACACGGGAGCGACCTATGTGGGGAACTTCGCCGCGTGAAGATCAGCTCGCAATCCCCACGCTAGCGCGAGTCGCCTCGCGGCGCCGCTTGATCACGTAGCCGCCCCACATCAGCACGAGCCATGCCGGCACCAGCCAGACCGAGACCGACAAGCCCGGCGTCAGCGCCAGAATCACGAGGATCAGCGCCATGAACGCGAGGCAGATCCAGTTGCTGAGCGGAAACCAGAACGAGCGGAACACCAGCGTCTCGCCCGCGGCCACCATCGCCTTGCGCGACTTCAGATGCGTGAGGCTGATCAGCGCCCAGTTCAGCACCAGCGCCGCGACCACCAGCGACATCAGCAGACCGAGCGCTTCGGCCGGGATCACGTAGTTGATGATCACGCATGCGAACGTCGCGAGCGCGGACAGACCGATCGCCAGATACGGCACGCCGCGCCGGTCGACCTTCAGCAGCGCGCGCGGCGCGTTGCCCTGTTCGGCGAGACCGTACAGCATGCGGCTATTCGCGTAGACGCCGCTGTTGTACACCGACAGCGCCGCGGTCAGCACGACCACGTTCAGCACGTTGGCGGTCAGTGACGAGCCCATCTGCGAAAAGATCATCACGAACGGGCTGCCGCCCGCCGCCACCTCGTTCCACGGATACAGCGACAGCAGCACCGCGAGCGAGCAGATATAGAAAATCAGGATCCGCAGGATCACCTGATTCACGGCCTTCGGAATGCTCTTCTGCGGCTCCGCCGCCTCGGCCGCCGTAATGCCGATCAGTTCCAAGCCGCCGAACGAGAACATGATCACCGCGAGCATCATGAACAGGCCGTGAAAGCCGTGCGGGAAAAAGCCGCCGTGACTCCACAGGTTCGCGACCGTCGCCTGCGGGCCGCCGTGACCGCTGATCAGCAGATAGCCGCCGAACACGATCATGCCGATCACCGCCGCGACCTTGACGATCGCGAACCAGAACTCGGTTTCGCCGTAGGCCTTCACGTTGGCGAGATTGATCGCGTTGATAATCGCGAAGCACACCAGCGCCGACAGCCATGTCGGCACGCCCGGCCACCAGAAATGCACGTAGGTGCCGACCGCGGTCAGCTCGGCCATGCTGACGAGAACATAGAGCACCCAGTAGTTCCAGCCCGACAGGAAGCCCGGGAAATCGCCCCAGTACTTGTATGCGAAGTGGCTGAACGAGCCGGCGACCGGCTCCTGGGCGACCATCTCGCCGAGCTGGCGCATGATCATGAACGCGATGACGCCGCCGATCGCGTAGCCGAGGATCATCGACGGACCCGCGGCCTGCAGCACGCTGGCGGAGCCGAGAAAGAGTCCGGTGCCGATCGCGCCACCCAGCGCGATCAACTGGATGTGACGATTCTTGAGCCCGCGCTTCAGGCCCTCTTGCTGCGTTGCACTATTCATTACGCCCTGCTGTGTGGAGATCGCTGCGTGTGGCCGCTGCGTGTAGAACGCTGTCGAAGGCAGCGCTGTGCCCGATTGCACGGCGGCTCAGCACGCGCCCGGTCCGGCAAAACCGATAATTTTACCCGACCGATATTCCTCTGGCGTCCGTAGCCGCCCGCGTTCGTTGTGCGCCGCACTTAAGCGCGCGGATTGTGATTGTCACGCGGATGGCACGCGAGTATGTTGCCGGAGTCCACTTTTCAAGCTGGGGAGCTTCAACATGTTGCCCAAACGTCTGCTTTGCGCCGCTGTGTTGTGCTTCTGTTTCGCGGGCGTCGGTACGCCCGCGCTTGCGCAAACGGCGGCCGCCCCCGCTACCGCCAGCGCGCCGCCTGCCGCCGCGCTCGGCGGCCCGGTGCGCAACATCGTGCTCGTGCATGGCGCGTTCGTCGACGGATCGAGCTGGAACGGCGTGGTCGCGAAGTTGCAGCAAAAGGGCTATCACGTGAGCTCGGTGCAGAACCCGCTGACGTCGCTCGCCGACGACGTTGCCGCGACCCGCCGTGTGCTCGATCGCGAGAACGGCCCGGTGCTGCTGGTCGGGCATTCGTGGGGCGGCGTCGTGATCACCGAGGTCGCCGCGAATGCGCCGAACGTCGCCGGGCTCGTGTATGTCGCCGCGCTTGCGCCGCAACTGCACGAATCGGCGATGGACGTGATGAAGGCCGGCGGGCCGATGCCGGCCGGCCAGAGCATCAGCAAGGACGCGAACGGTTTTTTGTGGCTCGACCGCGCGCGCTATCACGCCGACCTCGCCGCCGACGTGCCCGAGACCGTCACCCGCGTGCTCGCCGCCGCGCAGGTACCGATCGCCGCGAGCGCATTCGACGAACCGGTCGATCAGGTCGGCTGGAAAGACAAACCATCGTGGTACGTGCTGACGACGAAAGACCGCGCGGTGTCGCCGGATCTGCAGAAAATGATCGCCGGGCGCATCGGCGCGAAGGTGGTGCCGGTCGCGTCGAGCCACCTCGCGCCGGTGTCGCACGCCGGGGCGGTGGCCGAGGCAATCGATCACGCGGCGCGCGAGTTGAGCCGGCAGCAGCAACAGTAGGCCACCGCAATAAGGTGTCAGCGGCTCAGCGTGCCGCGGCTCAGCGCAACATGAACGACATCGCCGACAGACAGTTCAGCATCCGCACCGCATGCTCGGCCGACGCCGCGCTGAAACGCAACGTCACGCCATCGACACGCGTGAGCGTCGGCCATTGGCAGAACAGATCGGCAAGCCCGCTCGTTTGCACGCGCAGTTCGCAGTCGACTGCTCGCGGCTCCCCACGCGTCGCGGCAGGCGCGCGGCCCGCTTCGATATGCTGACGGACCACGTCGCGCGCGGCAGCCCGCAGCGCCTCGCGCACGCTCGCGGGCGACTGCGTGACGCCGCTTGCCTGACCGGTCGCGGTCTTCGTGACGACGAAACGCGCGCTGGGAAAACGCGGCGCGGTTTCCTCGGCGAACACGTCGTCACCCGATAAAAGCGCGACATGTGCGCCATATTCTTCAGCGAGCGCGCCGTACAGCCCCGCTTCGCCTAGCTCCACGCCATTGAACGCGACGCGCGCGAACGCGAAGCTGTTGATCGTGTGCGCGAGGATGCCGAGGGTTTGCGCCTTCGCGTGATAGCCGATCATGAAGACGAGTGCCGCGCCGTATTCGAGCCCGGCCATCATGCCGAGCGTGCGCGGCTTGCCTAGCACGACCTGCGCGCGCGGATCGAGCAGATCGGGCAGCAGGTTGCGAAAGCCGCCGTGCGAATCGTTGACCCACACGTCGGTCGCGCCGCCCGCGAACGCGCCTTCGATGGCGGCATTGGCTTCGAGCGTCATCCAGCGTCGCGCGGCTTCGTATTCGCCGTTGCCCGCGCGCGTCTGCTCGGCATGAAACACGCCGGCGATGCCTTCGATGTCGGTGGAGATCAGGACTTTCATCGCGCGGAATTCCTCAGCATTTGGGCAAGATCGGGCACGCTGTCGCGCAGCGACAGCCGCCGATGGCCGTTGCGACCGATGACGGATTCGGCGCTCCACAACGCATCGACGATCGCCTGTTCGACGCTGTCGGCGCACGCGCGAAACAGCGGGTCCATACAATGATCGGCGACGAGCGGCGGCAGCGCGACGAAGTCCGCGCCGTGCGGCACCGTATATGCGGTCGAAAACGCCAGCGCGATATCGCCGCTGCCGTGACCGTACACCGAGCCGGTGCGCGCGAGACCGGCCCCCGCGCGCAACGACAGGCGTTTCAATTGGCGCGTGTCGAGCGGTGCATCGGTCGCGACGATCATGATGATCGAGCCTTGCTCGGGTTTGTCGGAGGTTGCGCTGGCAGCAGCATTGGCAGCATTTGCCGCCTCAGCCGCAGCCGCGCGTTCGGCCAGCACGCGGCCGAGCGGCGTGCCGTCGATCGTCAGCATCGGCAGACGGCCGAAGTTGGCCAGCACGAGCGTACCGACGGTGTAGTCACGGCCCGCCGCACTGACCACCCTTGACGCAGTGCCGATGCCGCCCTTCAGATCGAAGCACGACATGCCGCGCCCCGCGCCGACCGCACCGCTCGCGACATCGGTACTCGCGGCATCGAACGCTTCGTTGAAATGCTGTTCGGTCACGGCGAGCGCCTGAATATCGTTCAGGTAGCCGTCGTTGCATTCGAACACGAGCGGATTGACGGTCGACCATTCGCGGCCGATGCGCGGATTCGCGCGAATCGCCGCGCGGATCTGCGCCTGCGCGACCGTGCCGACGCCGAACGTGTTGGTCAGCGCGATCGGCGTCTCCAGCGTGCCGAGCTCGTCGAGCTGCACGAGCCCGACGCTCTTGCCGAAGCCATTGATCACCGACGCGGCGGCCGGCACCTTGTCGACGAACGGATCGCCACAGTGCGGTCGGATCACGGTGACGCCGGTTTGAAACGCGCCTTCGGCAAGCGTGCAATGACCGACGCTGACGCCGTCCACGTCGGCGATCGTGCCGAGCGCTCCGGCCTGCAACGTGCCGATATGCGGCGCACGCTCAGCCGAGTGATGGTTACTCGTGCTCATGGCCGATCCAGCTTCGGATCGAGCGCATCGCGCAGACCGTCGCCGAGCAGGTTGAACGCGAGCACGGTCAGAAAAATAGCGAGGCTCGGAAACAGCGCGATATGCGGCGCGGTCACCATATCGGCTCGCGCTTCGTTGAGCATCGCGCCCCACTCGGGCGTCGGCGGCTGCGCGCCCAGGCCGAGGAACGACAGGCTCGCCGCCGTGATGATCGACGTGCCGATGCGCATCGTCAGATACACGACGACCGATGAAATCGTGCCCGGCAGAATATGCCGCACGATGATGGTCAAGTCCGACGCGCCGATGCTGCGCGCCGCTTCGATATAGGTGAGCTGTTTGAGCATCAGCGTATTGCCGCGCACGAGCCGCGCGAACGCCGGGATGCTGAAGATCGCCACCGCGCTAATCACATTGATCATGCCGTTGCCGAGAATCGCGACCACGCCGATCGCGAGCAGAATGCCGGGAAACGCGAACAGCACATCGGCCACCCGCATCGTGATGCGGTCCCACCAGCCCTCGTAGTACCCGGCAAGCAGACCGAAGAACGTGCCGATCACCGCGCCGATCGCAACGGACAGAAAGCCCGCTTCGAGCGAAATGCGCGAACCGACGAGGATGCGGCTGAAAATATCGCGGCCCAGCGAATCGACGCCGAACCAGTGCGCGGCCGACGGCCCCGCGTTCAGCGCGTCGTAGTCGAAGAAATTCTCGGGGTCGTACGGCACGATATGCGGCGCGATGATCGCGATCACGATCAAGAGCAGCACGAACACGCCGGCGGCCAGCGCGACATGCTGCTTGCGGAACTTGCGCCAGAACTCGCTCCACGGCGTGCGGATCGCGCGTTCGGCGAGCGCGGGATTGGCCGCGTTCGGCCCGGTGGCAGTGGTGCTCATGCGGGCCTCACTCGAAACGGATGGTCGGGTTGATCACCGCGTACATCACGTCGACGATCAGGTTGATGATGATGAATTCGAGCGAGAACAACAGCACCTCGGCCTGGATGATCGGATAGTCGCGCATCGACACCGCATCGATCAGCAGGCGCCCGAGGCCCGGCCAATTGAACACCACTTCGACGACGATCGAGCCGCCCAGCAGAAAGCCGAACTGCAGGCCCATCATCGTGACGACGGGAATCAGCGCGTTGCGCAGGCAGTGCTTGATGATCACGAGCCGCTCGGGTACGCCCTTCGCGCGCGCGGTGCGCACGAAGTCCTCGTGCAGCACCTCGACGAACGAGGCCCGCGTGAAGCGCGCCATCACGGCCGCGACCGCCGCGCCGAGCGTCAGCGACGGCAGCACGTAGCTGCGCCACGAACCGTCGCCGACGATCGGCAGCCAGCCGAGCTGCACCGAGAAAATCTCCATCAGCAGCATGCCGAGCGCGAACGCCGGAAACGAAATGCCCGATACCGCGAGCGTCATGCCCAGCCGATCCGGCCAGCGGTTGCGCCACACCGCCGAGGCGATGCCGATCGCCATGCCGATCACGACCGCCCACACCATGCTCGCGATCGTCAGCCACAGCGTCGGGAAGAAGCGTTCCGCGATCTCCTGGCTCACCGGCCGCTTGCTGCGCGTCGAGGTACCGAAGTCGCCGTGCGCCATCCGCCAGAAGAAGCGGACGAACTGCTGCGGCATCGGCTTGTCGAGGCCGAGGTCGGCGCGCACCAGCGCGACGGTCGCTTCGTCCGCTTCGGGACCGGCGGCGAGCCGCGCCGGATCGCCCGGCAGCAGATGCACGAACAGGAACACCAGCACGGCGACGATGAAGAGCGTCGGCAGCAGGCCTAGCAGACGTTTGACGAGGAAGTTCAGCATGAAACCAGTCCGGCAAATGAGCGGCGAATGAGCGGCAAACGAGGCGGGCCACGACGAAACGTGTGCCGCCTCGTCCGCTCATCACTTGATCGCGATCTCGTCGAAGTTGAACGAGCCGTCCGGCGCGACGTAAGCGCCCGACAGACGCTTGCTGCGCGCATACACGACCTTCTCCTTGACTAGGAAGATCCACGGCGCGTCGGCCCAGATGCGCTTCTGCGCGTCGGCGTACAGCGCGGCCTTCTGCGCGCGGTCGGTGGTTTCGAGTGCCTGCTTCAGATCGTTGTCCACCGCGTCGCTCTTGTAGTATGACGTGTTGACCATCTTCGGCGGCATCGAGTAGCCCGCGAGCAGTGGGCTGATCGCCCAGTCCGCCTCGCCAGTCGACGACGACCAGCCCGCGTAGTACATGCGCACCGGCGCGGTCGCCGGGTCCTGCGCGCTTTCGACCTTGGCGACGCGCTGCCCCGCTTCGAGCGCCTCGACGCTCGCCTTGATGCCGACCTGCGCGAGTTGCTGCTGCACGAACTGGATCACCTTCTGCGCGGTCGAGTAGTTATACGCGGACCACAGCGTGGTTTCGAAACCGTTCGGATAGCCCGCTTCCTTCAGCAGTGCGCGCGCCTTCGCCGGATCGTACGGCCAGGGTCCGAGCTTGACCGCATAGTCGACGCCCTCTGGCACCACGCCGTCGGCCGGCGTCGCGTAACCGGCGAACGCGACCTTCGTCAGCGCTTCCTTGTTGACCGCGTAGTTCAGCGCTTCACGCACCTTCGGGTTGTCGAACGGCTTCTGGTTCATGTTCATGCTGATGTAGCGCTCGATGATCGACGGCGCCGCAATCAGATCGACCTTCGGGCTCGACTGCAGTTGCGCGGCCTGCTCGAACGGCACCTGGAACGCGAAGTCCGCCTCGCCGGTGCGCATCAGCGCGGCGCGCGTGTTGTTGTCGACGACCGGCTTCCAGTCGATCGCATCGATCTTCGGATAGCCCTTCTTCCAGTAGCCGCCGAACTTCTTCACGGTCAGGTCGCCGGCCGGGTCCCACTTCACGAGTTCGAACGGACCCGTGCCCACAGGATGAAACGCGATGTCCTTGCCGTACTTCTTGAGTGCATCCGGCGAGATCATCACCGCCGACGGATGCGCGAGCACGTTGATGAACGCCGAGAACGGCGCCTTCAGCGTGACGCGCACCGTGGACGGATCGACCACTTCCGTCTTCTCGATGCGGCTGAACATGTTGTAGCGCTTCAGTTTGTTGGCCGGATCGGTCACGCGATCGAAGTTCGCTTTCACGGCGGCCGCATTGAAGTCGGTGCCGTCCTGGAACTTCACGCCATGGCGCAGCTTGATCGTATAGACGCGCGCGTCGGGACTCGCCTCATAGCTGTCGGCCAGCACGTTGACGAGCTTCATGTCCTTGTCGAAGCCGAACAGCCCCTGGTAGAACGACTTCGCGACCGCCTGCGACAGCGTGTCGTTCGCGTCGTACGGATCGAGCGTCGTGAAGGTCGACGCGACGGCCATCACGGCCGTGGTTTCGGCGTGCGCCAGATTGCCCGCAAGCATCGCGAACACCACCGCGCCGCCGCTGACGAGCGCGCGCAAACGAAACGGAGAGGACGGGAACAGCAGGTTCATGAGATTGCTCCAGGCTGCGAGTTAACGGTGTGACAGGGTCTTTGTGGTTGGCTTTTGCTTCAGTTGGTTTGTGCTGCGGTTGCTGGTGCTGCAGTTTTGCTTCAGGTCTTTCCGCTTCAACGCGATGCGGCGCTTCGCTCAATACGCGCCGCCGACGCGATGCTGTGCGACGAAGTGATCCGGTCCCACCGCGACGAGCGGCGCGACCACCGGCTCGTCGTGCAGCGCGCGGATCGGGCTCGGAATATCGTCGGCGGCGAGCAGGCGTTTCGCGTGACGGCGCGCGGGATCGGCGACCGGCACCGCGCTCATCAGCTTCTTCGTGTACGGATGCTGCGGCGCCTCGAACACCGCGCGACGCGGACCGATCTCGACGATCTGGCCGAGATACATCACCGCGACGCGATGACTGACGCGCTCGACCACGGCCATGTCGTGCGAAATGAACAGATATGCGACGCCGAGTTCGCGCTGCAGATCGAGCATCAGATTGACGATCTGCGCCTGCACCGAGACGTCGAGCGCGGACACCGATTCGTCGGCGATCACGACTTTCGGATTCAACGCGAGCGCGCGGGCAATCGCGATACGTTGACGCTGCCCGCCCGAAAACTCATGCGGATAGCGACGCGCGGCCTCGGCCGGCAAGCCGACTTTCTCGAGCAGCCACGCGACGCGCGCCTGCGCTTCGGCACCCTGCGCGACGCCGTGCACGAGCAGCGGCTCCATGATCGAGAAGCCGACGGTCAAGCGCGGATTCAACGACGCGAACGGGTCCTGGAAAATAAACTGGATATCGCGGCGCAGCGCCTGCAACGCGGGCCCGCTCAGCGAGCTGATTTCGTTGCCAGCGAATTCGATCGAGCCGCTCTGACTTTCGACGAGCCGCAGCAGCGAGCGGCCCGTGGTCGACTTGCCGCAGCCCGACTCGCCGACCAGCGCGAGCGTCTCGCCGGGCCGCAAATCGAAGCTGACTTTTTCGACCGCATGCACGCGGCCTGTCATGCGGCCGAACAGGCCGCTGCGAACCGGAAAGCGCGTGACCAGATCGCGCACGCGCAGAATCGGCGGCGTGTCGTCGCGCACCGGCGGCTGCGCTTCTTCGGCGACGGCGGAGGCTGGCTGCACCGCGGCATCGGCGCCGTTCGCGCCGGCCTGCTCGACGGTCAGGATCGGGAAGCGCGCGGGCTGATCGGTGCCGTGCATCGAGCCGAGCCGAGGCACCGCCGCGAGCAGCGCCTTCGTGTACGGATGCGACGGCGCGGCGAACAGCGCGTCCGATGCGCCTTCCTCCACCTTCTCGCCGCGATACATCACGAGGACCCGGTCGGCCACTTCGGCGACCACGCCCATGTCGTGCGTGATGAAGATCACACCCATGTTCATCTCATCCTGCAAGCCGCGGATCAGTTGCAGGATCTGCGCCTGGATCGTCACGTCGAGCGCGGTGGTCGGCTCGTCGGCGATCAAGAGCGCGGGCTTGCACGACAATGCCATCGCGATCATCACGCGCTGGCGCATGCCGCCCGACAGCTGATGCGGGTAGCGCGCGGCGACGCGCCTCGCCTCCGGAATCCGCACGATTTCGAGCAGACGCAAGGTTTCGGCGCGCGCGGCCTCGCGGCTCTTGCCCTGGTGCAGCGCGATCGCCTCGCTGATCTGGTCGCCGACCGTGAAGACCGGATTGAGCGAGGTCATCGGCTCCTGGAAGATCATCGCGATGTCGGCGCCGCGCACCGTGCGCATCGTGCCGGAAGACGTCTTCGCGAGATCGAGCACACTGCCGTCGCGCCGCCGGAACGCGATGCTGCCGCCGGCAAGTCGCCCGCCGCCATGCTCGATCAGCCGCATCAGCGCCAGCGACGTGACCGACTTACCCGAGCCCGATTCGCCGACGATCGCGAGCGTCTCGCCGCGCTCGACCGTAAAGGACAGATTGCACACCGCGTTGAAGGTCGAGTCGCCGCGGCGGAACGCGACCGTCAGACCCTCGACCGCGAGCACGCGCTGCGGCGGCAGGGTTTCGATGAGCGGGCTGGCGGTGTGCGAGGAAGTCGGCACGGTGATTCCTTTGCTTTGAATTCGAACGCGGTTAGCGATAGATCGCCGTCACCGGCGCTTCGCCCAACCGTGCGAAACCGCGGTACATGCCTTCGGTGTTGAACGGCAGCGTGACGTTGCCATGCACGTCGACGGCGACGAGTCCGCCGCGTCCGTCGATCTTCGGCAAGCGGTTCATCACGACGTCGTGCGCGGCCTGTTCGAGCGACACCTGGCGATAGGCCATCTGCGCGGCGACGTCGTAGGCGGCGACCATGCGCATGAACATTTCGCCGGAGCCGGTGGTCGATACCGCGCAGGTCGCGTCGTCGGCGTAGCAGCCGGCGCCGATCAGCGGCGTGTCGCCGACACGGCCCACCTGCTTGTTGGTCACGCCGCCCGTCGAGGTCGCGGCGGCGAGATGCCCGTGACGGTCGAGCGCGACCGCGCCGACGGTGCCGAACTTGCGGTTCGGATCGATCGGCTCGTGCGGCATCGGGTCGCCGTTGCCTGAAGCCGCGGACGCGAGCGTCGCGGCGTCGTGATCGAGCATCGGACGCTGCTGCTCGCGTGCGAGTTGCCATTGCCGATAGCGCGCGTCGGTATTGAAGTAGCTGTTATCGACGAACTCGAGCCCGTGCGCGGCGGCGAACGCTTCCGCGCCTTCGCCGGTGAACAGCACGTGGTCGCTGCGCTCGAGCACGCGGCGCGCGGCGAGAACCGGATTGCGCACGCGCTTCACGCAGCAGATCGCGCCCGCGTCGAGCGTGCGGCCGTCCATGATCGCGGCGTCGAGCTCGTGCGTGCCGGCCGCCGTATAGACCGCCCCGTGACCCGCGTTGAAGAGCGCGCAATCTTCGAGCAGCCGCACCGCTTCACTGACCGCGTCGAGCGCGCTTCCGCCGTCGGCGAGCACGCGCTGCCCAGCGCTCAGCACCGCGTTGAGCGCCGCGTGATATTCGGTTTCGGCGCTGGCCGACATCGACGTGCGCAGGATCGTCCCTGCCCCGCCGTGAATGGCAATGACTGCGTTGGAGTTCATCGTTTGGATCGTGGAATGCGGTTGGTTCGGGGAGTGCGGACTGCCGGGATGGCTTTTGCTTCGGTATCCATTGCTTTGATGCCTTTGGCGTAGCCGCCGTCGGCCTTTGCGCGAGCGGCTTTGCTCGCGGCGCGCGCCGGTTCCTGCACGGCGCCGGCCGCGCCGGACTGCGGATCCAACAGCCACGGCAGCACGAACTCGCTGACCTCGGCGGCCGCCTTGACCGAGCGTTGCGCGCGATACGCGACCGCGTCGCACAACGCCTCGATGACCGCGAGCACGGCCGAATCGGCATTCGACGCGAGACGCCGGTCGGTGCGGACATACAGTGCCAGGTCCGCGAACCGCACGAGCGGCGAGCGCGGACCGTCGGTGAGCGCAAGCACGCGCGCACCGCGCTCGGACGCCCGGCGCGCAAGCTCGATCGTGTCTTCGACATAGCGCGGAAACGCGATGCCGATCACGAGATCGCCCGCGCCCGAACGCACGAGGTGCCGCGCCGCATGCGACGGCCCGCCGCTCAGCGCAAGCGAATGCACGTTCTCGTGATACGGCAGCAGGCCGTGCTCCATCAGGCTCGCGAGAAACGCGCTGGCGCCAAAGCCGATCACGAATACGCGGCGCGCGGCGATGATCGCATCGACGGCGGCATCGGCGGTCGCGCGATCGATCGAGGTACGCGTTGCGTGCAGATTGTCGGCGGCCTGCTCGAGCGACGCGTCGATCAGGTCGTCACCGGCCGCGAGCGTTTCCTGCGCGCTGCGCAACCGCTCGACCGGCGCGAGCGTCGCCTCGAAGCCACGCACGAGCGCCTCGCGAAACTGCGGATAACCGTCGAAGCCGAGCGCGCGCGCAAAACGATTCGCGCTCGCCACCGACGCGCCGACCACGCTCGCGAGTTCGTCGATACGCATCGTCGCCGCGCGGAACAGATTGGCGAGCACGTACTCGCCCATGCGCTGGTGGATCGGCGTGAGCGTCGGGATCGCGGCGCTGATGCGCGCGGCAATGGCTTGCTCGGCGGGGTTCGACACAGCGGACGGGTGATGGATCATGCGTGCGGACAGGCGCGGTTGGGCTAGCTGGACTTGATGAAAACATATTTACATGAAACCCGCGCCGAAAAAAATTCATTTTCATACTTTGAGGGTTTTCACCGACCAAAGCCCGTCGGATAAAGGTATTCGGCATCCGCGACATGCTGCGCCCCGATGAAAATGAATTTTCATCGGGGCGCCTGGAAGGCTTCAGCGCGCGCTTGGCGCCGCGCTCTGCTCGGGAATGTCCGTAAGCCGCGCCACCGGCGACATCACGATGATCAACGCCTGCACGAGAAACGCAAACGCCGCCGCAACCAGACACACGTCGATGCTCCAGCGCGCGCTGAGCGCAGCGCCCAGCAGCGCGCCCACCGGCCGCGCGCCATAGGTCGCCGTGCTGATCAGCGCGGACACGCGGCCGATCATGCGTTCGGGCGTGATCGCCTGACGCAGCGTGGTCGAGGCGACGACCCACAGGATCGGTCCCACGCCGAGCAGGAAGAAACTAGCGAGAGCGAGCCAGAAGGATGGCGCGACGAGCGTCGCGACCATCGCGAGCGACGCGAGCAGCCCGCACGACGGCCCGATGATCAGCAGACGCCCGAACGCCACACGCCGCGCGACCGCGGGCGCCGCGAGCGCACCGCACACCATGCCGACGCCGTACGCGCCGAGCGTCACGCCGACCGCCGACGCGTCGAGCCCGAGCCGATGCACCGCGTACGGCACATAGACCGCCTGCAGGATGAAGAAGCCGAGGTTGAAGAACACGGCGGTCAGCAGGATCGGCAGCAGCAGCGGATCACGCAGCACGAAGCGGGTGCCGTCGCGCAGCTCCAGCATGAAGCGCCGCCGCGGCGCGGCCGCGCGCGGCGGCTCGCACAATCCCGCAAGCAACGCGACCGCGAGCGCCGACAATCCCGCCGCGGCGCCATACGCCCAGCCCGCGCCGATCCAGCCGACCAGCACGCCGCCGAGTGCCGGCCCCGCCGAATACGCGACGCTGCGCGCGAGTTCGAGCCGGCCGTTCGCGCTCGCATAGGCTTCGCGCGGCACGATCGACGGCACCAGCGAAGGCGCCGCGACGTTGTAGGCAACCGTGCCCGTCGCCGCGACGAAGCCGAGCGCGGCGAGCAGCGGCAGGTTCAGCGCATGCGTGAGCACCAGCAGCAGCACGCACAGCATCGCGCAGACCCGCACGCTCTCGGCGAGCGTCATCAGCACGCGGCGCGAGCGGCGGTCGGCCCAGACGCCGAGCGGCATCGACAGCAACAGGAACGGCAGCGTCTGCGCGGTTTGCAGCAGACCGGTATCGCGCGCGTTCGCGCCGAGCGCGAACACCGCGACGAGCGGCGCGGCGGCGAGGCTGATCTGTTCGGCCGATTGCGCGCACAGGTTCGACCAGGCGAGGCGCTGGAAGGCGCGGGGCAGCCGTTGCGCGTTGGACGGCGAAGACGACGAAGACGTGGTGGTGGACATCGATGCACTCCCGAGATGTGACGTGAGGCATTCATCGTCGGCGCTTGGGGCCTGCGGGGCGCTCCGGTTCTTGCGGTGTTATTCTTCGCTCGCCATGAATCTCGAAAGCATCCTCTTTACTCAAGGTTTCGGTTCGCGCCGCCAGTGCCGCGCGCTGATCGGCGACGGCCGCGTCGGCATCGACGGCGCAATCTGCACCGATGCCGACGCCGATTTCGCCGTTGATAGCGTCGCGTTGCGCTTTAGCGTCGACGGCGTCGAGTGGCCGTATCGCGAGCACGCGTATCTGCTGCTGAACAAGCCGGTCGGCTACGAATGCTCGCGCGATCCGCAGCATCATCTGAGCGTGTTCAGCCTGCTGCCGCCGCAGTTCGCGGAGCGCGGCGTGCAGTGCGTCGGCCGCCTCGATCAGGACACCACGGGCCTGCTGCTGCTCTCCGACGACGGCAAGTTCGTGCATCAGTTCACGTCGCCGAAACGCAAGGTGCCGAAGCTCTACGTCGCGACCACGCGCCATCCGCTCGATGACGCGCAGCTCGCCGCGCTGCGCGACGGCGTACTGCTGCACGGCGAGACCAAACCGAGCGCCGCGCTCGCCGCACAGGCGCGCGACACCCACACGCTCGCGCTCACCGTGCTCGAAGGCAAATACCACCAGGTCAAGCGGATGATCGCGGCCTCGGGCAACCGCTGCGAGGCGCTGCATCGCGAGCGGATCGGCGGCCTCGCGCTGCCCGCGACGCTCGCGCCAGGCGCATGGCAATGGCTCGACGAAGCGGGCCTCGCCGCGCTGCGGGCCGGGTAAACGACTAGCGCGCGGCGTGCGCCACCTAAGCCCTTGATGCGCCGAAGAAAGCCCTCGCGCATTGCGGTGCACCGCACATAGGCCGCTGCGTTGCAGCATGCCGTTGCTTACATGTCGCCCTATACTCGTCTAAACAAACGACTACAAAGGTTTCAAGGAGGGGCGCCATGCATATCGACGGCACGATGGCGTTTTCGCGCGCGATGATCGCGTTTATCTGCTTCGCGCTGCTGCTGGTCGGCGGATTGCTGGTCATCATGCGGCGGCGGCACCAGTACCATCCGAACCTGATCGGCGCGTTGATCGGCGGCATGCTGTGCTTCCTGTTGCTGGAAGTGCTGCCGACGCTGACCTGATGCCGGTTGGACCGCGGCTTGTTTTGCGCGGTGCATTGATGCAGTGCGGCGCAGGTGCTATTTCTGCGGGGCCAAGTGGCCTCGCGAGGCGGCATTTTGTTTCCTGTTCTTTATCTAGCCGCCCTTCCCCTTCGCTTCGCGCAAGAAATCGTCGACGCTCGGATAGCGCAGACGTACTCCCAATTCCTCCTTCAGACGCCGATTCACAAGGCGGCGCGACTCGCGCATGAACGACAGCAGCATCGGATCGATCTGCCGCTCCGCCTGCTCGCGCGTGATGCGCGGCGCTCGCGCGAGCCCGAACGCATCGGCGACCGCGTCGAAATACTCTCCCATCTTCAGCGACGAATCGTCGGACGCGTGCAGCGCACGCGCGGGACGGCCATGCGTGGCGAGACGCACGAGGATCGCGGCGAGGTCGTCGGCGTGGATGTGATTCGTGTAGACGTCGTCGGCATCGACGAGCGCCGGCGTGCCTCTTTCGAGCCGCGCGAGCGGCAGGCGGTTGGCCGCATAGATGCCCGGAATCCGCGCGATGCTCGCGGCGACGCTGCCGTGCGCGGTCGCGCGCCGCAACTGCCGCTCGGCCGACACGCGACGTTTGGCGCGCGCATTCGCGGGCCGCGTCGCGCGTGTTTCGTCGATCCACGCGCCGCCGCAATCTCCGTAGACGCCCGTCGTGCTTGCGTAAACGACCCGCACCGGTGCCCGCGAAGCGCCGGTCTGGCACACCCCGTCGGGTACAATAGCGGGTGTTTCAGCGTCCAGACCTGAAGCGCGCGCGCGGCGCAGCCGCGCGATCGGCGCGACCGACGGCCTCGCCGCGCTAGCGTTCATGCGGCCCGCTGCACCTAGCGTCGCAAGCAGCGCGCGAGTGCGCCGGTCGTCGTCGCCGGACTTCTGCGGTGGCGCGAGATGCAGCACCGTCGGCGCGAGGCGCGCGAGCCGTTTGAGGCTGCGGCGCGCGTCGAGATCGCCGACGAGCGGCGTCACGCCCGCGGCGCGCAACTCGTCGCAGCGCGCGGCGTGGCTGGTCAATGCGAAGACATGCGCGCGCGGCCGCAACAGAGGCACGCAGCGCATGCCGACGTCGCCGCATCCTACGATCAGCACGCGCGGCCGGCGGAAATTTCGTGTCGCTTTCATGGTGGGCGCATTGTAGCGGTCACACGCAACAGGTACCGCGCGGTTGATCCGGCGGGTCCGATTTCGATTCCGTTTTTTCGATTCCGAACACTTTATGGCATTTAACGTCACGCTCCGGCAAACCGGCCGGCAGTTTCAGGTAGAACAGGACGAACCGGTGCTCTCCGCAGCCCTGCGGCAAGGCATCGGCCTGCCGTACGGCTGCAAGAACGGCGCGTGCGGTTCGTGCAAGGGCACGGTCGTGAGCGGCGAGGTCGAACAGCGCGCGCACTCGTCGTCGGCGCTGTCGAACGACGAAAAGACCCGCGGCATGGCGCTCCTGTGCTGCGCGACCGCGTGCTCCGATCTCGAAGTCGACATCCGCGAAGTGGCCGGCGTCGGCGACGTGCAGGTCAAGAAGCTGCCGTGTCGCGTGAACGCGATCGAGCGCAAGGCCGACGACGTGATCGTCGTGAAGCTGCAACT
This sequence comes from Paraburkholderia sp. BR10954, assembly GCF_040965775.1. Taxonomy (NCBI): domain Bacteria; kingdom Pseudomonadati; phylum Pseudomonadota; class Betaproteobacteria; order Burkholderiales; family Burkholderiaceae; genus Paraburkholderia; species Paraburkholderia sp. BR10954. The sequence goes on from NZ_JBFRCK010000004.1 coordinate 101,880, forward strand.
GCCCGCGAACGAGCGCCTGCAATATCTGGCCGGCCAGTACCTCGAATTCATCCTGAAGGACGGCAAGCGCCGCAGCTATTCGATGGCGAATGCGCCGCACGTCGAAGGCCCGATCGAGCTGCACATCCGCCATATGCCCGGCGGTGCGTTCACCGATCACGTGTTCAGCACGATGAAGGAGCGCGACATCCTGCGCTTCGAAGCGCCGCTCGGCACGTTCTTCCTGCGCGAAGATTCGGACAAGCCGATCGTGCTGCTCGCATCGGGCACCGGCTTCGCGCCTCTGAAGGCGATCGTCGAGCATGCGGTGTTCAAGAACATCACGCGCCCCATGACGCTCTACTGGGGCGCGCGCCGCAAGAAAGACCTCTATCTGCTCGAACTCGCCGAACAATGGGCGCGCGAGATTCCGAATTTCAAGTTCGTGCCGGTGCTCTCCGAGCCCGATGCGGGCGACGCATGGACGGGCCGCACGGGCTTCGTGCATCGCGCGGTGATCGAGGATCTGCCCGATCTGTCGGCCTACCAGGTGTACGCATGCGGCGCGCCGGTGATGGTCGAATCGGCGCTGCGCGACTTCACGCAGCATCACCAGCTGCCGGAAGACGAGTTCTACGCGGACTCGTTCACGAGCGCGGCCGATCTTGCGAACGCGGTCTGATTGCACGCCGGCAATTTCGCCACGATGCAGCACCAGTGCAAATTCATGGTTTACACCGGTGCTTTTCTTATCGTATTCTTTCGCGCATGAACCGCCTCCAGTCCGAACTCCGACGTCGCCGCTGGCCGCTCCCCTAGGGACGCCGCTGGCTTCGTCACGGACTCGCGCCACACACCAACCTGGGCGCAAGCTGTTCGAATCATGAAAGCCACGGCATGCCGTGGCTTTTCTGTTTTTCCGGCCGCCGTTTTTATTGGCCAAACCGTCACCGTTTCTTCACCCTGCTCTTACCCTTTTGCCTGGAGCCTGCCGTCATGAATTTCAATGAGTATCCAATCGATTCGCTGATGTACATCACGAACCGGCCCGAAATCGTTTTTACGCACGGTAAAGGCTCGTGGATTTACGACAACAACGGCAAGCGCTACCTGGATTTCATTCAGGGCTGGGCGGTCAACAGCCTCGGCCACTGCAACGACGGCATGATCGAAGCGCTGAACAGCCAGGCCAAGCTGCTGATCAACCCGTCGCCGGCGTTCTACAACGAGCCGATGGCGAAGCTCGCGGGTCTGCTCACGCAGCACAGCTGCTTCGACAAGGTGTTCTTCGCGAACAGCGGCGCCGAGGCGAACGAAGGCGCGATCAAGCTCGCGCGCAAGTGGGGCAAGAAGTTCAAGGACGGCGCGTTCGAGATCATCACGTTCGACCACAGCTTCCACGGCCGCACGCTCGCGACGATGTCGGCCAGCGGCAAGCCGGGCTGGGACACGATCTACGCACCGCAGGTGCCGGGGTTCCCGAAGGCGGACCTGAACGACATCGCGTCGGTGGAAAAGCTGATCAACGCGAAGACCGTCGCGGTGATGCTCGAGCCGATCCAGGGCGAAGGCGGCGTGATTCCCGCAACCCGCGAATTCATGCAGCAACTGCGCGAGCTGACGAAAAAGCACAACATTCTGCTGATCGTCGATGAAGTGCAAAGCGGCTGCGGTCGCGCTGGCACGCTGTTCGCGTATCAGCTGTCGGGCATCGAGCCGGACATCATGACGCTCGGCAAGGGCATCGGCGGCGGCGTGCCGCTCGCGGCGCTGCTGTCGAAGGCGGAAATCGCCGTGTTCGAAGCGGGCGACCAGGGCGGCACCTACAACGGCAATCCGCTGATGACGGCGGTCGGCTACTCGGTGATCTCGCAGCTGACGGCGCCGGGCTTCCTCGAAGGCGTGCGCTCGCGCGGCGAATATCTGCGCACGAAGCTGCTCGAGCTGTCCGAGCAACGCGGCTTCAAGGGCGAGCGCGGCGAGGGTCTGCTGCGCGCGCTGCTGCTCGGCAAGGACATCGGCAACCAGATCGTCGAAAAGGCGCGCGAAATGCAGCCCGACGGCGTGCTGCTGAACGCCGCGCGTCCGAACCTGCTGCGTTTCATGCCGGCGCTGAACGTGACGACCGAAGAGATCGACCAGATGCTGGCGATGCTGCGCTCAGTTCTCGACTCGCTGTAATCAGCCCCGGAGCGCACCGATGACGACGAACACGACGCTGTCGATCCGCCGCTTCGACGCGAGCGATACCGAAGCGGTGATCGCGCTATGGCAGCAGGTGTTTCCCGAATATCGCGATGTGACGCGACCGCAGCGCAATCCGCGTCTGTCGATCGCGAACAAGCTCGCGACGCAACCGGAGCTGTTCTTCGTCGCGGTGCTCGACGGCCGCATCGTCGGCACCGTGATGGGCGGCTATGACGGACACCGCGGCTGGCTGTATTCGCTTGCGGTCGACGCATCGCTGCGACGTCATGGCATCGGCACGCGGCTCGTCGCGCACGTCGAGAGCGAGCTGACGAAGCTTGGTTGTCCGAAGCTGAACTTGCAGGTATTGACGTCGGCGTCGGCTGAAGTGCGCGCGTTCTACGATGCGCTCGGCTATCGCGCCGATGCGGTGATCAGCCTCGGCAAGCGGCTCGGCCAATACGCGGACGCAGCCCCGGCGGGTTGATTCGCGTCGTACACCTGATTAAAGAAGGCCGCATGCGCTGGTTGGCGCATGCGGCCTTTTTCATGGTTCTCTCACGTGCGGCGCACATATCGGCGAATTCGGACAAATAGCAGATGGCGGGCAGACGGATTGCCTAGAATCGTTTACGCAAGAGACGACGCCGGGCTGGATGAGACGTTCGCGGCGGTTCGCGACGCTCCCCGCGGCGGCTCATGCATCCGAGTCCCAACGCGTTTGAATCCTAAGGGGAATCTTCATGGCGACTTATGTGGTGCTCCTGCAATTCACGGATCAGGGGATCCGCGCGATCAAGAACACAGCGCAGCGAGCCGGGCAGACGGCGGAGATGGCGAAAACTTTTGGCTGCGAGATGAAGCAGATCTACTGGACCTTGGGGGAATACGACATTGTCTCGGTGGTCGAAGCGGCAGACGAGCAGAGCTTCCTCGCCTTCGGCTTCGCGCTCGGCTCGGCCGGCAATGTCCGCTCGCAAACACTGCGTGCGTTTACCAAAGACGAAATCAGTGCGGTTATCGGGAAACTCCCATAATTCACGCACGGGTCAGCAAGAAAAAACGCGCCGCACGATGTTGCATCGTGCGGCGCGTTGCAAGAAGGAGGTGTGCGAAAAACGGCACACGTCCAACTCTTCAGCTACTTATTCACCCAGGTAAGCGGCCCGCACCTTCGGATCGTCGAGCATCTGCTTCGCGTCGCCCGACATCGTGATAAGACCGGAGTCCATCACGTAGCCGCGATTGGCCGCCTGCAGCGCGAGCCGCGCGTTCTGCTCGACGAGCAGCACCGTCATGCCTTCGGCGGAAATCGAGCGCACCACTTCGAAGATCTTCTCGACCATGATCGGCGACAGACCCATCGACGGTTCGTCGAGCAGCAGCAGTTTCGGGCGCGAGATGATCGCGCGCGCCATCGCGAGCATCTGCTGCTCGCCGCCCGACAGCGTGCCCGCGTATTGCGAGGCGCGCTCCTTCAGACGCGGGAAGAAGCCGAACATGCGCTCGACGTCCGACTTGATGGCGTCGGTATCGTTGCGCAGATACGCGCCCATCTGCATGTTCTCGACGATCGACATGCGCGCGAAAATGCCGCGCCCCTCCGGCACCATCGCGAGACCGCGCTTGAGCAGCTCGTGCGCGGGCAGGCCTTTGATCGACTGGCCCATGTACTCGATGTCGCCGGCCGCGTACGCCTTCAGGCCGGTGATCGCCTTCATCGTCGTGGTCTTGCCCGCGCCGTTCGCGCCGATCAGCGTGACGAGTTCGCCCTGCCCGACTTCGAGGTCGACACCCTTGACCGCCTGGATGCCGCCGTAGTTGACTTGCAGGCCCTTGATTTTCAACATTGCTTGCGTCGTGGACATCAGTGGACCCCCGCACCCAGATAAGCTTCGATCACCTTCGCATCCTTCTGCACGTCCTGCGGCAGGCCCTGCGCAATCACCTTGCCGTAGTCGAGCACCGTCATCTGGTTGCACAGGCCCATCACGAGCTTCACGTCGTGTTCGATCAGCAGAATCGTCTTGCCGTCCGCGCGGATCTTGTCGAGCAGCTTGGTCAGCTCGACTTTCTCGGTGGCGTTCATGCCGGCCGCCGGTTCGTCGAGCGCGAGCAGCTTCGGATCGGTCGCCAGCGCACGCGCGATCTCCAGACGACGCTGGTGGCCATACGACAGGTTGCGCGACGTGTAGTCCGCGTACTGCGTGATGCCGACGTAGTCGAGCAGTTCGAGCGCGCGCTCCTTGATCTCGCGCTCTTCCTGCCGTTCGGCCGGGGTCTGGAATACCGCGCCGAGCAGACCGTGTTTGGTGCGCACATGACGGCCGACCATCACGTTTTCGAGCGCGGTCATGCCGCCGAACAGGCGAATGTTCTGGAACGTGCGCGCAATGCCCGCCTTCGCGACCTGATAGACCGCGGTCGGCGTGTAGTTCTCGCCGTCGAGCTTGAACTCGCCCGAATCCGGCGTGTACAGACCCGTGATCACGTTGAAGAAGGTCGTCTTGCCGGCGCCGTTCGGGCCGATCAGACCGTAGATTTCGCCCGCGCGGATCTGCAGGCCGACCTCGGAAAGCGCCTGCAAACCGCCGAAGCGCTTGTTGACGCCCTTCACCGACAGACGGATCGCCGCGTTGTTGCTTACGTTATCGCTCATGTCTTTTTCTCCACCGGACCTTATGCGCGCACCGGCTTCTTGCCGCTACGCTTCGCCAGCTTCGCAATCTTGTCTTCGTGCTTCGGCGCGGGCCACAGGCCTTCCGAGCGATACAGCATGATCACGACCATCGCCAGACCGTACAGCAGCTGACGGATCACTTCGGTATCGACGACTTCATGGCCGAAGATCATGTTCTGCAGCGGACCCATCGTGGAGCGCAGGAACTCGGGGAACACAGCGAGCAGCACCGCGCCGAGAATCACGCCGGGAATGTGGCCCATGCCGCCGAGCACCACACAGGCGAGCACCACGACCGATTCCCAGAACGTGAACGATTCCGGCGACACGAAGCCCTGGAACGCACCGAACATCGCGCCCGACAAGCCGCCGAACGACGCGCCCATCGCGAACGCGAGCAGCTTCACGTTGCGGGTGTTGATGCCCATCGCCTTGGCGGCAATTTCATCTTCGCGGATCGCGGCCCACGCGCGGCCGATACGCGAATGCTGCAGACGCGTACACGTCCAGATCACGAACAGCGCGCACAGCACGAACAGGTAGTAGTACAGGTACACCGCCGGGAACTGCATGCCGAACAGCGAGTGCGACTGCGCGAAGCTGAAGCCGCCGATCTGCACCGGAGCGATCCCGGTGATCCCCTTCGGACCATTGGTGATGTTCACCGGACGGTCAAGGTTGTTCATGAAGATCCGCACGATTTCCCCGAAGCCGAGGGTCACGATCGCCAGGTAGTCGCCGCGCAGACGCAGCGTCGGCGCGCCGAGCAGAATCCCGAACATCGCGGCCAGCGCCATCGCGATCGGCACGATGATCCAGATCGGCACGTTCAAACCGTGCGGCGCGAGCGCCGCGATCCACTCGAATTGCGTCGACAGGTGCGGCGAGCTCAGCAGCGCGGCCGTGTAGGCACCGATCGCGTAGAACGCGATGTAGCCCAAGTCCAGCAGGCCGGCAAAGCCCACCACCACGTTCAGGCCCAGCGCGAGCATCACGTACAGCATCGCGAAGTCGAGCACGCGGACCCAGTAGTTGCCGCCCGCCGCGCCGATGATCATCGGCGCGGCGATCACGAAGATCGTCGTAAGGATGCCGATGGTCAGCGTCTTCGTGCGGTTCTTTTCGGGGATGAGCGTTGTGGACGGCTCGATCGGTTGAATTGAGGTCATGATTGTTGACTCCTTGTGGCCCGGGATCAGGCGCGATCCGCGACACGTTCGCCGAGCAGACCCGACGGACGGAACACGAGCACGACGATCAGCACGATGAACGCGAACACGTCCTGGTAGTTACTACCGAACACGCCGCCCGTGAGGTTGCCGATATAGCCGGCGCCCAACTGCTCGATCAGGCCGAGCAGCACGCCGCCGACCATCGCGCCGCCGAGATTGCCGATACCGCCGAGCACCGCCGCGGTAAAGGCCTTCAGGCCAGGGATGAAGCCCATGTAGAAGTGCGCGTTGCCGTATTCGGACGCGATCATCACGCCGGCGAGCGCCGCGAGCGCCGAGCCGATCATGAAGGTCGCCGAAATCACGAAGTTCGGGCTCACACCCATCAGGCTCGCGACGTTCGGATTCTCGGCGATCGCGCGCATCGCGCGGCCGAGCCTGGTCTTATGCACGAGCAGCAGCAGGCCGCCCATCACGATGAACGCCACCACGATGATCACGATCTCGGTCATCGAGATCACGGCGCCGGGCGTCGTGTCGGTGGCCTTGATCACGTTGATCGGGTCAGTGGGCAACAGCTGCGGGAACGGCAGCGGATTGCGCGACCAGATCATCATCGCGAGCGTCTGCAGCAGAATCGACACACCGATCGCGGTGATCAGCGGCGCGAGACGCGGTGCGCGGCGCAACGGCCGGTAGGCCACGCGCTCGATCGTGTAGCCGACCACCGCGCAGACCGCCGCCGCGATGAGCAGCGCGATCACCAGCGTCAGCACGTTGCCGAGGCCGGGGAAGTGGTTCTGCAGCACACCTATGGCGGAAAGCGCAACCATCGCGCCCACCATCAACACATCGCCGTGAGCGAAGTTGATGATGCCCAGAATGCCGTAAACCATCGTATAGCCCAGTGCGATGATGGCGTAGACACTGCCAAGCACCAGTCCATTCAGGATCTGCTGGATGAAGATATCCATTTATTGCTCCTTAGCCCGTGCGACTGGATTCGCGTTTTTCATCTGCCGGTGGGCGGTGATGCACTACGAATCTCAACGGCACTGCGGGTACTGATGTAAAAGACCGGTAAGGGTTATCCGCTGCCGGCTTGCCCTGACGACCGTGATGCGGTCGCGAGCTCCCCTTGGGCGGATGCAAAAACGGCACCGTTGGATGGTGTCGGTGCCGTCAGGCCGAACTTCCCGTCATCACATCTTTACGACGTCGAGCACTGCTTTCTTGCCGTCCTTGAAGTCGTAAAGTGTAATGGCGCCCTCTTTCAAATCACCCTTGTCGTCGAACGCGATGTGGCCGATTACCCCGTTGTAATCGGTCGAAGGCATCGCAGCCAGCACCTTGGGCGCCTCGATCGAATTAGCGCGCTTCATTGCATCGACGATCACGTACACAGCGTCATACGTGAACGGCGCGTAAATCTGCACCGGCGTGTGGAAGCGGTCCTCGTACTTCTTTTCGAAGTCCGCTCCATTGGTCATTTTCGAAAGCGCGAGTCCCGCTTCCGAACAGACCAGGTTTTGCACGGCGGTACCCGCCAGCTCACCTACCTTGTCGGTACACACACCGTCGCCGCCAAGGATTTTTGCCCTGATACCGAGCGCCGCCGCCTGCTTCGTAAACGGCCCGCCCGTCGCGTCCATGCCGCCGAACATAATCGCGTCCGGCTGAACACTCTTGATCTTCGTGAGAATGGCCCGGAAATCCGTGGCCTTGTCGTTCGTCGCCTCCCGCGCGACGATCTTCGCGCCGCTCGCCTCGGCCGTCTTCGCGAATTCGTCCGCGAGACCTTTGCCGTAGGCGGTCGCATCGTCCACGATCGCGATGCGTTTGGCGCCCAGCGCCTTCGTCGCGTAATTGGCGAGCGCCGGACCCTGCTGCGCGTCGGTCGCGACCACTCGATAAGTCGTCTTGAACCCCTGCTGCGTGTAGGCCGGATTGGTCGACGACGGCGAGATTTGCACGATGCTCGCGTCGCTATAGATCTTCGACGCCGGAATCGAGACCCCGGAGTTCAGGTGCCCGATCACCGCGACCACGTGATCGTCCACCAGCTTCTGCGCGACGGCGGTGCCCGCTTTCGGGTCCGCCGCATCGTCCTGCGCGTCGAGTTGCAGCTGGATCTTGCGACCGTCGATCGTCAGACCCTGCGCATTGATTTCCTCGACCGCGAGGCGCGCCCCATTTTCGTTGTCCTTGCCCAGGTGCGCGATGCCGCCCGTCAACGGGGCCGCGTGACCAATCTTTACGATAGTCGCTTCGCTCGCGGCGGCGAGCGCAGCGGACGAAGCCGCCGATGCGCCCGCTCCCGCTTCGCCATCCTGTTTCTTGCCGCACGCGGTCAGCATCGCAACCGCGGCCGCGATGGACACGGCGTAAGCAAATTTGACTCGCATCAAGTAAGGTCTCCTGCGCCTTGCAAAATCCACTGTCCAGGACCTCAAGGCCTTGAGAACGCGCGCATTGTAACTCCAATTATGCGGGTGGCAATATTGTTGAACCGGTGGGGTTTTCCTGCATTGCAACCTGATATTGAAAGCAAAATCCGCGGAAAAGAGCAACCCGGTTGCGATCCGTTTGCGTGCATCAGTTGCACCGTCGCCGAACCCGATGGCATCAAGTGTTGCGGTCCCTCGGCGTGAATGCCGGCTAGGCCGGGGCTTGCGTCGGATATGTCCTTTTATCCCACGCGCGGCAAGAGCACCAATTCAGTGCATGATTAATTCGTCTTAAGCTCTTTGCCTAGGCTAAAACGGGGGCGCATCGCTCGAAAATCAATAAAACACCCGATCACAATTCCAAAATAAATTTGTGCGCGAGAGCACTGAAACGTGCGAATTCATTCGATCCGGCACCTAATTATCTCAGTGCCCCCACAGACTCGCGCCATAAAAAAAGCGCGCCCGAAGGCGCGCTTTCCTTTCAGCGATGCTAACGGATTGTCAGGCTGGCAGACCGAGCCCGCGCGGCAGCGGAAACGCGATGTTTTCCTCGATGCCTTCTAGCGCACGCACGTTGCGCACACCCAGTTCACGCAGACGCGCGATCACTGCCTGGGCGAGCACCTCGGGCGCCGACGCACCGGCGGTCACACCGATGCGGCGCTTGCCCTCCACCCAGACCGGATCGATCTGATCGGGCGAATCGACCATGTAGGCCGGTACGCCGAGCTTCTCGGCGAGCTCGCGCAAGCGGTTCGAATTCGAGCTATTCGGACTGCCGACGACGATCACGACGTCGCACTTCGGCGCCATGAACTTCACGGCGTCCTGGCGATTCTGCGTGGCGTAGCAGATGTCCTGCTTCTTCGGCTCACGGATGGACGGATACTTGGCCTTCAGCGCGCCGATGATTTCGGCGGCGTCGTCGACCGACAGCGTGGTTTGGGTGACGAACGCGATCCGCTCGGGATCGGCGAGCTGCAGCGCCTGCACGTCTTCGATGTCCTCGACCAGATGCATGCCCTCGGCCGCTTGACCCATCGTGCCTTCCACTTCCGGGTGGCCCTTGTGGCCGATCATCACGATGTCGAAACCGTCCTGGCGCATCTTGGCAACTTCGATATGTACCTTGGTCACGAGCGGACAGGTCGCGTCGTATACCCGCAGCCCGCGTGACTCTGCCTCCGAACGCACGGCCTTCGACACGCCATGCGCGCTGAAGATCACCGTGTTGCCAGCCGGCACTTCCTCCAGGTTCTCGATGAAGATGGCACCCTTCTTGCGCAGGTCTTCGACCACATAGGCGTTATGGACGATTTCGTGACGCACGTAGATCGGTGAGCCATACAGCTTGATGGCTCGCTCGACGATCTCGATCGCCCGGTCGACGCCGGCGCAGAAACCGCGTGGCTGGGCCAGCAGGATCTCCGCTTCGGCAAGAGTCGTATCCGTGATGCTCATGTTTACAAAATCCCGATGATTTTCACTTCAAACGCCAGCGCCTGGCCGGCAAGCGGGTGATTGAAATCGAACAGGGCCGACGTTTCGCCGACTTCCTTCAGCACGCCGGCGTAGCGCCCGCCGCCCGGCGCGTTGAATTCGACCAGGTCACCCGGGGAAAAATCCTCGCCGATCATGCTGTTCTCCCGCAGCGTGGCGAGGGACACGCGCTGGATCAGATCCGGATTGCGTGGGCCGAACGCCTGACCCGGCGCTAGCTGAAAGGTCGAATGGTGGCCCACCTTCAAACCCAGCAAAATATCTTCCAGCGGCGGCGCCAGTTGACCTGCACCGAGCAGCAACGTGGCCGGCTTGTCGTTGAACGTGTTGATCACTTCGGCGCCATCGGCAAGGGAAAGCCGGTAATGCAGCGTGACGTGTGAACCGGGTTTCACCTCGGAAATATCGATGATGCTCATGCAATGCTCGCTCAGTCGAAGCGCGCTGCACGCGTGCGCCGCGGGCGCAGTCGACGCGTGTGGCAAACCGTCGGGGTGCCGTGCGCAAAGCGTCTATTGTAAGCCACCTAGCGGGCTCCGGCTTGAGTCCGTCGCGCGTTAGGGTGGCACGGCACTCCGGCGCGTTGCGCCGCGTGTGCGCCGTCAACCTTACGCGGAGGACTCTATATATATGGCTGATTTCGCCAGCACAATCGACGAAACACCTGCGGCAAAACTGCGACCGAAGGCGCGCCCACGCGCCACGGGCGGCGCGAAAGCCACCTCCAATCGCTCGGCCAGGACTCCCTCAGATACCGCCGACTCGGCGGTCCGCAGCCGGCGGCAACTGTTCCGGGGCAAATGGCTCCGGCGCGACATGCCGCGCGAGCGACTGATCGACCAGGGCCCCGACGTGCTGTCGGACACCGAAATGATCGCGCTCGTGCTCGGCTCCGGCCTGCCCGGTCACGACGTGTTCAGCGTCGCCCGGACGCTGCTCGATCGTTTCGGCTCACTCCGCGCGATGCTCGACGCGACTTATCAGGATTTCGATGGCATTCGCGGCATTGGCCCGGCAAAAAAGGCGCAATTGCTCGCGATCATGGAAATGGCCCGCCGCTCCCTCGTGGACAAGATGCGCAAGCGCCAGCTGATGAATTCGCCCGAAGCGGTCGAAAGTTATCTGCGCCTTCTGATCGGCGGACAGCCGCAGGAGGTGTTCGTGTCGCTGTTTCTCGACGCGCGGCATCGGCTGATCCGCTGCGAGGAAAGCGCGCGCGGCTCGCTCACGCGGATGGCGGTGTATCCACGGGAGATCGTGCGGCGGGCGCTCGCCGCGAACGCGGCCAGCCTGATCGTTGCGCACAATCATCCGTCCGGCGCCGTCGAGCCGAGCGCGAGCGACTGCCGCCTCACGCAGACACTGCGCGACGCGCTCGCGCTCGTCGATGTGCAGCTGATCGATCATCTGGTGATCGGCGCGGACAGCGTATACTCGTTCGCCCGCGCCGGCTGGCCGGAGCTCGCACGCAAGCCTGCTGGAGCGCGGGAAGCGGAAGGGCCACCGCACGACGCCGTGCCCCGCGTCGCAAATAAGGTTTGATTTTGCGGCTTTTTTTCTGCTAGAATTCCGGTTTGCCTATTTCCAACCCCCTGTTCCGAAGCCATCAAGGCGTTCCGCAAAGGTCAGGCGGCTGTGGTAGCGAAGTGCCTCGATGCAAATTCGGCGCAAGTTCGCACACTCTCAGCGCGGCTCTTTTCGGGAAACTTTCACGGCGTTCGAACTCAGAATTAGCGTATTAGGAGTGCTCTCATGGCACGCGTATGCCAAGTAACTGGGAAAGCGCCGATGAGCGGCAACAACGTTTCCCACGCGAACAACAAGACCAAGCGCCGGTTCCTGCCGAACCTGCAAAGCCGCCGTATCTGGGTGGAAAGCGAAAACCGTTGGGTGCGTCTGCGTATTTCGAACGCCGGCCTGCGCCTGATCGACAAGAACGGTATCGACGCTGTGCTCGCAGACCTGCGCGCACGCGGTGAAGCCTAAGGAGTAAATCATGGCGAAAGGCGCACGCGACAAGATTAAGCTGGAATCGACCGCAGGCACGGGTCACTTCTACACAACCACGAAGAACAAACGCAACATGCCGGAAAAGATGCTGATCAAGAAGTTTGATCCGGTCATCCGCAAGCACGTTGACTACAAGGAAACCAAGATCAAGTAATCTTGGCTCTCCAGCCTGACGAAGGCAAAAACATGAAAAGCCTCGCATCCGTGCGAGGCTTTTTTGTTTTTGGGCGGGCTTCGCGATAGCGCAGCAATGCCCGCGCAAATCGCCCTATTCCGTTCGGCCTGCTTTCGCTAGTGCGTCGTGGCGCGTATCCTTTGTCGTTTTCGCGGCGTGCGGTTCGCACGCCGGCATCGCAAAATGAAAGACGGAGATGTGGGTAATGGAATTCGATGTGGCGATTGTCGGTAGCGGTCTGGCTGGTTTGAGCGTCGCGCTCAACCTCGCGCAGACACGGCGCGTTGCTGTGATCGCCAAGCGATCGCTGACCGAGGGCGCGAGCGACTGGGCGCAAGGCGGTATCGCCGCGGTGCTGGATTCCGCGGACAGCGTCGAAAATCACGTGCGCGACACGCTGATCGCGGGTGGCGGTCTGTGCGACGAGGCTGCGACGCGCTTTATCGTCGAGCATGGGCGCGCCGCGATCGAATGGCTGATCGAACAGGGCGTGCCATTCACGAAAGACGACGCCGCCGAGCTGGGCTTTCATCTGACGCGCGAAGGCGGCCATAGCCATCGCCGGATCATTCACGCGGCCGACGCGACCGGCCATGCGGTCGTCGCCACGCTCAGCGAGCAGGTGCGCCATCATCCGAACATCACGCTGTTCGAAGATCATCACGCGATCGACCTGATTACGTCCGAACGCCTCGGCCTACCCGGCCGCCGCTGCCATGGTCTGTATGCGCTCGATCTGCAAAGCGGCCGCACCGTTACGATCGAAGCGCCGCATACGGTGCTCGCGACCGGCGGCGCGGGCAAGGTGTACCTGTACACGACCAACCCCGACACCGCGACCGGCGACGGCATCGCGATGGCATGGCGCGCCGGCTGTCGCGTGGCGAACATGGAATTCATCCAGTTCCACCCGACGTGCCTGTTTCACCCGTACGCGAAGTCGTTCCTGATTTCGGAAGCAGTGCGCGGCGAAGGCGGCATTCTGAAGCTGCCCGACGGCACACGCTTCATGCCCAATCACGACGAGCGCGCGGAGCTTGCGCCGCGCGATATCGTCGCGCGGGCGATCGACTTTGAGATCAAGAAACGCGGCATCGACTGCGTGTACCTCGACATCAGCCACCAGCCGGCCACGTTCCTGCACGAGCATTTCCCGACGATCCTCGCCCGCTGCCTCGAGTTCGGCATCGACATCACGAAAGAGCCGATTCCGGTGGTGCCGGCCGCGCATTACACGTGCGGCGGCGTCGTCACCGATCTGGCGGGGCGCACTGACCTCGCGGGTCTCTACGCGGTCGGCGAAACGTCCTGCACCGGCCTGCACGGCGCGAACCGGCTGGCCAGCAATTCGCTGCTCGAATGCCTCGTGATCGGCCGCGCCGCTGCCGAGGCGATCGAAGCGGAAGGCTTCGCCGCCGCCGTGCATGCGCCGCTGCCGGCTTGGGACGAAAGCCGCGTGTCCGATCCGGACGAGGAAGTGGTGGTCGCGCACAACTGGGACGAACTGCGCCGGCTGATGTGGAACTACGTCGGCATCGTGCGCACCGACAAACGGCTCGAGCGCGCGAAGCACCGGCTCGCGCTGTTGCGCGACGAAATCCACGAGTACTACGCGAACTTCAAGGTAAGCCGCGATCTGCTGGAGCTGCGCAATCTGGTCGACGTGGCGTCCCTGATCGTGGACGGCGCGCGCTCGCGGCGCGAAAGCCGCGGCCTGCATTTCAGTCGCGACTGGCCGGCCACATTGCCCAAGGCGCTGCCGACGGTGCTCACGCCAAAGTATGTCCGCAGGCCGAATGCCTGATGGCATTGCGCCGGAGCGTACGGTGAAACGGCGCCGCAAATAACAAGGCCATTGCCGGCAAACTCCGGCAATGGCCTTGTTCAGTCGTCGTGGGCGTCGATCGATGCGCTAAGACGCGCGACGCTCAAATGATCCGCATCGAGTAGTCGGTTGCACGCACGTCCTTGGTCAGCGCGCCGATCGACACACGATCCACACCCGTCTCCGCGATCGTACGCACGGTCTCGAAATTAACGCCGCCGGACACCTCGAGCACCGCGCGCCCGGCCGTGATGCGAACCGCGTCGCGCATCATGTCGAACGAGAAGTTGTCGAGCAGAATCGACTCCGCCCGATGCGCGAGCGCGGTTTCCAGTTGTTCGAGCGTTTCGACTTCGATCTGGATGGGCACGCCCGCATTCAACGCGAGAGCCGCGTCCATCGCCGCACCCACTCCGCCGGCCGCCGCAATGTGGTTCTCCTTGATCAGAATGCCGTCGTACAACGCAAGTCGCTGATTGGCACCGCCGCCGACGCGCACCGCGTACTTCTGCGCGAGCCGCAAACCCGGCAGTGTCTTGCGCGTATCGAGAACGCGGGTGCTCGTGTGGGCAATCGCGTCGACATAGCGGCGGGTTGCGCTTGCCACGCCCGACAGCAGTTGCAGGAAATTCATCGCGTTACGCTCGGCGGTCAGCAGCGCGCGTACCGGCCCGCGCAGATCGCAGACCGTCGTATCGGCGCTCATGCGGTCGCCCTCGCGGTAACGCCATTGAACTCCGATGCGCGGATCGACCGCACGCATCACCGCGTCGAACCAAGGCACGCCGCATAGCACCGCTTCCTCGCGCACGATGATGCGCGCGTTGCGAACGTCATCGGCAGGCACGAGGCGGCCGGTCTGATCGCCGCTACCGATATCTTCGGCGAGCGCATCGGCGACGTTGCGCGCGAGCGCAGCGTCGAACGCCTCGCCGTACTGCGCGTGAATCTCGGCGAAAAGCGGCGATGTTGCGTTGGCCCCATCGCGCGCCACTGCCTGCTCAGGCGCCTTCTGCACCACCGTCATTACGCTGCTCCCACGTTCGAATAGAGTTGCGCGTCGCGCGCGAGATCGCCGCTCGCCTGCACGCGCTTCTTGTGACGTGCCGCGAAATCGAGCATACGGTCGATCGGCAGACGCGCCCGCTCACCGATCGCGCGATCGACGAAGATCTCGTTATGGCCGCGCTCGAGCACATCGGCCAGATTCGCGAGGCCGTTCATCGCCATCCACGGGCAATGCGCGCAGCTCTTGCAGGTCGCGCTGTTGCCGGCCGTCGGCGCGGCAATCAGCGTCTTGCCGGGCGCGGCGAGTTGCATCTTGTGCAGGATGCCCAGGTCGGTCGCGACGATGAAGTGCGTCGCGTCGAGCTTCTGCGCAGCGTCGATCAACTGCGTGGTCGAGCCGACGACGTCCGCCAGCGCGACCACGTTGGCCGGCGACTCCGGATGCACGAGCACCTTCGCGTGCGGATATTCGGCGCGCAGCAGATCGAGCTCGATCCCCTTGAATTCGTCGTGCACGAGGCACGAGCCCTGCCACATCAGCATGTCCGCGCCGGTCTTGCCCTGGATGTAGCTACCGAGATGACGGTCCGGTGCCCAGATGATCTTCTCGCCGCGCGCATGCAGATCGGCAACGATCTCCAAGCCGATCGACGACGTTACCATCCAGTCCGCGCGCGCCTTCACGGCCGCGCTCGTGTTCGCGTACACGACCACCGTGCGGTCCGGGTGTGCGTCGCAGAACGCCGAGAACTCGTCGGCCGGACAGCCGAGGTCGAGCGAACAGGTCGCGTCCAGATCCGGCATGAGAATGCGCTTGTCCGGACTGAGAATTTTTGCGGTCTCACCCATGAAGCGCACGCCCGCGACCACCAGCGTCTGCGCTTCGTGATCGCGCCCGAAGCGCGCCATTTCCAGCGAATCGGCCACGCAACCGCCGGTTTCGTCTGCGAGCTCCTGCAATTCGGCGTCGACATAATAATGCGCGACCAGCACCGCTTTCTCGCGCTTGAGCAATTCGCGGATGCGCGCCTTCAGCGCCCGCTTCTCTTCCGCGGACGGCGTCTCGGGCACCTTCGCCCACGCCTGCCCGATCCCGCAGGTCGTGCCCTGCGCCTGAGGCCGATCGAATTCGACGGTCCTGATCGCCTGCTGCTCCATCATCTCCTCTGCCCTCACTTGGCCGCCGCGGCTTGCCACTCGCGCAATGCATTTCCACGGCCCAAAAACGCAAAACCCCGCCAACGCGGGGTTTTGTGACGTCCTGAAATTTTAATAGATTTCAGGCATATCGACGCAGTCGCATCGCGAAGTCTTGCAGCGCCTTGATGCCGCTCTGCTCGGCGCGATGGCACCAGTCCTGCAATTGCGCCAGCAATTGCTCGCGCGACGCGTTGGAGCGCTCCCACATCGCCGCCAGTTCGTTGCGCATATCGATGTAGGTCTTCAGCTTCTGGCTGCTCGCAAAAATCTGCGGCAGCTGGAGCTTCTGCGGCTCATTAAGGCCCGCCTCTTCCTTGTGGAACCAGCTACGCGCACCGCGCATCACCTGATACTTCTCGCGCGCGCCGACTTCCTTCAGATGCGCGAGCTCCTGACGGTACGCGCGCTTGATCGCCTTCGCGTAACGCTCCATCACTTCGTAGCGGTTCGCGAGCACAGCCTGCAGCGTGTCCTGATCGAGCACGAGCTTGCCGGTGGTCAGGCGCGGCGTCGGCGCGATCTTCTTCACCTTGGCCAGACGAAACGCCTGCATGATGCGGATGTACATCCAGCCGATGTCGAACTCGTACCACTTGTTCGACAGCTTCGCGGACGTCGCATACGTGTGGTGATTGTTATGCAGTTCCTCGCCACCGATGATGATGCCCCACGGGAAAATGTTGGTGCTCGCATCCGACGAATTGAAGTTGCGATAGCCCCAGAAGTGCGCAAGACCGTTGACCACGCCCGCGGCCCAGAAAGGAATCCACACCATCTGCACGGCCCAGATGGTCAGACCGACGACGCCGAACAGCGCGACGTTGATCACCATCATCAGGCTCACGCCGAGGATCGGGTATTTCGTGTAGACGTTGCGCTCGAGCCAGTCATTCGGCGTACCGTGACTGAACTTGCGCATCGTTTCTTCGTTTTTCGCTTCGGTGCGATAGAGTTCGGCGCCTTCGAGCAACACCTTCCAGATGCCGCGCGTCTGCGGGCTGTGCGGATCCTCTTCGGTTTCGCACTTCGCGTGATGCTTACGGTGAATCGCCGCCCACTGGCCGGTCAGCATGCCGGTGGTCATCCACAGCCAGAAACGGAAAAAATGGCTGGCGATCGGGTGCAGATCCAGCGCGCGGTGCGCCTGGCAGCGATGCAGATAGACGGTCACGCCGATAATCGTGATGTGCGTCACGATCAGCGTGAACACGACGAGTTGCCACCACGAGAAATGCAGCAGTCCGTGGGCAAGGAAATCAAGCAAAGAATTCAACAAGGTAAGTTACCTGCAGAACGAGAGATACGAAGCACACGCGGCGCGTGTGTCATGAAAGTGAAAGCATACAGCGGGATAGGACGATATTCTACTGGAAGCGTTCCAAGTGTTTGTAACAAATAGGGATTTTTTGTGCGCTATCAAGCCGATAGCGATTGCCTCGGCACTGACGCATCACTTGCGACGGCCAAAAGCTGGCTCTAACGATCGCCGTTGGCGGCCCCGTCGGCGGGCCCGAGCGCTGAACCGGTCGCGGTGTCGGGCACCGCATCGGTCATTGCTGCCGGGTGCGGCATTGCGCCGCCGGCCTGACCGACGATGCGCACCTCACGTTGCGCAAGCGGAATCCTGATGCCGTGCTCGGAAAAGAGACGCCAGATGTTGCGGTTGACCGCCGAGAGCACGCCACGTGTGCCGCTCGCCGCGTCTTCGATCCAGAAGCCCAACTCGAGATTGACGCCATCCGGGCCGAAACCGACCAGAAATGGCGTCGGCGCCGGCTCGCTCAGCACCCGCGGCACGTCGGCCGCGGCCAGGGCGAGCAGCGTCATCGCCTGCTCGACGTTGGATGTGTAGGCGATCTGCACGGGCACCCTCGCGTGGCCACGAGTCAGAAACGACGACTGGTTCTGTACGACGTCGGTGATCAATTTCTCGTTCGGAATCAGCGTTTCGATACCGTCGAGTCCGCGCACGACGGTATAGCGCGTGCGGATCTGCGTGACGCGGCCCTGCAGACCGCCCACGTTGATCGCGTCGCCGATCCGCAACGAGCGGTCGAGCAGGATGATGAAGCCCGACACGTAGTTGCTCGCGATCTTCTGCATGCCGAAGCCGAGCCCGACGCCGAGCGCGCCCCCGAACACACCGAGCACCGTGATGTCGATGCCGACGATCGACAGGCTGATCAGGATCGCCGCGAGCACGAAGGCCGCGCGGCCGACGCGCGCGACCACCACCTTCAGATTCGCGTCGAGCGTCTTCGAGCGCATCAGGCGGTCTTCGAACGACGAGCCGAGCCACATCGCGACGATCATCGTGACCGCGACCCACAGCAGCCCAGTGATCAGCGACAGCAGCGTCATATGCGCATTGCCGACGCGGAAGCTCACGCTGTCCATCCATGCGATCACGGCGTTCTGAATGCCCAACAGCGTGAGCACCATGCCGACCCAAACGACCACCGACACGATTTTCTCGACCAGAAACAGCCACGGATGCTCGCCCCCTTCGCGGTTGAACACCCGCCGCGCGAAGAAGAACACGATGTAGATCAGCCCGATGCCGACGAGCGGCACCAGCGCCAGATCGAGCAGCGCGGTGTCCATGAACTGGCCGGCGATCGCCCGCGCGAGCCACACGAGCGCCGCGCCGATCAGCGGAAAAGCCGCTCGATCCAGACTTTCCATGCCGAAGCGCAGGCTCTCGTAGCGCGGCGCTTGCGACCGCTTGATCCGGCGGCGCAGCGTCCGCGCGAGCAGCCACGCGACGAGCAGCGTCCCGAGCAGGATCGCGACCTGCCACAGCATCACGGGCTGACCGAAGTCGCGCGCGATATCGCTGAACATGTGGGGAAAAGTCGTGTGCATGATGTCGCCGAAATCGCCGGCACGTGCGGATTCATCAGCCAATCCGCGCGCGCCGGCCTGCAGCGGGTTGCCTAGCTCTGGCGCTCCAGCACGGCGGCGAAGAAGCCGTCGGTCGCGTGGCGGTGCGGCCACAGCGACAGGTAGTCGCCCATCTCCAGCTCGATGCGCTGCTCGGCGAGCACGTCGCGCACGGGCACCAGCGCGAAATCAGTGTGGTCGGCGAGGAACTGCTGCACGACCGCCTCGTTTTCCGCGTCGAGAATCGAGCACGTGGCATAGACGAGCCGCCCGCCCTTCTTCACGAGACGCGCCGCGCTCGCGAGAATCGACGCCTGCTTCGGCGCCAGCTCGGCGATCGACTCCGGCGACTGGCGCCACTTCAGATCCGGATTGCGGCGCAGCGTGCCGAGGCCGCTGCACGGCGCATCGACGAGCACGCGGTCGATCTTGCCAGCCAGACGCTTGATCTTCGCGTCGTGTTCGCTGTCGATCAGTACCGGATTCACGTTCGACAGGCCGCTCCTCGCGAGCCGTGGCTTCAGCTTCGCGAGGCGACGCTCGGAGATGTCGAACGCGTAGAGTCGGCCGGTCGAGCGCATCGCCGCGCCGAGCGCCAGCGTCTTGCCGCCCGCGCCCGCGCAGAAATCGACGATCATCTCGCCGCGCCGCGGCGCGACCAGCGAGCACAGCAGCTGGCTGCCCTCGTCCTGCACTTCGAGCCAGCCCTGCTGGAACGCGTCGAGCTTCGTCAACGCCGGCTTGCCGACCACGCGCACGCCGAGCGGCGCGAACGGCGTCGCGCCCGCCTCGATGCCGGCCTTCGACAGCGCGCCCAGCACGTCGTCGCGGCTCGCCTTGATCGGATTCGCGCGCAGATCCAGCGGCGCCGGGTAGTTCAGCGCGGCGGCCAGCTGCGCGAGTTCGGGACCCTCGAAACGCGAGCTCAAAGCCTGGCAGATCCAGTCGGGCAGATTCAGGCGAATCCGCAGCGGCAGGCTTTCCGGATCGATCTTCGACACGTGTTCGAGCCACGTCGCCTCGGCCTCGCTGACGAACGGCTTCAACGCCGAGCGTCCGACCGTTTGCATCAGGCCCAGCAGGGCCATGCGGCGCGCCGGGCTGCCGGTGCCGCTTTCGGCCAGATGCGCGAACTCCATCCGGCGGCGCAGCACCGCGAACACCGCCTCGGCGATCACACCGCGCTCGGCGTGGCCGAGCTTCGGATGCGCGCGGAAGAAGCGGCTCGTGGTGGCGTCCGCGGGGCCGTTCAGCCGCAGTACTTCGGCCAGCAGCGTTTCAGTTTGTCCAATCAGGAAACCATGCAATCTCATGCGCCCTCTCCGGCGGTGTAACCGGCAAAGAGCCATTGCGGCTCCGACGGCGTAAGCGTGACGCGCGAGCCGTCCAGAGCGAGACGCCCTTCGACGAACCAGCGCACCGCGCGTGGATAAATGATGTGCTCGGTGGCGAGCACGCGTGCGGCGAGCGTCTGAGCGGTGTCGCCCGCCTCGACAGGCACCGCCGACTGCACGACGATCGGCCCGTGATCCAGCTTTGATGTGACAAAATGCACCGACGCACCGTGGAACCGCACGCCGGCGTCGAGCGCCTGCTGGTGTGTCTTCAGGCCGGGAAAGCTCGGCAGCAGCGACGGGTGCACGTTCAGCATGCGCCCGGCGTAATGGTCGACGAAGCGCTCGGTCAGCACCCGCATGAAGCCCGCGAGCACGACGAGGTCCGGCGCGATAGCGTCGATCTGCTCGGCCAGCGCCGCGTCGAAGCTGTCGCGATCCGGAAACTGGCGGTGGTCGACCACCGCCGTGGCGATACCATGCGACGCCGCAAACGCGAGCCCCGCGGCATCGGGACGGTTGGCAATCACGGCGGCGACCCGCGCCGGCCAGCCTTCGCTCGCGCAAGCGCGCACGATGGCTTCCATGTTGCTACCCCGCCCGGAAATCAGGATGACGAGTTTTTTCATGCGCGGATTTTATCATTCGGCAATCGCCCGACCGCGACCGCGCAGCCGTCTATTGCGCCAAGCGTTTATAATCGATTGTTTTGCGGCACCCTGCCCGCGTCCCTATTGCAATCGCAGCAACCGCTGCAACCCGCTATCGTGAGAGTCTTCCGCGGTCTTCCCAATGCCGAGAGCCGCGCGCCGTGCGCGCTGACCATCGGCAACTTCGACGGTGTCCACCGCGGCCACCAGGCTCTGCTCGCGCACGTGCGCGCGGCCGCCAACGCGCGCGGCCTGCCCGTCTGCGTGATGACCTTCGAGCCGCACCCGCGCGAGTTCTTCAACCCGGCCGGCGCGCCGCCGCGCATCGCGATGCTGCGCGACAAGCTCGAGGCGCTGCGCACCAACGGAGTCGACCGGGTCGTCGTCGAGCACTTCAATCACACGTTCGCGAGCCAGTCGCCAGATGCGTTCGTCGAGCGGATCATCGTCAACGGCTTGCACGCGCGCTGGATCATGATCGGCGACGACTTTCGCTACGGCGCGAAGCGGGCCGGCGATTTTGCGTCGCTGCGCGAGGCCGGCAAGCATTACGGCTTCGAGGTCGAACAGATGGCGACGGTCGCCGATCCGTCGGGCGCGCGCATCTCGAGCTCGGGCGTGCGCGCGGCGCTGGTCGCGGGCGACCTCGACTCGGCGCGCGCCGCGCTCGGCCGCGACTATCTGATCAGCGGCCACGTTACCCATGGCATGAAGCTCGGCCGCGATCTCGGTTTTCCGACGCTCAATCTGCCGATCACGCACAAGCGTCCGGCTCTGGCCGGCATCTTCGTCGTACAGGTGCACGGCATCGCCGAGCACCCGCTGCCGGGCGTCGCGAGCCTCGGCCTGCGCCCCACCGTCGACGATTCCGGCCGCGTGCTGCTGGAAGTGCACCTGCTCGATTGGCACGGCGACGCGTATGGCAAACTCGTGCGCGTCGAATTTCTGAAGAAGCTGCGCGACGAGGAGAAGTTCGTCGACCTCGAAACGCTGACCGCCGCGATCGCGCGCGACGTCGCCAATGCGCGCGCATGGTTCGCCGCGGTCGGTGCCGGCACGCCGGGCAGCCGTTCCACCGGTTTCGCCACCTCGGCCACCGACCGAATTAGATAACCGCCGCGGTTCGGGCCGGCGCGCCGCGCCGCACGAACCGTCGCCGCGCATCGAAGGGCATCCGGGTTTCACGCGGAGCCGCCTGCCGGGCGCGCCCCGCTCCTCGCGCAGCGCGCAATCCGCGCGCCGCTACGCATAGAAACGAATTCACCGCCACCCACATCATGAGCAACAAGAAAGCCGATTCGAAACCGCAGTCCCGCTACCCGGTCAACCTGCTCGACACGCCGTTTCCGATGCGCGGCGACCTGCCCAAGCGCGAGCCGCAATGGGTCAAGGACTGGCAGGAACGCAAGGTGTACGACAAGATCCGCGCCGCCTCCAAGGGCCGCACGAAGTTCATCCTGCACGACGGGCCGCCGTATGCGAACGGCGACATCCACCTCGGCCACGCGGTGAACAAGATCCTGAAGGACATGATCGTCAAGGCGCGCAATCTGGCGGGCTTCGACGCGGTCTACGTGCCGGGCTGGGACTGCCACGGCATGCCGATCGAAATCCAGATCGAAAAGCAGTTCGGCAAGTCGCTGCCGGCCGCCGAAGTGATGCAGAAGGCGCGCGCCTACGCGACCGAGCAGATCGAGAAGCAGAAGGCCGGCTTCCGCCGCCTGGGCGTGCTCGGCGACTGGGACAATCCGTACAAGACGATGAACTTCGCGAACGAAGCCGGCGAAATCCGCGCGCTCGCGAAAATCATGGAAAAGGGCTACGTGTTCCGCGGCCTGAAGCCGGTCAACTGGTGTTTCGACTGCGGCTCGGCGCTCGCTGAAGCGGAAGTCGAATACAAGGACAAGACCGATCCGACCATCGACGTGCTATTCAGCTTCGCCGAACCGGAGAAGACCGCCCAGGCGTTCGGCCTTGCCGCGCTGCCGCGCAACGAAGGCGGCATCGTGATCTGGACCACCACGCCGTGGACCATTCCCGCCAACCAGGCGCTGAACCTGCACCCGGAAATCGTCTACGCGCTCGTCGACACGCCGCGCGGCCTGCTGATCCTCGCCGAGGAACGCGTCGAGGCCTGCCTGAAGCTGTACGGCCTCGAAGGCACGGTCGTCGCGACGACGCCGGGCGAAAAGCTCGTGAACCTGCGCTTCAACCATCCGCTCGCGTCCGCGCATCCGGGCTACAAGCGCACCGCGCCGGTCTATCTCGGCGACTACGTGACGACCGAAACCGGCACCGGCATCGTGCACTCGTCGCCCGCGTACGGCGTGGAAGACTTCGTGTCTTGCAAGTCGCACGGCATGGCCGACTCGGACATCATCAACCCGGTGATGGGCGACGGCCGCTACATCGAATCGCTCGCACTGTTCGGCGGCCTGTCGATCTGGGCGGCGAATCCGCAGATCGTCGAGGCGCTGCAAGGCGCCGGCGCGCTGCTGCGCACCGAAAAGTACACGCACAGCTACATGCACTGCTGGCGCCACAAGACGCCGATCATCTACCGCGCCACTTCGCAGTGGTTCGCCGGCATGGACGTGAAGCCGAACGACGGCGACAAGACGCTGCGCGAGACCGCGCTCGAAGGCATCGAGAACACGGCGTTCTATCCGTCGTGGGGCAAGCAACGCCTCTTCAGCATGATCGCGAACCGCCCGGACTGGACGCTGTCGCGCCAGCGCCAGTGGGGCGTGCCGATGGCATTCTTCGTGCACAAGGAAACCGGCGAGCTGCATCCGCGCACGCTGGAGTTGCTCGAACAGGTCGCGCAGCGTGTCGAGAGGGAAGGCATCGAGGCATGGCAGACGCTCGATCCGCGTGAGCTGATCGGCGACGACGCCAACCTGTACGAAAAGAACCGCGACACGCTCGACGTGTGGTTCGACTCGGGCACCACGCACTGGCACGTGCTGCGCGGCTCGCACAAGGACGAGCTGCAGTTCCCGGCCGACCTGTACCTCGAAGGCTCGGACCAGCATCGCGGCTGGTTCCATTCGTCGCTGTTGACCGCCTCGATGCTCGATGGCCGCCCGCCCTACAACGCGCTGCTCACCCACGGCTTCACCGTCGACGGCGAAGGCCGCAAGATGAGCAAGTCGCTCGGCAACGGCATCGATCCGCATGAAGTGGCGAACCGCCTCGGCGCGGAAATCATCCGCCTGTGGATCGCGTCGACCGACTACTCGGGCGAACTTGCGATCTCCGAGGAAATCCTGAAGCGCGTGACGGAAGGCTATCGTCGTATCCGCAATACGCTGCGCTTCCTGCTCGCGAACCTGTCGGACTTCGACTTCGCGCAGCACGCACGTCCCGTCGAAGACTGGCTCGAGATCGACCGTTACGCGGTGGCGCTGTCGGCGAATCTGCAGAACGACATCCTCGCGCACTACGAGAAGTACGAGTTCCACCCGGTCGTCGCCAAGCTGCAGACGTTCTGCTCGGAAGACCTGGGCGGCTTCTACCTCGACGTGCTGAAGGACCGCCTGTACACGACCGCGGCGGATTCGGTCGCGCGCCGCTCGGCGCAGACCGCGCTCTATCACATCGCACACGGCCTGCTGCGCGTGATGGCGCCGTTCCTGTCGTTTACCGCGGAAGAAGCGTGGAAGGTGTTCCAGCCGGACAGCGAAACGATCTTCACCGAGACTTACCACGCGTACCCGGCCGTGCCGGACGCGGGCGCGCTGCTCGACAAGTGGACCCTGCTGCGCGCGGTCCGCGGCGACGTGACCAAGGCGCTTGAAGAGGCGCGGGTCGCGAACCTGATCGGCTCGTCGCTGCAGGCGGAAGTCGAAATCCGCGCGAGCGGCGCGCGTTACGACGCGCTCGCGAGCCTCGGCGACGACCTGAAGTTCGTACTGATCACGTCGGCGGCAACCGTCGTCAAGGTCGATAGCGAAGCGGACGAAGGTGTCGAAGTGATCGCCTCGAAGTACCTGAAGTGCGAACGCTGCTGGCACTATCGCGCGGACGTCGGCGCGAATGCCGAGCATCCGTCGCTGTGCGGCCGCTGCTTCAGCAATCTGTTCGGCAGTGGCGAAACGAGGAGCGCGGCATAATGGCGAGAACCATGTCGAAAACGTCCACCGCGAGCGGCTCGCTCGCACCCTGGCTCGGCATCGCGCTGATCGTCATCCTGTTCGACCAGCTGACGAAAATCGCGGTGCGCAAAGTGTTCGCCTACGGTGTGCCGCACGAAGTTACGCCGTTCTTCAACCTGATTCTCGTGTTCAACCGCGGCGCCGCGTTCAGCTTCCTCGCGATGGCGGGTGGCTGGCAGCGCTGGGCGTTCACCGCGCTCGGCGTGGTCGCGGCGCTCGTGATCTGCTACCTGCTCAAGCGGCATAGCGGGCAGAAAATGTTCTGCACGGCGCTCGCGCTGATTCTCGGCGGCGCGCTCGGCAATGTGATCGACCGGCTCGCGTACGGCCACGTGATCGACTTCCTCGACTTCCACGTGGGCGGCTGGCACTGGCCGGCGTTCAATCTCGCCGACAGCGCGATCACGATCGGTGCGATCCTGCTCGTGATCGACGAGCTGCGGCGGGTACGCGGCACACGCTAACGTCGCCGACGTGAGGCACGGCCGCGGTTGCGAGAGCCGCGCCTCACGTCCGGTTTGAAACGCGCGGCGACGGCGACGGGCAACGCCCTCGCGCCGCCTCGCGATCACGCTTTGTCGGAGGCTTTCGTTGGCAACCGCTGAACTCGCAGGCAAACACCTCGTCCTCGGCATGACGGGCGGCATCGCCTGCTACAAGATCGCCGAACTCACGCGTCTGCTGACCAAGGCAGGCGCGACCGTGCAGGTCGTCATGACCGATGCGGCCACGCAGTTCATCACCCCCATCACGATGCAGGCGCTGTCGGGCCGGCCGGTCTACACGAGCCAGTGGGACGCTCGCGTGCCGAACAACATGGCGCACATTGATCTGTCGCGCGAAGCCGATGCGATCGTGATCGCGCCGGCGTCGACCGACTTCCTCGCCAAGCTCGCGCACGGCATGGCCGACGATCTGCTGTCGACTCTGTGCATCGCGCGCGACTGCCCGCTGCTCGTGGTGCCGGCGATGAACCGGCAGATGTGGCAAAACCCGGCCACGCAACGCAACGTCGCGCAATTGCGCGCGGACGGCGTCGAAGTGCTCGGCCCCGATTCGGGCCCGCAGGCCTGCGGCGAGATCGGCGATGGCCGCATGCTCGAAGCGGCCGCGACCTACGAGGCGATCGCGTCGTTCTTCGCGCCGAAGATCTTGTCCGGCCGCCGTGTGCTCTTGACCGCCGGCCCGACCTTCGAACCGCTCGACCCGGTGCGCGGCATCACCAATCGCTCGAGCGGCAAGATGGGCTTCGCGCTCGCGCGCGCCGCGCAGCAGGCCGGCGCCGACGTGCATCTGGTGGCTGGTCCGGTCGCACTGGAAACGCCGTGGGGCGTATTGCGCGAGGACGTGCAGACCGCGCAGCAGATGCACGACGCGGTGATGCGCGCGGTCGCCCAAGCGGACATCTTTATCGGTGTCGCGGCGGTGGCCGACTGGCGGGTCGACCACGTCAGCGATCAGAAGATCAAGAAGACCGCCGAG
This sequence comes from Paraburkholderia sp. BR10954, assembly GCF_040965775.1. Classification (NCBI taxonomy): domain Bacteria; kingdom Pseudomonadati; phylum Pseudomonadota; class Betaproteobacteria; order Burkholderiales; family Burkholderiaceae; genus Paraburkholderia; species Paraburkholderia sp. BR10954. Next base: position 128,572 of record NZ_JBFRCK010000004.1, read on the forward strand.
CGCACGCTGCCGAGCTTTTCATTCGTCGAAAATCCGGACATCCTCGCGGCGGTCGCCCGGCTGCCGAAGCCGCCGTTCGCGGTCGGCTTCGCCGCCGAAAGCGACAATCTCGAAGTCCACGGCGAGGAAAAGCGCGCGCGCAAGAACGTGCCGCTGCTGATCGGCAATTTGGGGCCGCAAACGTTCGGGCTCGACGACAATGAAGTGATTCTGTTCGAAGCAGGCCGCGCGACGAAGCTGCCACGCGCCGACAAGCAGACGCTGGCGCGCGCGCTGATCGCGGAAATCGCGAAGCGTATGCCGGCCGGCATCAGTCCGGTTGGCTGAACGAGCGAGCGGCATTGGGCCCGTGTGGCCCAGCTGCCTTTGCCCGGCTAGCCGACCGGAACCATCTGGAGCACTACTGCCATGACGCTACTCTCCGTGCTCGATCAAACACCGGTGATCGCCGGCCATTCGGTGGCGGACGCGATCGCCGCGACCATCGAACTCGCGCAGCTCGCCGACGACCTCGGCTACACGCGCTACTGGTGCGCCGAGCACCACGGCCTGCGCGGCGTGTCGAACCCATGCCCTGAAGTGATGCTGGCGCGCCTCGGCAGCGTGACCAAACGCATCCGCATCGGCTCGGGTGGCATCATGCTGCCGTACTACAGCCCGTTCAAAGTCGCCGAGCAGTTCATGATGCTCGAGGCGCTATTTCCGAACCGCGTCGATCTCGGCGTCGGACGCGCGCCGGGCGGCGACATGCGCACCGCGCAGGCGGTCGCGGCCGGCGCTTACAATCGCGGCGAGATTTTTCCGCAGCAGGTCGCCGAGCTGCTCGGCCTCATGCACGGCGCGCTGCCCGACGATCATCTCGCGCAGGGTGTGCTGCTGCAGCCGCAAATCGATACGCGCCCGCAACTGTGGGTGCTCGGCTCGAGCGAATTCGGCGGTCTGCTCGCGGCGCAGCTCGGCATCCGCTTCTCGTTCGCGCATTTCATCAACGCGCATTTCGGCAAGCAAGTCGCGCTGGCGTATCGCGAGCGCTTCCAGCCTGGCAACGAGGCGTCGCAGCCGTATCTGGCGGCCGCGGTCTTCGTGATCTGCGCGGATACCGAGCAGGAAGCCGCGGACCTCGAAAAAGCCGTCGATCTACGTCGCGTGCAGATGGCGTATGGTCTGAACGAACCGATTCCGTCGATCGAGCAAGGCATCGCGCAGGAATATGGCGAGCGCGAACAGCTCGTGATCGATCGCGAAAAACCACGCAGCATCATCGGCACGCCTGAGCGCGTGACCGAGCGGCTTACGGATTTGCGGCAGCAGTTCCAGGCCGACGAGCTGATGGTGCTGACCGTCGCGGGCAGCTATCGCGCGCGCTTGCGCTCCTACGAACTGCTCGCTGATGCATTTCAGCTCGGCTCGAACCAGGCGGCTTGATCGCGGAGGTTTTGCCAGTCAGCCGTGCGCCCCTCCACCAAACCCACCCCCACTATCGAACCTGAATGAAACTCGACCTGAAGATTCTCGATCAGCGCATGCGCGAACAGCTCCCCGCTTACGCGACGACCGGTAGCGCCGGCCTCGATCTGCGCGCCTGCCTCGACGAACCGCTGACGCTGAAACCCGGCGAAACCGCGCTGGTGCCGACCGGACTCGCGATTCACGTCGGCGACCCCGGCTATGCGGCGCTGATTCTGCCGCGCTCGGGTCTGGGTCACAAGCATGGGATCGTGCTCGGCAATCTGGTCGGCCTGATCGATTCCGACTACCAGGGCCAACTGATGATTTCGACGTGGAATCGCGGCGAGACGACGTTCGTGCTGAACCCGATGGAACGCCTCGCGCAACTGGTGATCGTGCCGGTCGTGCAGGCCAGGTTCAACATCGTCGATGACTTCGAGGAAAGCGCGCGCGGCGCGGGCGGGTTTGGCAGCACCGGCAAGCATTGATTGATTGCTGCGCCGCGGCGGCTGCGGCGTTCAGCGCGCGCCGCGAGCAGAAGATCAGAGCATAAAAACGGCGCGGGATAAAACCCGCGCCGTTCTGTTTTTGGCGTCTGGCCAGCTTAAGACAACGCCGGCCTGACTGACATCACTCGACTTCCACCGCCTCAGGATTCGGATTACGCGGCGCCGGATGCTCGTCGAAGGTCAACTGCACCTTGTCGTCCGCATCGACGTCGACCGTCACGCGGCCGCCGTTCATCAGCTTGCCGAACAGCAGTTCGTCGGCGAGCGCGCGACGGATCGTGTCCTGGATCAGGCGCTGCATGGGCCGCGCGCCCATCAACGGATCGAAACCGTGCTTCGCCAGATGCTTGCGCAGCGCATCGGTGAACAGCGCATCGACCTTCTTCTCGTGCAGCTGATCTTCCAGCTGCATCAGGAACTTGTCGACCACGCGCATGATGATTTCCTCATCGAGCGCACGGAAGCTGATCGTCGCGTCCAGACGGTTGCGGAACTCCGGCGTGAACATGCGCTTGATGTCGACCATCTCGTCGCCCGCCTCGCGGCGATTCGTGAAGCCGATCACTGCCTTGCCCATCGCCTCGGCGCCCGCGTTCGTCGTCATGATGATGATGACGTTGCGGAAGTCCGCCTTGCGGCCGTTGTTGTCCGTCAGCGTGCCGTGGTCCATCACCTGCAGCAGCACGTTGAAGATATCCGGGTGCGCCTTCTCGATTTCGTCGAGCAGCAGCACGCAGTGCGGCTTCTTCGTGATCGCCTCGGTCAGCAGGCCGCCCTGGTCGAAACCGACGTAGCCCGGCGGCGCGCCGATCAGCCGGCTCACCGCGTGACGCTCCATGTACTCCGACATGTCGAAGCGAATCAGCTCGATGCCGAGCGTGAACGCGAGCTGCTTCGCGACCTCGGTCTTGCCGACACCGGTCGGACCGGAGAACAGGAACGCGCCGATCGGCTTGTCGAGCTTGCCGAGGCCCGCTCGCGCCATCTTGATCGCCGCCGACAGCGCGTCGATGGCCGGGTCCTGGCCGAACACGACGCTCTTCAGGTCGCGGTCGAGCGTCTGCAGCTTGCTGCGATCGTCCTGCGACACGCTTTGCGCCGGCACGCGCGCGATCTTCGAGATGATTTCCTCGATCTCATTCTTGCCGATGGTCTTCTTCTGCTTCGACTTCGGCAGAATGCGCTGCGCCGCGCCCGCTTCGTCGATCACGTCGATCGCCTTGTCCGGCAAATGACGATCGGTGATGAAGCGCGCCGACAGCTCAGCCGCCGCCGACAGCGCACCCGACGAATACTTGACGCCGTGGTGCTCCTCGAAACGCGACTTCAGCCCGCGCAGGATCGCCACCGTCTGCTCGACGGTGGGCTCGGTCACGTCGACCTTCTGGAAACGACGCGACAGCGCCGCGTCCTTTTCGAAGATGCCGCGATATTCGGTGAAGGTGGTCGCGCCGATGCACTTCAGCGTGCCCGACGAGAGCGCCGGCTTCAGCAGGTTCGACGCATCCAGCGTGCCGCCGGACGCGGCGCCCGCGCCGATCAGCGTATGAATTTCGTCGATGAACAGAATCGCGTGCGGACGCTCCTTCAGTTCCTTCAGCACCGTCTTCAGACGCTGCTCGAAGTCGCCGCGGTACTTGGTGCCAGCGAGCAACGCGCCCATGTCGAGCGAATACACCTGGGCATCCGCGAGGATATCCGGCACTTCGCCGCGCGTGATGCGCCATGCGAGCCCTTCGGCGATCGCGGTCTTGCCGACACCGGCCTCACCGACCAGCAGCGGATTGTTCTTGCGCCGGCGGCACAGCACCTGCACCACACGCTCGACTTCCGACTCGCGCCCGATCAGCGGATCGATGCGGCCGTCCTTCGCCATCTGGTTCAGGTTCTGCGTGAACTGGGCGAGCGGCGTTTCCTTCTGCGCGGCGGCTTCGTCGGACTCGGCATTCGCGTCGCTCGCTTTCGCGGCGTCCGAACTGCTCGTCTTGGCGATGCCGTGCGAGATGAAATTGACCACGTCGAGACGCGTGACGCCCTGCTGCTGCAGGTAGTACACCGCGTGCGAATCCTTCTCGCCGAAGATCGCGACCAGCACGTTCGCGCCGGTCACTTCCTTCTTGCCGTTCGAGGTGGACTGCACATGCATGATCGCGCGCTGGATCACACGCTGGAAACCGAGCGTGGGCTGCGTGTCGACGTCGTCCGTGCCCGGCACGGTCGGCGTGTTGTCATGAATGAAGTTGCGCAGGTTCTGACGCAGATCCTCGATATTGGCCGCGCATGCGCGCAGTACCTCTGCCGCCGTCGGGTTATCCAACAGCGCGAGCAAAAGATGTTCGACCGTTATGAACTCGTGCCGTGCCTGGCGCGCTTCCATGAACGCCATATGCAGGCTGACTTCCAGTTCCTGGGCAATCATGCTTCCTCCATCACACACTGCAGCGGATGCCCGGCCTGCCGTGCGTGGGTAACGACTTGCTCGACTTTGGTCGACGCGATGTCCCGCGTATAGACCCCACAAACTCCCCTGCCCTCGCGATGCACCTTCAACATGACCTGTGTTGCGGTTTCACGATCCTTATTGAAATATTCCTGCACGATCATCACGACAAATTCCATCGGCGTGAAGTCGTCATTCAGCAGCACCACCTTGTACATGGACGGCGGCTTGAGTTTCTGCTCCTGCCGTTCCAGTACGGTGCCGTCCTGCTTGTCCGGGATAATCGCCATACACCCATTCTAAACAACTAGGACAGGCCCGCAATCCTGTCAAAACCCGGCCGCCCGGCCGATGAGCCCGTTCGCTGCCGCCCGGCGGTCACGACTCTGTCATGATCGGCCCGGCCTCTCGCGTGTTCGACGGGCCGATTGCGGTGCCGGCCCCCATCCTGTCATGCACGGTGCGTGCTGCACCGCGGTCGGATCGAGTATCGCACAACCTGCCGGTACAGGCTGCGAGCGCTCGCCGCGCTGGCGTCGGCGCCGCGGGCACAGTCAGCATGTGAGTCGATTATGCGACTTTTCAAGCCACGCCGCTTGCGCCACCGCACATACGGAAGCGGTAAAAACCCTGGAAAGCGGCCTGTTTGCAACGCGACAACGACGTCTCAAAATTTTCTTGACACTCGAATAAAGAGCCCCAACAATCAAGCTGGCACTTTTTTCACTAAGCCATAATTTCGAAAAAATGCCGATGGTGAGCTTGTGAGGAGGGGACGACTGCCTCGCGCAGTCGTGGCTTTTCGAGGGCTCGTGGTAGTGACATGAGTTACAGGGGAAGTTGGAAATGGCAACTGGTACGGTCAAATGGTTTAACGACGCCAAAGGTTTCGGATTCATCACGCCTGATGAGGGTGGTGAGGATCTGTTTGCACACTTCTCGGCCATCCAGATGAATGGGTTCAAAACCCTGAAGGAAGGTCAGAAGGTCACCTTCGAGGTTGTACAAGGCCCGAAAGGCAAACAGGCATCGAACATTCAGACTCCTGCCTGAGGCGGCTCTGCGGCGGTTCGTTACCCGTCCTTTTTGAAACCCGGCTTCATGCCGGGTTTCTTTTTTGCGGTGGCTTTCCGTTGCAGCGGATTTTCCCGCCGGAAAATCGCGCGAAAATCCCGGGTATAAAAATACCCCGGCCGTTTGCTGGCGCCGGGGTATTTATGCAAAACGGATAATTCCGGCGCATCAATTACATATTTTCGATCATCACTTGGCCAAATGCGGAACACGACACCTGGGTCGCGCCTTCCATCAGACGGGCAAAATCGTAAGTCACGCGCTTTTGCAGGATCGATTTTTCCATCGAGCTGATTATCAGATCCGCCGCCTCGAACCAGCCCAGGTGGCGCAGCATCATTTCCGCCGACAGGATTTCCGAGCCGGGATTCACGTAGTCCTTGCCCGCGTATTTCGGCGCCGTGCCATGAGTCGCCTCGAACATCGCAACCGAATCCGACATATTCGCGCCCGGCGCGATACCGATGCCGCCAACCTGCGCGGCGAGCGCGTCGGAGATGTAGTCGCCGTTCAGGTTCAGCGTGGCGATCACGTCGTATTCGGCCGGGCGCAGCAGGATCTGCTGCAGGAACGCGTCGGCGATCACGTCCTTCACGACGACGTCGCCGCCGGTCTTCGGATTCCTGACTTTCATCCACGGACCGTCGTCGATCAGCTCCGCGTTGAACTCTTTCTGCGCGAGCGCGTAGCCGTAGTCGCGAAACGCGCCTTCGGTGTACTTCATGATGTTGCCCTTGTGCACCAGCGTCACCGAGCGGCGTTCATTGTCGATCGCATACTGGATCGCCTTGCGCACCAGACGTTCGGTCCCTTCGCGCGACACCGGCTTGATGCCGATGCCCGACGAATCCGGGAAGCGGATCTTCTTCACGCCCATTTCTTCGCGCAGGAACCTGATGATCTTCTTCGCCTGTTCGGATTCGGCCGGCCATTCGATGCCGGCGTAAATGTCTTCCGAGTTCTCGCGGAAGATCACCATGTTGGTCTTCTCGGGCTCACGCACCGGCGACGGCACGCCCTTGAAATACTGCACCGGACGCAGGCACACGTAGAGGTCCAGTTCCTGGCGCAACGCGACGTTCAGCGAGCGGATGCCGCCGCCGACCGGCGTGGTGAGCGGCCCCTTGATCGATACGATGTATTCCTTGACCGCCTGCAGCGTTTCGTCCGGCAGCCATACGTCCGGGCCGTACACCCGGGTCGCCTTCTCGCCCGCGTAGATTTCCATCCAGTGGATTTTCTTCTTGCCGCCGTACGCCTTTTCGACCGCCGCATCGACGACCTTGAGCATGACCGGCGTGATGTCCACACCGGTACCGTCGCCTTCGATGTACGGGATGATCGGCTCGTTGGAAACGTTGAGCGAGAAGTCGGCGTTGACGGTGATCTTATCGCCACTTGCCGGAACCTTGATGTGCTGATACGGCATGATTGGACTCCAGTGAAAGCCGTGCAAAAGCTGATGGGAGACTGCGAAAGAGATACGCTCGCCACGCAATGCCGAACCGCCGCGAGCGGCCTGGCCGCTATTCTAGCCCACGCCCCAGGCACGTCGCGGCCGCCGCGGGCTCCGTGTTTTCCAACATCGACGACCCCTCGACCGCGCCACGCTCCTCTATAAGATACAAGAATCCGCCTGCTGATTTATGCATTATCATCGCGCCGTACCGCTCTGCCGTCTTGCTCTCCTATGCGCCTTCTCGCCCTCAACAATCCATTCGGCACCATCTGTCAATTTTCGCCACATGAGACGCGCGCGTCGCTTGCAGACTGGGTCAAGGTACCGGGTGTCTATCCGGCCGGCCGCCTCGACTCGGATAGCGAAGGTCTGCTGCTGCTCACCGACGACGGCGCGCTGCAGGCGCGCATTGCGGAGCCGCGTCACAAGCTCGTCAAACGCTATTGGGCGCCAGTCGAAGGCGCGGTCGACGACGCCGCGTTGAAACGGCTCGCACGCGGCGTCGATCTCGGCGATTACGTGACACGCCCATGTCAGGCGAGCTATGTCGAACCGTCTGGCTCGCTATGGACGCGCACGCCGCCGATCCGCTATCGTGCTGCGATCCCGACCACTTGGATCGAACTGTCGATCACAGAAGGCAAGAACCGTCAGGTGCGTCGCATGACCGCCGCGGTCGGTTTTCCGACGCTGCGTCTCGTGCGCGTCGGCATCGGTGCGCTTGACATTTTTTCACTCGGACTACAACCCGGTGAGAGCATCGAGTTGCGAGCGAACGCGCCGTGGGATGGCGTCGCCTGAACGCGAATCAGCCTGCGCGTGCTCACTGGAAACACGTTTCACGGCCGTGACAATCAACGCTAACTCGTTGTAGCAGCACACAAAACAATGCGTGAAACGCAAGCCCGAAATGCGTGAAACAAATGAGCTCGCGCGAGCCTGCGTGATGCAGTTCGATCGTGTGTGATGACGACAAAAATTTCCGCGCAATTCACGTCAACCGCCGTACAAGTCCACGCGTTATTCGACGCAGATGCCGCCGAAGCTATCCGGCATTCAGCCTTAAAGACCTTTGCATAAGCCGTTTTTGCGCGGCGAGTACGAAAGTCCGAACGCTAGCAGACGCGTCGAAAAATTTGTTCGATGCGGCTGTCAACCGAAAGGTGGATGGCACGTTTACCGTCATGACTCTACATTTGCCGGGTCATTTGGTTAATTAACTCAAGCTGAGGATTCACAAAATGAACAAACTGATCGCCGCTCTGGTCGCTGGCCTCTTCGCAACGGCAGCATTCGCACAAGCATCGGCACCGGAAGCAGCTTCGGCAGCTCCGGCAGCAGCAGCCTCGTCGGCAAAGAAGACCACCAAGCACGCTCACAAGAAGTCGCACAAGAAGGCAGCAGCTGCTGCAGCTTCGGCAGCTTCGGAGTAAGTTGCTTGTAAAAACGCAGTAAAGAACTAGCTTCATTGCCGTTCTTACGGCGTTGTAAGGCAGATCACCGCAAGGCGATCTGCCTTTTTGTTTTTGACACGCTCGCGTAACATGCGCGGGTCGATTTCAGCAAGGAGTCTTGTCGTGCGATTTTCCATCCGCTCGTCGGTGGCGCGTTTCGCCGTTGCCGTTGCACTGCCGCTCGCGGCGCTGTCGTTCGCCGCTACCACGGCTCCCGCCCTGGCGCAGCAGATGCCGCCGGGCGCCAAGCAGCCGGGCGAGTTTCCGCGGGTCAAGCTGACCGCTGGTATGTTCGTGATCGACGCGGCCGTCGCCGCCAACGACGCGGATCGCGAACAGGGCTTGATGTATCGCACGAAGCTCGGACCGAACGAAGGCATGCTGTTCGTGTTCAACGAGAACGCGGGCCATTGCTTCTGGATGAAGAACACGCTGATTCCGCTGTCGATCGCGTTCATACGCGCCGACGGCACGATCACCGACATCGACGAGATGCAGGCCGAGACCACCAACAACCACTGCCCGACGCACAACGGCGTGTTCGCGCTGGAAATGCCCAAGGGCTGGTTCACGGCGAAGGGCATCAAGCCGGGCATGCAGATCCAGGGCTTGCCGCCGGTGCCGGGTATCACCCAGTAAAGCCTCTCACCGCCGGGCTGCACCCCTGCGGCGCCCCGCAGATGGCCACCCGGGCGTCTCCGTAAGCTGCCACTGGCCAGCCCGGCCGTCCCGCCCTGCTTTCCCGCAAAAACCCGGCGCCTCAACCCGAGGCGCCGGGTTTTTTTCCGCCCGCGCAGCCCCGCGCGGCCAGCCTTCGCGCCGGCTGGCAGGATTCATGCAAAAGACCAATCGAAGCGCTATCCTTGTAATCTCGATTTGGTAACGCCACATAAAGCACCACCCAGACTCCCCGGGCGGCTGACGCGGTCGCCCGGCATGCGTTTCAGGCGCGCCATTACAAGGAGATTCACGTGCCCCGCAAGACTCCAATCGAGCGCTACCGGAATATCGGCATCAGCGCTCACATCGATGCCGGCAAAACCACCACCACCGAACGGATCCTGTTCTACACCGGCGTGACCCACAAGATCGGCGAGGTTCACGACGGTGCGGCGACGATGGACTGGATGGAACAGGAGCAGGAGCGCGGCATCACGATCACGTCGGCGGCCACGACCGCGTTCTGGAAAGGCATGGCCGGCAACTACCCCGAGCATCGGATCAACATCATCGACACCCCCGGGCACGTTGACTTCACGATCGAAGTCGAGCGCTCGATGCGCGTGCTCGACGGCGCGTGCATGGTGTACGACTCGGTCGGCGGCGTGCAGCCGCAATCGGAAACCGTGTGGCGCCAGGCGAACAAGTACAAGGTGCCGCGCATTGCGTTCGTCAACAAGATGGATCGCGTCGGCGCGGACTTCTTCCGCGTGCAGCGGCAGATCGGCGAACGCCTGAAGGGCGTCGCCGTGCCGATCCAGATTCCGATCGGCGCGGAAGAGCACTTCCAGGGCGTGGTCGACCTCGTCAAGATGAAGGCGATCTACTGGGACGACGCGAGCCAGGGCATCAAGTTCGAGTATCGCGACATTCCGGCTGAACTCGCCGCAACGGCGAAGGAATGGCACGACAAGATGGTCGAGGCCGCGGCCGAGGCGAACGAGACGCTGCTCGAAAAGTACCTGGGCGGCGAGCATCACCTGAGCGAAGAAGAAATCAAGCAGGGCATTCGCGCGCGCACGATCGCCAATGAGATCGTGCCGATGCTGTGCGGCAGCGCGTTCAAGAACAAGGGCGTGCAGGCGATGCTCGACGCGGTGATCGACTATCTGCCGTCGCCGGTCGACGTGCCCGCGATCACCGGTCACGACGAGCACGACAAGGAGATCGAGCGTCATCCGAACGACGACGATCCGTTCTCGGCGCTCGCCTTCAAGATCATGACCGACCCGTTCGTCGGCCAGTTGATCTTCTTCCGCGTGTACTCGGGCGTCGTCAATTCGGGCGACACGGTCTACAACGCGGCCAAGGAAAAGAAGGAGCGCCTCGGCCGCATCCTGCAGATGCACGCGAACGAGCGCAAGGAAATCAAGGAGGTCTACGCGGGCGACATCGCGGCGGCCGTCGGCCTGAAGGAAGCGACTACCGGTGACACGCTGTGCGATCCTAATCATGTGATCATCCTCGAAAAGATGATCTTCCCGGAGCCGGTGATCTCGCAGGCCGTCGAGCCGAAGACCAAGGCCGATCAGGAGAAGATGGGCATCGCGCTGAATCGTCTCGCGCAGGAAGATCCATCGTTCCGCGTGCAGACCGATGAGGAATCCGGACAGACGATCATCTCCGGCATGGGCGAGCTGCACCTGGAAATTCTGGTCGACCGGATGAAGCGCGAGTTCGGCGTCGAAGCAACGGTGGGCAAGCCGCAGGTCGCCTATCGCGAAACGGTGCGCAACAAGGTCGAGGACGTCGAAGGCAAGTTCGTCAAGCAGTCGGGCGGCCGCGGCCAGTACGGCCACGCGGTGATCGCGCTCGAACCTTCCGAACAGGGCAAGGGCTACGAGTTCGTCGATGCGATCAAGGGCGGCGTGATTCCGCGCGAATTCATCCCGGCGGTCGACAAGGGCATCCAGGAGACGCTGAAAGCCGGCGTGCTGGCGGGCTATCCGGTCGTCGACGTGAAGGTCACGCTGACCTTCGGTTCGTACCACGACGTCGACTCGAACGAAAACGCGTTCCGCATGGCTGGCTCGATGGCGTTCAAGGAAGCGATGCGCAAGGCGAAGCCCATACTGCTCGAACCGATGATGGCCGTCGAGGTGGAAACACCCGAGGACTTCATGGGCAACGTGATGGGCGACCTGTCGAGCCGGCGCGGCATGGTGCAAGGCATGGAAGACATCGCGGGCGGCGGCGGCAAGCTGGTGCGTGCGGAGGTGCCGCTCGCCGAGATGTTCGGCTACTCGACGTCGCTGCGCTCGGCCACTCAGGGCCGCGCGACTTATACGATGGAGTTCAAGCACTACGCCGAAACGCCGAGCAACGTCGCCGAGGCCGTGATCAACGCGAAGAAGCAATGACGCTGACGCGGCACCGCAGAGTGTCTTGAGTCGAAGCCCGCTCCTTGTGAGCGGGCTTTTTTTCGTGGCGCCCTGCCATCGTCACGCCACGCAGCCGTTTTTTGAACGTGCCAGAATGTCGAACAGGTACGCGGCACGCAAGCCAAGGAGGAGACGCGATGAGCCAGGATCACGAACATCCGCATTACCGGGCCGAGCACGAGACCGCCGAAACCGGCGTGCAGATCGACTGGCGCGAGCACGGCGTGAAGGTCATCCGCGGCGATCAGCTCGATACCAACACCGCGCAAACGCCGGGCATGAACCGCGCGGCTGCGATCAACGCGGCGCGCGTCGGCGCGCAGAAGATCTGGGCCGGCACCGTGACGATCCATCCGAACGCGAAGACCGGCGCGCATCATCACGGCGCGCTCGAAAGCGTGATCTACGTGGTGCGCGGCCAGGCGCGCATGCGCTGGGGCGAGCATCTGGAATTCACCGCCGAGGCCGGGCCCGGCGACTTCATCTTCGTGCCGCCCTACGTGCCACATCAGGAGATCAACGCGAGCACCGACGAGCCGCTCGAATGCGTGCTCGTACGCAGCGACAACGAAGCGGTCGTCGTCAATCTGAACATCGATGCTGTCGAGCAGCCGGAAACGGTCTACTGGGTCGATCCGATCCACAAGCATCCGCACGATCACTGAGTCGCTCATTTGCCTGCTCATTCACCTGCTGACTGATCCGCCCGCGCCACGTGACGCCAACCGCTTCGCTGCGCCGTCGCCTCGTCACGCTCTACGCGGCGCTGATCGCCGCCAACCTCGGCACCTGGCTGTGGGCGCTGATCGCGTTTCGCCACTACCCGCTGCTGCTCGGCACCGCGCTGCTCGCGTATGGCTTCGGTCTGCGTCATGCGGTCGACGCCGACCACATCGCGGCGATCGACGCGGTCACGCGCAAGCTGATGCAAACGGGCAAGCGGCCGCTCGGCATCGGGCTCGCATTTTCGCTCGGACACTCGACCGTCGTGGTCTCGGCGACGATCGGCATCGCGTGGACCACGCATTCGCTGCACGGGCGCTTCGAGAGCCTCAAGGAACTCGGCGGCACGCTCGGCACGCTGGTTTCGGCGACGTTCCTGCTGGTGCTCGCGGCGGTCAATCTCGTGATCCTGCGCGATGTGTGGCGTCGTTACCGGCACGCGCAACACGATGGCGCCGTGGCGACCGCGTTAACTGACTCGCTCGCCCCAGCCGGGCTCCTGTCGCGTGCGTTACGGCCGCTGTTCCGGCTGGTGACCCAAAGCTGGCACATGTACCCGGTCGGCGTGCTGTTCGGGCTCGGCTTCGATACCGCGACGGAGATCGGCCTGCTCGCGATCGCCGCGTCGCAGGCGAGCACCGGTCTGCCGCTCTACTCGATCCTGGTGTTCCCCGCGCTCTTCACGGCCGGCATGACGCTCGTCGATTCGACCGATAACGTGCTGATGGTGCACGCATACGGCTGGGCGATGGATGACCCGAAGCGCAAGCTGTACTACAACGCGAGCATCACGTTCGTGTCGGCGGTGGTCGCGATCGTGATCGGCGGCATCGAGGCGTTGGGACTACTGTCGGACCGCTTCGGCTGGAGCGGCGGCGTGTTGGATGCGATCGCCCGCATCAACGATCACTTTGGCGCGCTCGGCTATGCGATCGTCGCGGCCTTCATGGCGTGCTGGATCGGCTCGGTGCTGTTTCATCGCTGGAGACGGCCAACCGCGACGACACGCGCGGCAACAAGCGCGGCGCCCAAATGACTCGTCCCGGTATAACTCACTCGACCCATGCGAGGCGATCGGTAAGGATTCCAGCGCGATGCCGTCATTCTGTCCGCTACGGCGGGCACCGCTCGCAAGCATGCATCGCGCAAGCGTTGCGACGACGACACACCGCGCGCCGTTTATCGCCCGATCGGCTGGCCCGGTGCGCCGCCGGCGCGCCAGAGCCGCGAGCAATCGCTTACACTGAGACGGCTTTTCTCGCGCTGTCGCGCCGCTCGCGCGACGCTTCGGAACCGGCAACAGAACGGACTGGACACGCCATCGATGAAAACGCCAGCGGACCGACTTCTCGCATCTGACGCACTAGACACAGCCCGCCTCACCGCCGACGCCTACGGCAACCACGCCCTCGACGAATTCCTCGCCGGCCGCATCACCCGCCGCGAACTGCTGCGCTACGCTAGCGTGATCGGTCTTTCAGTCGCGGGCGGCGGCTTGCTCGGCGCGCCGCGAGCGAGGGCGCAAGGTGCGCCGGCCCCGTCGAACCAGACGATCCGCGTCGCGCATCTGACGCCGGCGGGCGCCGTCGATCCGCTGACGGTCACCGACGCCGCGAGCCTCGCGCTGCTAAACCAGACCGGCGAATTCCTGATCGACGACGACGGCGAGAAGCTGATGCTCAAACCCGCGCTCGCGCTGTCGTGGAAGCCGAACGACAAGGGCGACGTGTGGACGTTCAGGCTGCGCCCCAACGTGAAATTCCACGACGGCCAGAGCTTCGGCGCGAAAGACGTGGCCGCCACCTTCGACCGTCTCGCCGATCCCGCGAGCGGCTCGGCCGCGTTGTCGGTATTGAAAGGCGTGCTGTCGAAAGGCGGTGCGAAGGTCGTCGACGAACACACGGTCGAGTTTCATCTCGACGCACCGATCGGCAATTTCCCCTACTACGTTTCCTCGGATAATTACAACGCGGTGATCCTGCCCGCGAACTTCGCGGGCAATTACGAAAAGAGCTTCATCGGCACCGGCCCGTTCAAACTCGAAAAGTATCAGCCGAAGGTCGGCGCGTCGTTCGTGCGCAATCCCGACTACTGGGGCGACAAAGCGTTACCGCAACGGGTGCAGTTTTCGTTCTATGCGGACGAACAGGCGCAACTGCTCGCGCTGCAAGGCCACCAGGCCGACGTGATGGGCACCTTCACCGTGCAGGGCGGCGCGGCCATTCTGAACAATCCGGACTACAAGGCAGTGGGCGTGAAGTCGAGCGCGCATCGGCAGATCCATATGCGCAACGACAGCCCGCTCTTCAAGGACAAACGCGTGCGCCAGGCGCTCGCGTTGTCGCTCGATCGCGACGTGCTCGTGCGTGGTCTCTTCAAGGGTCGCGCGCAACTCGGCAACGACAGCCCGTTCGCCCCGGTGTTTCCGTCGTCGGACGCGGGCGTGCCGCAACGCAAGATCGATGTCGCGAAGGCGAAGCAACTGCTCGCGCAAGCCGGCGTGCCGAACGGTTTCGATGTCACGCTGACCACCGAAAAATACATGGAGATCCCCGACCTCGCGGTCGTCGTGCAGAACGCCGCGAAGGCGATCGGCGTGCGCATCAACCTGAAGGTCGAGAGCCAGTCGCTGTACTACGGCGCGGGCACGCCGGGCAAATCCGACTGGCTCGACTCGCCGCTCGGCATCACCGACTACGGTCATCGCGGCGTGCCGAACGTGTTCCTCAACGCGACGCTCACGAGCAACGGCACGTGGAATGCTGCGCACTTCAAGAATCCGCAATACGATCAACTGGTCGCGCAGTTCGTCGCGGCGATCGACCTCGCCACGCAGAAGAAACTCTCCGGACAGATCCAGACGCTGCTGCTCGACGAAACGCCGCTGATCATCCCGTTCTTCTACGATCAGCTGATCGCGATGCGCAAGGGCGTGAACGGCGTGCGCTTCACCGCGCTCGCGCAGCTGTATTTCGATCGCGCGACGCTGAGCGCGTAAGTACCGCGCTGCTCAACGCACCTTTCGCAGGAGAACTCACGATGTCGGCTTCGGCGCCCTCTCCCGCCTCGAACGCATCGCGTTTACCGCGTGCGACGAACGGCAACGCACGCCGCGTCGCGCGTTTCCTGGCGACGCGCGTGGGTCTGTCGCTGATCACGCTGTGGCTGCTGTCGCTGATCGTGTTCGCGGGCGGGCAGTTGCTGCCCGGCGATATCGGCCGCGCGGTGCTCGGGCCGCTCGCCGATGCGCGCGCGGTCGCGGCGCTCAATCATCAGCTCGGCGCCGACCGGCCGCTGCTCACGCAATACATCGACTGGATCACGCATTTCGTGCGCGGCAACATGGGGCTGTCGTACGCGTATCGCGAACCGGTCGGGCCGTTCATCGCCGATGCGCTAGCGCATTCGGCGAAGCTCGGCCTCTTCGCGTTCATCGTCGTCGTGCCGCTCGGCATTGCGGGCGGCGTGTGGTCTGCGATGCATGCGGGACGCTGGCTCGATCGCACGATCAGCATTGCCGGTTTGTCGGCGACCGTGGTGCCGGAGTTCGTGTCGTCGATCGTGCTGATCCTCGTGTTCGGCGTGTGGCTGCGCTGGCTGCCGATCGAGGCCTCGTTTCCGCCCGATGCAAGCGTGCTCGACCAGCTGCGGCATCTGGTGCTGCCGGTGCTGCCGCTCGTCTTCGTATTCTTCGGCTATATCGCGCGGATGGCGCGCGCGGGCACCGTCGAAGCGCTCGACGCCGACTACACGCGCACCGCGATCCTCAAGGGCCTGCCGCGCCACGTCGTGATCTGGCGGCACGTGCTGCGCAACGCGCTGCTGCCGACGATCACCGTCGCCGCCACCCAGCTCGGCTACATGATCGGCGGACTCGTGGTGGTCGAAACGCTGTTCCACTACCAGGGGATCGGCTCGCTGATTTACAACGCCGCCAAGGCGAAGGACTTTCCGATGCTCGAAGCGGGCGTGCTGACGATCGGCGTCGTCTATACGCTCGCGAATCTGGTCGCCGATGCGCTGCACGTGCTGCTCAATCCGCGGCTGCGGGTGAGGACCGCGGAATGAATCCGAGCGTGTCACCGGCTCCTTCGACGACACCTGCGCCGCCCACGCCTGGCGCACCGGGCTTCACGCCGCGCGCGCCCGCCGAGCCACGCTTCCCGCGCCTCCTGCTGCTTCTGAGTTCGCCGACCTTCATCGTGGGTGCGCTGATCGTCGCGTGGTGGATCGTCTGCGCGATCGCCGGGCCCTGGTTCGTGCATCTCGATCCGTACGCGTCCGATCCACTCAATTCGCTCACACCGCCCGATCGCACGCACTGGTTCGGCACCGATCAGCTCGGCCGCGACGTATTCTCACGCGTGATCGTCGGCGCGCGCGACATCCTGACCATCGCGCCGCTCGCGACGCTGCTCGGCACCGCGGCGGGCACCGCGCTCGGCCTGCTGGTCGGCTACTTCGACGGGTGGGTCGACGACGTGATCGGCCGCGTGATCGACGCGGTGCTCGCGCTGCCGCTCGTGATCATCGCGCTGCTCGCGCTCGCCGCGGTCGGCGCATCGAATCTCACGGTGATTCTCGTGATCGGCCTCACCTTCACGCCGATCACCGCGCGCACCGTGCGCGCCGCCGTATTCGCCGAGCGCCATCTCGACTACGTGGCCGCTGCCCAGCTGCGCGGCGAGCGCGCGCCGTACATCATGTTCGTGGAGATCCTGCCGAACGTGCTGCCGCCGATCGTCGCCGAAGCAACGGTGCGGCTCGGCTATGCGATCTTCGCGGTCGCGACGCTGTCGTTTCTCGGCTTCGGCATCCAGCCGCCGTCGGCCGACTGGGGGCTCGCGCTGTCCGAGTCGTACACGCTGATGGCGGGCGGCGCGTGGTGGACCGTCGTGTTCGCGGCGGGCGCGATCGCGTCGCTGGTGGTCGGCGTCAATCTGATCGCCGACAGCGTGCAGGGAGTGCTCGACCGATGAACGGCGCGCCGCCCTCTTCGTTCGCCACGTTCGACGTGTCGAAGAGCGATCTCACCGATGCGCTGACCGTGGTCGGCCTGACGGTCACCTACCGGATCCGCGGACGCGATCGCGAAGTGCTGCAAGACGTGTCGTTTCGTGTGCGGCGCGGCGAGGCGTATGGGCTCGTCGGCGAATCGGGCTGCGGCAAGTCGACCGTCGCGATGGCGACGCTGCGCTACCTGCCACGCAACGGCAAGGTGAAGGCCGGCAAGATCGTGATCGCCGGCGCGGACGTGCAGAAGCTCGGCGCCGATGCGCTGCGCAGCATGCGGGCGACGACCGTCTCGATGGTCTATCAGGACCCTGGGCGCGCGCTGAACCCGTCGCTGACGATTGCCCGCCAGATATCCGAAGCATTCGAGGCGGCCGGCGTCGCACACGACGAAGCGTTGCATCGCACGCTCGAGATGTTGCAGCGCGTGCGTATCGCGGCGCCCGAGCGCGTGATGGACAGCTATCCTCATCAACTGTCGGGGGGCATGCAGCAGCGCGTCGTGATCGCGATGGCGCTCGCGTCGAACCCCGCGCTGCTGATTCTCGACGAACCGACCACCGGCCTCGACGCGACCGTCGAAGCGGAAGTGCTCGACCTCGTCGCGCAGTTACGCGCGGAGTTCGGCACCGCGGTGCTGTTCATCAGCCACAACCTCGCGGTGATCGGCCGCATGTGCGAACGCATCGGCGTGCTGTACGCGGGCAAGCTGGTCGAGGAAGGCGCGACCCAGGACGTGTTCGCGCGGCCGCGTCATCCGTACACGGTCGGATTGCTGCGCTGCCTGCCGAGCGCCGGACGCAGCAAGGACCGCGAACGGCTCGATACGATCGCGGGCGGCCTGCCGCTGCCGGGCTCGGTCACGCAGGGCTGCATCTATGCGCAACGCTGCCGTCTCGCCGACGAACGCTGCCGCCGCGACGCGCCGCCGCCCTATCGGCTCGGCGCTCCGCATGGGGATCAGATGGCGCGCTGCCACTATCACGAGCGCGCGATCGAGTTGCCGCGGGCGGCATCGAGCGAGGAGCCGGTGGCGGCCGCATCATTCAACGCGGCGGCGCGCGCGTCCTCTGCGCCGGTCTTGCGCGCTCGCAACCTGTCGAAAACATTCCACGTATCCGGTGCGCCGTTGCGCGCGGTCGACGACGTGTCGCTCGAACTCGCGAGCGGCGAGACGCTCGGCCTCGTCGGCGAGTCGGGCAGCGGCAAGACGACGCTCGCGCGGCTGATGCTCGGCCTGCTCGCACCCGATGCCGGCGGCGTGCTCGAACTCGACGGCGCACCGCTCGCCGCGCGCGTCACGCGACGCAGCGACGAGCAGCTGAAGTCGCTGCAGATCGTGTTCCAGAATCCGGACTCGGCGCTCAATCGCGCGCATTCGGTCAAGCGGCTGATCGGTCGTGCACTCGCGCGCTTCACCGCGCTGCGCGGACCCGAGATCGACGAAAGGCTCGCCACGCTGACGGACGCCGTGCGGCTGCCCGAGCGCTATCTCGACGCACTTTCGCGCCAGCTATCGGGTGGGCTCAAGCAGCGCGTCGCGATTGCGCGCGCGTTTGCCGGCGAACCACGCGTCGTGGTCTGCGATGAGCCGACTTCGTCGCTCGACGTGTCGGTGCAGGCCGCGATCCTGAACCTGCTCGCCGATCTGCAGCGCGAGCGCGGCGTCAGCTACGTGTTCATCTCGCACGATCTGCACGTGGTGCGCTACGTGTCGGATCGCATCGCGGTGCTCTATCTCGGCCGGCTCCTCGAAATCGGGCCGGCGGCGGCCGTGTTCGATGGACCGCAGCATCCCTATACCGAGGCGCTGTTGTCCGCCGTGCCGACGCTGCCGGGCGACGGCGCGTCCGGCGAGGAACATCGACGTACGCGCATCCATCTGACGGGCGAGTTGCCCGGGCCCGGCGCGATGCCGTCGGGCTGCGTGTTTCACACGCGCTGTCCGCGCAAGCTCGGCGCGATCTGCGAGCAGCAGGACCCGCCGTTCCTCGACGCCAGCGGCGCCGCCGACTCGCCTTCCGCGCACCGGATTCGCTGCCATATCCCGGTCGCCACGCTGCGCGAGCTGCAATGCGAGCAGCGCGATGACATCGCGGGCAACCCGACGAACGGCGCGGCTTCCGACGACGCGTCGGAAAACGCCAGCTAGGCGTCGACTCGGCCCTCATCGACGTCGCGTGACACGGCGTCACCCAGCACAGCGTCCCCTTGACGAATCCCGCGTCAGAACACGCTTTTGTGTCCCCGCGTTTCATCGTCGCAACGTTTTCAGGCGTTTTTCCGGCGCGCGCATCGTACATCCCGGGATCGCCCGCGTCGCCTCAAGGCTCTGCGACGCGTGGCATGGATATCGCTAAATTTGCGGCCAGAGATTCGAAGCCAAACCGGGCGCGCAACGCCGCGCACATCCGCACGACGAGCGTCACCACGCGATGACGCGGTATCGAGCGATCAGCACGGCAGCGACGCGCGGCCAGCTTCGACACGACGGACTCGGGGTTCGACAAGACCCGCGTGCATAGGTCGGCCGCCGCTTTGGCAGCTGGAGACGCGCGATGAAAACCAGAAATAGCGGCGGTGGAGGCGGTGGAGGCGGTGGAGGCGGTGGAGGCGGCAGTAGCGGCGGTGGCGGTGCTGGTGGCGGAAGCAGCGGCGGCAGCGGGAGCGGCGGTTGCAGTTGCGGAGGCTTCAGCGGTGGTCCGGGTGGTGGCTTTGGCGGTGGCTTCGGTGGCGGGTTCGGCGGAGGCTTTGGCGGAGGCTTCGGCGGCGGTCCCGGAGGCAAGGGTGGCGGCAGCGGCGGCAGTGACAACGGCGGCGGGAACGGGCACCAGGCGTCGCCCGTTGCCCCGGGTAGGGGGCCCCCGCGCCCTACCCGCCGGCGACATGTCCCGGCATACTGTCCGCTATCCGCTGGCAACGGCGGTGGCGTCCCGATCCCCCGGTCGGGCGTCACCGCCGCAGGCCGGTCGAAGCGGCCCGCCCGCCTGCGGCGCGCGCTGACGGAATGGCCCGGAGAGTGCGCGAGCCGCGCCTCGCATCGTCGCGCGAACCGCACCGCGAGCGGCGGGAACACAACCTTCCCTGCGCGTGAGTGTCATGGAACCAATCCGAGACGACCGCCTCATATCAAATTCAACGTTCGATATGAGGGCCCACAACATGCATAGAAGTGTCCCCCCCTCCGCGACCCGCATGGCAGCCGCCGTGCTGATGGCTACCGCCCTGGGCCTCGCATCGCTCGCCAATGCGCAAACTCCCGCGCAGCCAATGGCGCAAACCCTGTCGCAAGCGGCGCCACCGGTCGATCCGAGCTTCTCCGCCTACTCGCTTGTACAGAGCTGCAAACAGCGCCAAGACAACGTCGCGCAAGGGCAATGCGTCAGCGCGATCCGCGGCATCATCCACGGTTATCAATACGGCGTGCTGTTCCTCGCTCAACGCGCCACCTTCCCCGCCAACGAAACCCAGCGCGTGTCGCTATGTCTGCCCGACGTGCCAGTGTCGTCGATCGTCGACGACTTCCTCGCCGATGCCGCTCAGGTACCGGACGACGCACTGCAGCACACCCCCGCCGAAGTCGCCGTGCTCGGCTCCGTGCATCAGCACCACCCCTGCACCTGAGCGCCGCGTCAGCGCGCGCGGCGTCATCCGCGCCCGCCTCGCTCAGAGCCTCGCGCGCCACCGCTCCGCAACGGACGGCGGCCGCGCCGGCGCTTACAACATCTCCAGCGCACGCTTGCCGCGCGACGGCTTGAAGTACGCGTCGAGCGCGGCGAGTTCGCCGGCTTCCAGCACCAGTTGCGACGCGCGATAGTTGTCGCGCACATGCTCGACCCGCGCCGCCTTCGGAATCGCGCACACATTGGGCTTGCCCAGCACCCACGCGAGCGCCACCTGAAACACGGAGACGCCGCGCGCGTCCGCGATGTCGTCGAGCGGCGAGCGTTTCGGCAGCCGCGCATGATCGATCGGGCTGTATGCCATCGCCGGCGTGCCGCGCTCGGCGAGCCATGGCAGCAGATCGAACTCCGGCCCGCGCCGCGCCACGTTGTACAGAATCTGGTCGGTCGCGCATGCGTCGCCGCCTGGCGTCGCGATGAGTTCTTCCATGTCGTCGGTATCGAAGTTGCTCACGCCCCAGTGACGGATCTTGCCCGCGCGCCGCAGCGCCTCGAAGCCGTCGACGGTGTCCGCGAGCGGCACCGAGCCACGCCAGTGCAGCAGATACAAATCCAGCCGGTCCGTCTTCAGACGCTTCAGGCTCTGCTCGCACGCGGCGATCACGCCGCGCCGGCTGGCGTTGTGCGGATACACCTTGCTGACCAGAAACACCTTGTCGCGCAAACCGGCGAGCGCTTCGCCGAGCAGCGACTCGGTCGCGCCGTCGCCGTACATTTCGGCGGTGTCGATCAGCGTCATGCCGAGTTCGATGCCGCAGCGCAGCGCATCGATTTCCGCCGCGCGTCGTGCTTGCCGCTCGCCCATCTCCCACGTGCCCTGCCCCAGCGCCGGAATGCGCTCGCCGCCCGGCAAGCTCACGCTTACGATTTCGCTCGTCATGCTGACTCCTTCGAAAGTGGCTCGATCCGGATGCGATGCAATTGCGCGCGGCCTCACCGCGCAACGCACGCTGCGAAAAACCTGGAGATGAGTTTAGCGGCTCCGCGGCCTCACGACGGCGCGCCAGGCAAAAGCCCGCTATAACGGGGCGCGCCGATGTTTTAAAATTGCCGCTTGCCCATCTTGCGTGAGCCCCATGACCTCTGCCTCGGAAGACCGCTGGCGCGACCTGCGCCCGGACCCGGAAAACGACACGCCGCTCTATCTGCAACTTGCCCGCAAGCTCGGCAGCGCGATCCACGAAAACCGCTGGAACGCCGGTGAGGCGCTCCCCTCCGAGCGGGTGCTGTCGGAGGCGCTCGGCGTATCGCGCATCACGTCGCGTAAGGCGATCGCGCTGCTCGTCGAGCAGGGTTTGATTCGCCGCACCCAGGGCGCGGGCAGCTTCATCACGCCGCGCTATGAAGATCCGTTGTCGCGCCTGTCGAGCTTCAGCGAAATGCTGCGGCGGCGCGGCTTCACACCGAGTTCGAAGTGGCTGTCGCGGGAAATCTCGCCGGCCAATCGCGACGAGGTGATCCAGTTGGGGCTGTCCCCGGCCGCCGCGGTCACACGGCTGCGGCGGCTGAGGCTCGCCGACGGCATCGTGATGGCGGTCGAGAATTCGACGTTCCCGGCCGCGGTGATTCCCGATCCGCAGGCAATCGGCGACTCCCTGTACACATATCTGGAGAATCGCGGACTGACGATCGTGCGCGCGTTGCAGCACTTCCGCGCGGTGAACGCGAGCGACGAGATCGCGCAGCAGATGAGCATCGCGCCGAACGAGGCGTTGCTGTTGATCACGCGCGTGGGCTATACGGCGGATCAGCGCGCTATCGAGTTGACGGACACGTACTGCCGCAACGATTACTACGACTTCGTGGCGGAGTTGAGGAAGTAGGCTGCGGCTCGGTGAATGGTCACGCAGCCGGGCGCGCCGCGCTTCAAACTCCAACGCGGCGCACGCTGCCCTGTTACGTCCACCGGGCTTCGTGCGCGCCGATGCGCGCCGGCGGCAGCGCATAAAACGCCGGCGTCTGTTCCAGTTCTTCGGCGGGCTGAACGCCCAGCACGCACCCAAACTCCGATTGCACGCTCGCGACGCAATCGCGCACATCGTCGAGCGACATCTCGGGCGCCTGCTGTCCATCGACCAGCAGCCCGAACGACTGCAGCCAGCGCCCGGTCTGCGCAAGCGACACCTTCACATGCCAGCTGCCGCCTTCGCGAGCCCGCCGCGCGAGCGCGACCATCGCGCCGAACGCGGCCAGATAGCCGGTCGCGTGATCGAGCGCCTGACACGGCAGATGCCGTGGCTCGGCCGAACCCGCCGCCGCGCGCTCCGTCCACGCGATGCCGCTCGCCGACTGCACCAGACTATCGAAGCCGCGTCGCTGCGCCCACGGCCCCGTGTACCCGTACGCGCACACCGACACATAGACGATGCCAGGCCGCAGGCGCGCCAGCTCGTCCGGCCCGAAGCCGCGCGCCGCGAGCGCGCCCGGACGATAGGCCTGCAGGAACACGTCGGCATCGCGCGCGAGTCCGCGCAACGTGTCGCAGCCAGCGGCGTCGCGCAGATCGACGAGCGCCGAA
Organism: Paraburkholderia sp. BR10954; assembly: GCF_040965775.1. NCBI lineage: Bacteria > Pseudomonadati > Pseudomonadota > Betaproteobacteria > Burkholderiales > Burkholderiaceae > Paraburkholderia > Paraburkholderia sp. BR10954. Next base: position 151,995 of record NZ_JBFRCK010000004.1, read on the forward strand.
CGCTTGCCGCGGCCGTTGTCTATCACGAGCGGCGCGATGTTCGGCAGATGCGGCCCGTTGATCGTCATCACGTCCGCGCCATGATGCGCGAGCGCGCGGCCGGCCACCGGTCCGGCGATGATCCGCGACAGATCCAGTACCCGCACGCACGCGAGCGGACGATCGACGCCTGGTTCGGCGTCGGCGTCGGCGTGGCGCGGCGGCTCGGCCGGCGCGTCGCCGATGCGCTCGATCTCGAACAGCGGCAGGCGCCCGATCGCTTTGGCCTGCTCGAGCGCGGCCCATTCGTCGGGCGTGCGAATCAAGGCGGCGCATAGGCCCGCGTCGGCGAGCGTTTGATCGAGCGTCGCGCCCTCCCAGCCGCGAATCGCGGCCGCCACCGACTCCCGGCCGTTGTCACAGCCGAGCACGTCGAGCACGCCCTTCAAATGATGCGCAAAATTCGTGTGCAGCTGGATCCAGCGGCCGTCGCCCGTTTCGTAGAAGCCAGTGACCGGATCGCGCAGCGCGGGCGGCGGCCCATCGTCGATCCGCAGATAGCGTTCGCTGCGAAACGCCGCCAGCGCGCGATGCATCTGCACCGACACCCGTTGCCTGTGTCCGCTGCGCAGGTGCCAGTATTCGGCGGCCGCGAGGCCCGTCGCCGCGATGGTCGACGACGCGAGGCTGCCGACGCGATAGACCGAAGGCAAGCCGGGGTCCGCGCCGGCAAGCGATACGGCGTGCAGTGCGACCGGATCGCAGCCGGCGAGAGTCCAGATGTGCTTGAGGGCGAGTTCGGGTGTCATGGCATCGGGCGCGTTGACCGCGCGCACAGGAAGCAGGTGCACCGAGTCTAAATTTGCGCCTTGCTGCAATCAATCTTGATTATGATAATCAACATATATTGATTTCTTCGGTTTTCACTCGCTTTCATGTCAGCCCCGATTTATCTGACCGCCGCCGAAGCGGCCGCGACGCTCGGCGTCAGCTTGCCGACGCTGTACGCGTACGTGAGCCGCGGGATGCTCGGCTCGTCGCCGGATGCGCAAGGCAGGCATCGCCTCTACGATGCCGCCGAGGTGCGGCGCCTTGCGCGTCGCAAGGCCGACGGCAAGCGAGCGGGCAAGGTCGCGCAGAAGGTGCTCGACTGGGGCGTGCCGGTGCTCGAATCGTCGATCACGCTGGTCGCGGACGGTCGGCTGCTGTATCGCGGGCACGATGCGATCGAGCTTGCACGCAGTGCGTCACTCGAAGACGTCGCGGCGCTGCTTTGGCAATGCAGCGCGCGGCGCATCGCCGATGCGCCCGCCGTGCCGCTCGCCCCCGCGCAATGGGCTGCGTGGCTCAAGCTGTGGAGTGACAGCACCCCGCTCGATCGCGCGCTCGTGCTGCTGCCGGCCGCCGCCGCGCAGATGCCGCGCGTGTGGGCGCTCGGCCGCGACGCCCAGCTGGACACCGCGTGCGCCGTGATGCGGCTGCTGGCCGCCGCGATGCTGCCGGCGGCGCCGTCGAACGAACCGCTGCATCGCCAGATCGCGACGGCCTGGCGGGTGCGCAGCCGGCCGCAAAACGGGCTGCTGCGCGCGGCGCTGGTCGCGTGCGCGGATCACGAGCTGAACGCGTCCACGTTCACGGTCCGCTGCATCACGTCGACGGGCACGCACTTGTTCGGCGCGGTCGCGGGAGGCCTCGCGGCGCTCTCCGGGCCGCGTCACGGCGGCGAAACCGTGCGCATTGCGGCCCTGCTCGATGAAGCGTCGCGCTCGCCCGATCTGGACCGCTATCTGGCGAACCGCCTCGCGCGGCACGAGCACGGCGCGCAAGGTCCGGTGCTGTCGGGCTTCGGTCATCCGCTGTACCCGGACGGCGATCCGCGCGCGCGGTTGTTGCTGACGATGCTCGCCGACTGCGCGCCGGCCCGCTCGCCGCTCAACGAGGTGCTGCACCTTGCACGTGCGGTGCGCGACACGACCGGCGCCGAGCCGACCGTGGATTTCGCGCTTGCGGCGATCGAGCGCGTGCTCGGCTTGCCGACCGGCGCCGCATTCACGCTCTTTGCGCTCGGGCGGGTGGTCGGCTGGATCGCGCACGCGATGGAGCAGACGCGCGATGGCAGGTTAATCCGGCCGCGAGCGCGGTATATCGGGGAGTATCAGGCGGGAGAGGCTGCTTAGGGGCTGCTTAGGGGCTGCTCAGGGGCTGCTAAGGTCTGCTTAGGCGCTACGTCGGACCTGCAAAGCGGCGGCTCGCCGTTCGCCCCGCATCAGACCACGCCCGGTCGACGCGCCAGCCAGGCCGGTATCGGCCAGCCGAGTAGCAGCGTCGGCAGCTTGCGTTGCGAGCCGCTCGCCAGCGCGAAATGCGCCCCCTCCCGCCCTGCGCTGATCCATGCCACCGATCCGCGCGCCAACTCGATCGACTGCCCTGCCCCGAGCCAGTGATCTTCATGCTCGCCCTCGACGGTCAGCCAGACCTTGCCGCTGATCACTTTCAAAATCGACGGGCGCGCAACGCGCCAGGCCGTGACGGGTTCGCCATGTTCCAGTTCGAAAACTCGCACTTCTCGCATCGCCGTTCTCCTCGAAGAACTTTCTGTTGTACCGATTATTGGCGTGCGATGATCGGAAACCCATGCACAGTTCCGAACACTTTCATCGGAACTGTTCAGTCAAAAAACCGAACAGTTGGCATGGCTCGCCCGACGCAGGTTACGAGCTTGCGCGCTCGCGGGCCGGCGACAAAAGGCAAGCGTATGAAACTCGAAATCCAGCTCGATCGGGACAACGGCGTACCGCTTACCGAGCAGATCGTCACGGGCGTTTCGGCGTGGATCCGTTCGCGCAATGCGCATCCTGGCTCGAAGCTGCCGTCGATCCGCCAGTTCGCCGCCGACTTCGGCGTGAGCCGCTTCCCGGTGATCGAGGCATACGACCGGCTGGTGTCGCTCGGCTATGTCGACTCGCGCCACGGCTCCGGCTTTTACGTCGCCGATCGCCAGCCGACGGACATGCGTTGCCAAGGCACGTCGGACCCGCGCCGCGCCGATGTCGAGTCGGACCATTTGCTCGAGCAATTCAACTTTCCGGGCGAGACGCTGAAGCTCAGCACCGGCTTCATTCCCGAAAGCTGGCGCGACATCGATGGCATTGCGCAGGCGATTCGCCACGTGTCGCGAACCGATCCGGCGAGCATGGTCGAATACGCGACGCCGCTCGGCAATCCCGTCTTGCGCGAACAGTTGCGCGGCCGTATTGGCCAGTTGGGCATCCAGGCGGACGCGTCGCAGATTCTGATCACCAATGGCGCGAGCCAGGCGTTCGATCTGCTCGTGCGCTACATGCTGAAGCCTGGCGACACGATCTTTGTCGAGGACCCCGGTTACTACAACCTCTACGGCCTGTTGCGACTGCACGGCATGAAGCTGATCGGCATTCCGCGCACCGGCAGCGGTCCCGACCTCGATGCGATGCAGGCGCAACTGAAGCTGCACCGGCCCAGATTGCTGCTCATCAACACCGTGTTCCACAATCCGACCGGCACCACGGTCGCACCGCAGGTCGCGTTCCGTTTGCTGCAACTGGCGCGTGAGCATGGCTTCCAGATTATCGAGGACGATATCTACGCGGATTTTCAGACCGAGCTCACCGATCGCCTCGCGACCCTCGACCAACTCGAACAGGTGATCTACATCGGCGGACTGTCGAAGACGCTGTCGTCGTCGCTACGGATCGGCTGCGTGGTTGCGAGTCACGCGATCATCAAGGATCTGGTCGATATCAAGATGCTGACGAGCATCGGCGGCTCGCGGTTTGCCGAAGCGGTGGCGGTGTCGATGCTGGAGCGCGGCGCATATCGCAAATATCTGGAGCGACTGCGCCGCCAGATGCGCGGCGCGCTCGGCTCGACCGTCCAGACACTCGAAGATTCCGGCTGGGAGATTTTCGAAGAACCAGCGGGCGGCAAGTTCGTGTGGGCGCGCGTGCCCCATGTCACGGACGCCGAGCGGCTCGTTGAATGCGGTGTGCCGCTCGGTGTGACGGTGCTGCCTGGACAACACTTCAGGCCGAATCGGGAGGCGAGCCCGTGGATCAGGATTCATGTGGCGTTTGGCAACGAGCCACGGGCGCAGGCGTTTTTTCAGGCGGCGGCGCAGTTGCCGGCTGATGTGTGAAGACGGCGCAGAGCGCCGCCGAGACGCAGCGCCGACGCCTGCGCAAGACTGCGCCGCGCGCTGCGTCAGGAGTCGCTTTTCCCTAGAATAGCGAGTCCCAGCCCGACCGAGCGCGCCCAGCCGCTTGATATGTCTACGACGCCGACTCCGCCCGCCCTCGCTCCCGACCTCCCCTCTGGTCCTTCGCCCCGCGCACTGACGGTGATGCTGTGGCTGGTCGCCACCGGCTTCTTCATGCAGACGCTCGATTCGACGATCGTCAACACCGCACTCCCCGCGATGGCGACAAGCCTCGGCGAGCTGCCGCTGCGCATGCAATCGGTGGTGATCGCCTACTCGCTGACAATGGCGGTGATGATCCCCGTGTCCGGCTGGCTCGCCGACAGACTCGGCACGCGGCGCGTGTTCTTCAGTGCGATCCTCGTGTTCGCGGTGGGCTCGCTGCTGTGCGCGAACGCGCGCACGCTGAACCAACTGGTGCTCTTCCGCATTCTGCAAGGCGTGGGCGGCGCGATGCTGCTGCCGGTTGGGCGGCTCGCGGTGCTGCGTACCTTTCCGGCGGAGCGCTATCTGCCGGCGTTGGCCTTCGTGGCGATCCCGGGCCTGATCGGACCGTTGATCGGACCGACGCTCGGCGGCTGGCTCGTCAAAATCGCGTCGTGGCACTGGATCTTTCTGATCAACGTGCCGGTAGGCATCGTGGGCTGCATTGCCACGTTTATTTTCATGCCGGATAGCCGCAACGAACACACTGGCAAATTCGACCTCGGCGGCTACCTGCTGCTGGTGGTGGGCATGGTGGCACTTTCGTTCGCGCTCGATGGCCGCACCGAGTTCGGCATTCAACATGCGACGGTGCTGGTGCTGCTGATTCTGAGCATGGCGTGCTTCGTTGCCTATGGTCTGCACGCGGTGCGCGAGCCCGAGCCGATCTTTCCGCTCGATCTGTTCAAGATTCACACGTTTAGCGTCGGGCTGCTCGGCAATCTGTTCGCGCGGATCGGCAGCGGCTCGATGCCCTACCTGATTCCTCTGCTGTTGCAGGTGAGCCTCGGCTATAGCGCATTCGAAGCCGGGCTGATGATGCTGCCCGTGGCGGCCGCGGGCATGGCAACGAAGCGTCTCGTGACGACGCTGATTCTGAAGTACAGCTACCGGCGCGTGCTGATGGCGAACACGATTCTGGTGGGTCTGATGATGGCGAGTTTCGCGCTCACGAGCACGAATCAGCCGCTGTGGCTGCGGCTCGTGCAACTGGCGATCTTTGGCGGCGTGAACTCGATGCAGTTCACCGCGATGAACACGTTGACGCTGAAGGACCTGGGCACTGGCGGCGCGAGCAGCGGCAATAGCCTGTTTTCGCTCGTGCAGATGCTTTCGATGAGTCTCGGCGTGACCGTGGCCGGTGCGTTGCTGACGACCTTTACCGGCATCATGCAGCGTGTGACCGCCGCGAATTCGCTGCCGGCGTTTCATGCAACGTTCCTGTGTGTCGGCGTCATTACCGCATGTTCGTCATGGATCTTTGCGCAGTTGTCGCCGGAGATCCGCACGCCAGCGAAGAAGACCGATCCGTCAGAGCGAACCTGAAAGCCGCGCGCGCCAGGACGACGCATCCTCGCGCGCTCACAAACGGATTTCCTGGCAACGCTCCGCGCGGCGCGCACGCAGCATCCTTGAACAGCGTCACCGACCCGCAACAGGGCGCGTGCCGCACCAGTGAAGTGCGTGTCGTCGCCTTCATAGCGGAGCGGGCGCAGCACGTTTTCCTCGGAGCATTGCTGGTGGGCGCTCGAGCCTTGTTGGTACACGCGCATAGTTCTTGCTCGACTATCCTGTAAACTCTTAGTCTGCGCGTGCGAACTCCTGTGGAGCCCTGCAAGCGCCGCCGTTTCCACACGACCGACATGATGAGCATGATCGAACTCGAACATCCCGGCTTCCAGCCACCACGCCCGATGGCCGGCGACGAAGGCTCCCGCCGTACCGTTCTGTATGGCGGCTACACCGTTTTCAGCGTGTTTCAACCGGTCTTCTCGGTATCGCACCGGCGCGCGATCGGGTATCACGCGTCGCTGCGCGTGCACGACGAGCATGAGCAGCAAGTGCCCTCGCACGAAGTCTTTACGCAGGCCGCGCGACGCGGCGACCTGCTCGAACTCGGACGGCTGGCCGAATCGCTGCACCTCGGCAACTTCAACGCGTTCGACAGCCACGACGAATGGCTCTTCCTCAGCCTGCATCCGGCCGCGCTGATGGACACCAGCTACGGCGACGCGCTCCTTGCCAGCCTGAAGACGCTCGGCCTCCCGCCGCAACGCGTGGTGCTCGAAGTTTCCGAACAGGCCGGCGGCGAAACAACGCGCTTCGCCGAAATCGTCGATTCGCTGCGCAAGTCCGGTTTTCTGATCGCGCTCGACGGCTTTGGTGCGAAGCATTCGAACATCGACCGCGTGTGGAATCTGCGGCCGGACATCGTGACGCTCGACCGCTGCATCCTCGCGCAAGCGAGTGAACACTCGCATATCGAACGCGTGTTGCCGGGCCTCGTCTCCCTGTTGCACGAGTCCGGGCAACTGGTGCTGATGGGCGGTCTGAGCACCGAGCGCGACGCGCTGATCGCGCTCGAATGCAATGTGGACTTCGTCCAGGGCGCATTTTTCGCCGGCCCGAGCGTCGAACCCGTCAAGCCGCAGGTTGCCGCTGGCCTGATGGATTCGCTCTCCGCTTCGCTGCGCGAACGCGTTGCCGCTCGGGAGAAAGCGCAATCCGCGCGGCTCGCGCCGTATGTCACTGCGCTCGAGGCTGCCGCAGCTCAGTTGATTGCCGGGGAATCGATCACGCAGGCGACCGCACCTCTGCTCGCGCTGGGAGAAACGGCGCGCTGCTTTGTCCTGGACGGATCGGGCCGGCAGATCGGCGACAACGTGCTGCCGCCGGGCCGCACATCGCAACGCGCAAAGCGCTTCAGCCCGCTGCTGCATTCCGAAGGCGCCAGTTGGGAGCGCCGCCCGTACTTCATTCAGGCGATGCGTCAACCGGGGCGGGTTCATCTAACACCGCCGTATCTGTCGATCAACGAAGCGCATCTGTGCGTCACGGCCTCGATTGCCGCGCATAACTCGCATGGTACGCAGGTGCTATGCGTGGACATCAACTGGGAAGTCGCGGCTCACCGCAACTGACACCTGCGGATGGCCCTTGATGCGGGCAAGCAGTTCCTTGACCGCCTCACGGCCCAGCATTCGGTTGGCCGCCCGCAAATGCGCGGCGCTGGCCACGATGCGCAGCGAGACGATTCTCGCCGAAAGGTCCGTTGCGCCGTCCGTCACCACGTCGATTAGCCCGACGATATCGCCGTCGCAGAACAGTGCGATACACACGGCACCCGCCATCGACACCACCTCGGTATAGCTCGCCTGTTGCGCGAGCGATGTAACCACAGCGATCCACTTCGGACCTGAGCCCGGTTCGCGGGCGCGCTGCGCTTCGGCTCCAGGTGTTGGCCCTTGTGCCCGAAGGGCCAGGTTGGCCGCAGGGAATGGAGTGGGCGTAGCGTACAAAGGTACGTCGCTGATCAGTTGCGGCGCGTCGTTGAAAAGCTGCAGCAAGCCCGCCCGGTCTTGCGCTTCGAGCGCCGCGCGCAATCGCTCGACGATTCGCCCATGCACCGCTGGATCGGGCCGCTCCAACGGCGCGCCCGCCCGTTTCAGACGCTCCTTGGCGCGATGAACCATTTGCCGGCATGAGGCCGGTGTGCGCTCGAGAATCGACGCGATTTCGGCATAACCGCACTCGAACGCTTCATGCAGGACGAACGCCGCGCGTTCGTCTGGCTTCAGATGTTCGAGCAGCAACATCACGCCATATGAAATATCGGCCGCGCGCAATGCCAACTCCTCCGCCGATGGTGCGACCTCGTCGAGCCACGGCTCCGGCAACCAGCCGCAAGCCTGCGACGCGCGCTCGCGCTGCGCGTGCCGCAGACGGTCGATCGCCGTGCGGGTGGTGAGCGTGGTGAGCCACGCGACCGGCGTTTGCACCGCCTGCTTATCGGCCAGATGCCATTTGAGCCAGACGTCCTGCACCACGTCTTCGGCCTCCGCACGACTGCCAAGCATCCGATATGCGAGCGCCAGCAGACGGGCGCGCGCGGCCTCGAAACTGGATGCCTTGTCGATTCCCTGTTCCGTCATGCGTAGACCTCCCGATGTTGCGTCGTGAAAAAGCGGCTGTACACCAGTGGCATGGGTCAGGCGCGCGTCATGTTCGGTATTCCTGAGCTTGACGCACGGGCAACGGGTGATGTGACAGCTCGGCGCAAAAAAATTTCTGTCACAACTCGGGCCGCTGCTTCGTCAAATGAGCAAGAACCGGCGCATGTCACGCGGCGGCTGCCCCGAGGCCGCCTGCGCATCCCCGCCTGTGCATCCCCGAATGCCCGTGCCATCCATCCTGAACGAGGAACCCATGCCTTCCAGTTACCCATCTGTCTCCGCCCTGGGCCTCGTGCCCACGGTGATCGAACAATCCGGCCGGGGCGAGCGCGCCTATGACATTTACTCCCGCCTGCTGCGCGAGCGCATCGTGTTTCTTGTCGGGCCCGTGAACGAGCAGTCAGCCAGTCTGATCGTCGCACAATTGCTGTTTCTCGAATCGGAGAACCCCGACAAGGATATTTCTTTTTACATCAACTCGCCCGGCGGCTCGGTGTATGACGGCCTCGCGATTTACGACACCATGCAGTTCATCAAGCCGGAGGTCTCGACCTTGTGCACGGGCTTTGCCGCGAGCATGGGCACCTTTCTGCTCACCGCGGGTCAACGCGGCAAACGGTATGCGCTACCCAATGCCCGCATCATGATTCACCAGCCTTCCGGCGGTGGTCAGGGCACCGCGGCGGACATCGAAATCCAGGCGAAGGAGGTGCTGTATGTGCGAGCGCGTCTCAATGCCATGATGGCCGAGCGCACCGGACGCAGCATCGAAGATATCGCGCGCGATACCGACCGCGACAACTTCATGTCGGCGCTCGAAGCGCGGGAATACGGATTGATCGATGACGTGCTGGAAGCTCGCGCGACGTGGAACAACGCAAGTCGTCGCGACACCCTGTAACGGAACTGACACGGAGCCGCTCGCTGGGCCGCCAGACAAACCGCTTGCTCCAAATTACCATCCACCTATCGGTGCGAGCGCACCACAAAAGCTGCTCACCTTCGCTGGAATCGCTATCATGTCGCGATTCGTCGACTTCGACGACCGCTTCAATGGAGATACACATGGCGTCATCCAACGAAAACGTCAGCATGGCGCTGTTCTGCGACTTCGAGAATGTCGCGCTTGGCGTGCGCGACGCGAAATACGACAAGTTCGATATCAAGCTTGTACTCGAGCGCCTGCTGCTGAAGGGCAGCATCGTCGTCAAGAAGGCGTATTGTGACTGGGATCGCTACAAGAGTTTCAAAGGGGCCATGCACGAGGCCAATTTCGAGTTGATCGAAATTCCGCATGTGCGCCAATCGGGCAAGAATTCCGCCGACATTCGGCTCGTCGTCGATGCGCTCGATCTCTGTTATACGAAATCGCACGTCAATACGTTCGTCATCATCAGTGGTGATTCGGATTTTTCGCCGCTCGTGTCGAAGCTGCGGGAGAACGCCAAACAGGTCATCGGCGTTGGTGTGCAGCAGTCCACCTCGGATTTGCTGATTGCGAACTGCGACGAGTTCTTCTTTTACGACGATCTCGTACGCGAAAGTCAGCGCGCGGTCGCGAGGCGCGAATCGTCGCGCCAGCAGCAGAGCGCGCAGCAGGCAGCCAAACGTGCGGCTGACGAAGAGAAAGCCCCGCCGAAGGAAGATCTGGAGAAGCGTCGCAGCAAGGCCGTTGAAATTGCGGTGCAGACGTTCGACGCACTCGCTTCCGAACGTGGCGACAGCGGCAAGATCTGGGCGTCCGTGCTGAAGAACGCGATCAAACGGCGCAAACCGGATTTCAACGAAACGTATTACGGGTTTCGCGCTTTCGGTAATCTGCTGGAAGAGGCGCAGGCGCGCGGGCTGCTCGAATTCGGCCGCGATGAAAAATCAGGCGCGTACGTTTATCGAAGCACGGCTGTGAACGTCGCGAGCGAAGCGGCCAGTGAAACTATCGGCGAAACCGCGGCAGAGTCTGCCGAAACGGGGTCGGCTGAGTCGGCGTCGGCTGAACAGGCAGCCGAACATTCGTATCAAGCGCAGGCGGCGCAAGCGGCCGCGTCCGAGCCGGGCGGCAAGCACAAGTCGCGTCGCAAGGACCGCGGCAACCGCAAGGCGGGGCGAGGTCAGGAGGCCGCGCACGGCAAGCGCGGTCACCACGAAACGACTGATGAAGAACCTGCGGCTGGCGCTCCGACTCTCACCGAACAGGCGCAGCCGGCCGAGCAGCTCCAGCGGCAGGAGCCACGTGAACACGCGCCGCTCCCAGATGAGTTCGTCGTTAAACCGATAGCTGAAGAGACCGAAGCTCGCGCTGTAAAAGCGGCAGCGGATACTGCCGCTGAACAGGTCGTCTTCGGTCAAGAAATCGAGCAGACCGCCGACAGCGACCAACTCGCACAGCGTGAAAGCGCCAAAAAGCGCGCATCCCGCAAAACCGCCGCGAAGAAAGCGAAGAAAAGTACGCCGCGCACCATCGAGGAAGTCCCTGAGATCGCGGCGCCGGCGGAGGCCCCTGCTCCAGCAGTCGATTCGGAAGAAGGATCTGAGGCCGCCAGGAAGGCCGCCCGTAAAACGGCGTCTCGCAGCCGTCGTCCGCGCAAAGCGGCGTCGACGGACAGCACGGAGTAAGCAGCGGCGCGGATTTGACGATCGTCGCTACAAGCTACCACCCAACCGGGCTACGCAACGAAACCCGGTACCGGCCGACAATGCAAGACGAGCAAGCCGGCCGGCCCCACTATCACCACTCAGTAAGCCGGATAAGGCGCATACATGACGGGCGGAGGCGGTGCGTAGTAGTAAGGACGGGGCGCGACATACACCGGCTGCGTCGAATAGTAAGGCTGCGGCTGAGCGATCGTCTCGCCCTTCGATGTCATGCACTGGGCGTAGGCGGTGTCATAGCGTGCCTGCATGCCGGCCGCCGAGTACTGGGCGCCATTCGCACCGTTCGCGCCGCCGATCAGCAGGCCGCTGCCCGCCCCGATCGCCGCGCCCGCGCCGGCGTTGCCCGCCGCGGCGCCGAGCAGCGCGCCGACCGCCGCGCCGCCGAGCGTGCCGAGCGCCGCGCTGTTCACGCTGTTCGTGGTGGCAGCCTGCGCAGCGCCGGACGGATTCGTCGTTTGATTCGCGTAGTCGCGGCACGCGTAGTCGTTCTGTTGGAACTGGCTGAGCGGCTCGCCGGCGCGCGGCATCGCGGCTATGCTCGGGCCGCTCGGTGGCGCCACTGCGCAACCGCCTAACGCGAGCGCGATGACTGCGGCGGGAATCGCCAGGTTGATCGTTTTATTGCTGGAAATCATGGTTGTGCACTTCGGAGGATTGGAATTCAAACGTTAGGCGAATCGCAAAATTCCGTGGTTACGGCTCCGTTACAGAAAGTTTTTGCGCGGCCGGCTGGCCTCGACCCGGCTGCGCATCGTCGCGGCATTGGGTACGTTATATCAAGTGATGCTTGTAAATGCGCGGGCAATCAATTGACAAGGAACGCCGCCCACACTCGCGTCAAACGATCCCCGCCGCCCAAGCCAATCGACCCCGCGGAGGCCGCCTCAATCAACCGGCTCATTCTCGCCGCCGCAGCAGCTTGCATTGCCTGCGGCGCGCCCGCCCCCGCCAGCTCGGCGAAGTCGACGGGCGGCGGCCGAGGTCCACTTAGCGCCCCGCGAAATCGCAGTTACCAACTGTGACAAACTTCTTTCAGAAGCGCCCCTCCCGTTCCGCTCGCCTCAGAAAAGGAAAAAGCCCTCGCGATGGAGGGCTTTCGTCTCTAGCTAACCATCTTCAATCGCGACCGCAAGGATCACGACATCAGACGACGAGCTGCAACCGGTAACCTCAAGCGAAGTTCTTCGCCGCGAAGTCCCAGTTGACGATGTTCCAGTACGCTTCGACGAACTTCGGACGCGCATTGCGATAGTCGATGTAGTAAGCGTGCTCCCAGACGTCGATCGTCAGCAGAGCCTTGGCGTCGGTGGTGAGCGGCGTGGCGGCGTTGCTCGTCGACACGAGGTCGAGCGAACCATCGGCCTTCTTCACGAGCCATGCCCAGCCCGAGCCGAACGTGCCGACCGCGGTCTTCGCAAACTCTTCCTTGAACTTGTCGAACGAACCCCACTTCGCGTTGATCGCGTCCGCGAGCGCGCCGGTCGGTGCGCCGCCACCTTGCGGCGACAGGCTGTTCCAGAAGAACGTGTGATTCCACACCTGAGCCGAATTGTTGAAGATACCGCCCGACGACTTCTTGACGATCTCTTCCAGCGACAGGTTCTCGAACTCCGTGCCCTTGATCAGATTGTTCAGGTTGGTCACATAGGTCTGGTGATGCTTGCCATAGTGAAACTCGAGCGTCTCTTCCGACATGTGCGGAGCGAGCGCGTTTTTCGCAAACGGCAGCGGCGGGAGCGTATGTTCCATGGTGCTTTCCTTCTCTATATCTGTTGTGGGGAGTCTGCGGATGACGCTATCGAGCACTCGATTGTAGGCGAGTTGGAATAACCCCGCAAACGACCGGCCTTTATGTCCGGCATGTCGAACACGCCGTGCGCAAGGCCCTTCGGAAGGGTGCGCATGGCGCGTGCCCGGGTCGTCGGCAGGCAGGACATGACAGCAGATGGGCGCCACGCGCCCACCGGCAAAACGTCAGAAGCCCTCGGTCAGACGCGCCTGCACGTCGGCGAGCGCGACGTCGGCCGACCCTTCGGCGAGATGCATCGTCAAACGACGTCCGGGTTTCAGCGACGACGGCGTGCGAATCGCCCGCCCGCTTTGCGCGTCGAGCACGGCCGCATAACCGCGCTCGAGCGTGCGCTGTGGACTCAGCGCTTCGAGTCGCGCGAGGAGCATGTCGATACGCGCGAGCTGACGTTCATGCTGGCGCGACAGCGCCGCATTCAGGCGCTGCGCCAGCATGTCGACGCGCGTGCGCTCGGCCGCGAGATCCGGACGCCAGCGTTGCCAGCGCATCTGCAGCAGCGAGAAGCGCGCTCGAGCGTCCCGCACCGGCCGCGCGCCCGCCGACGCGAGCCGCACGCGCAATTGCTGCAGATGCGTACGCTGCCGCGCGAGCCGCTCGGCCGGCGACACGAGCCGGCGCGCCAGCCAGTCGAGCTGCTGCGCGCGCCGCTCCATCATGCGGCCGAACGCACGCGCAAGCGTCGCGTGCCGATGATCGAGTTCGCGCAGCAGCATGACGCGCTGCGGACTCACGAGTTCGGCGGCACCGGTTGGCGTCGGCGCACGTACGTCGGCGGCGAAATCGGCAATCGTGAAATCGGTCTCGTGGCCGACGCCGCTCACCACCGGTATCACGCTTTCCGCAATCGCGCGCGCGAGCACTTCTTCGTTGAAGGCCCACAGATCTTCGATCGAGCCGCCGCCGCGACACACGATCAGCACGTCGACCTCGCGGCGGGCGCCAGCCGTCTCGACCATCGCCGCCAGTTTCGCGCTGACACCCGAACCCTGCACCGGCGCCGGATAAACGATCACCGGAATATGCGGCGCGCGGCGCGACAGCGTCGTCAGCACGTCGCGCAATGCGGCCGCCTGCAACGATGTGACGATACCGATCGCGCGAGGATGCGTCGGCAGTGCGCGTTTGCGCTCGGCGGCGAACAACCCTTCGGCTTCGAGTTGCGCCTTCAACCGCAGGAACGCTTCGTACAGACGCCCCTGACCGGTGCGGCGCACCGCTTCGACATTCAGTTGCAATTCACCGCGCGGTTCGTACATCGTCACGAGGGCGCGCACTTCGATGCGATCGCCTTCGCGCGGCATGAATTCGGCGTACTGCGCGCGACCGCGGAACATCACACAGCGCATCTGCGCCTGCGCGTCCTTGATCGAGAAATACCAGTGACCACTCGCAGCGCGCGTGAAGTTCGACACTTCGCCCGCGACCCATACGAGTGGAAACGAGCGTTCGAGCATCGTGCCGATCGCGCGATTGAGCGCGGAAACGGGAACGACGACCTCACCGCCTGGTGTGGCCGCCGAAGCAAAAGGATTTTCGGGGTTCATGCGAGGAATAAATAGCGCTGGCCGGACAGACGATAGACCGAGCGACGAGCGGAGTCCAGCCGGAATCGCAGGATTGTTAAAAGTGTCCACATGGCGGGAACCGCCTGACGAATTCCGCCAGAACGCCCGCCAACGCCAATAGATTCCTGGCAGACCCTTGATTTATATGGCGTTTGCATCTCAATTGAGGGCGAGCACTTCGATCCAAAGCGCACGGAATGGCCCTCCCGGACGATCGGATGGCAGGTTCTCCACAAAGTTATCCACAGACTGTGGCCGACCGCACATAGCATAGACCAGCGTCCATCAAACCCTGCGCGACTTGCCGGCTGGGACGCCCGCGCGCTAGAGTTGCGGGTTCGACGGCATGCCGATCGCGCAGTGAGCCAGGGAGCTTGCTGGCCCGAGGCCAATCAGCACGAGCCCTTTCGCCGCGCGGTTTGCAACTCATTTTTCGACCGTATTTGCATTCGATTGCCCGGAGAACCGCGTTGAAGTTGACCCCGCGTAGTGCGCACGGCACGCAGTCCTTGCCCGCAACCCGCCCATGAGCGAACTCAGCGACCGTCTCGCAGCGCGCCTCGCGCGCGAATGGCAGCAACGCGGCCCGCTCGCGTGGGCGTTGACGCCGCTTGCCTGCGTGTTCGGCGCGGTCGCGGCCGCGCGCCGCGCCGCGTTTTCCCAAGGCTGGCTGAAGTCGGTGCGCGTCGGCGTGCCGGTGGTGGTGGTCGGCAACCTGACGGTTGGGGGCACCGGCAAGACGCCGACCGTCATCGCGCTCGTCGAAGCGTTGCGCACCGCGGGCTTCATGCCTGGCATCGTGTCGCGCGGCTACGGCGCGCGCGTGAGCACGCCGACCCAGGTCACGCCCGGTTCTTCGGCGCGCGTCGGCGGGGACGAACCGTTGCTGATCGCGCGCCGCACCGGCGCACCCGTATGGGTCTGTCCCGATCGCGTCGCCGCCGCGCGGGCGCTGTGCGCTGCCCATCGCGACGTCGACGTGATCGTCAGCGACGACGGCTTGCAGCACTATCGCCTCGCGCGCGACGTCGAACTCGTCGTGTTCGATCACCGGCTCGGCGGCAACGGCTTCCTGCTGCCGGCCGGGCCACTGCGCGAGCCGTTGTCGCGCCGCCGCGACGCGACGCTGATCAATGATCCGTACGCGCGCACGCTGCCCGCGTGGCCGAACACGTTCGCACTGCAGCTCGCGCCCGCCGACGCGTGGCATCTCGACAATCCCGCGCTGCGCCGCCCGCTCGCGCAATTCGCCGGTCAACGTGTGCTGGCCGCGGCCGGCATCGGCGCGCCGGAACGCTTCTTCGCGACAGTGCGCGCGGCCGGCATCGCGCCCACGACGCGCGCACTGCCCGATCACTACGCGTTCGAGCGCAATCCGTTCACCGACGTCGACGCCGACGCGATCCTGATTACCGAAAAGGATGCGGTAAAATTGGGGGCCTGGCACGACGCGCGCATCTGGGTAGTCCCGGTCGAAGCCGCGCTTGATCACCGCCTCACTGCATTAGTTGTGGAGAAAGTCCGTGGACGCTCGCCTGCTTGAAATTCTCGTTTGCCCGATCTGCAAGGGCCCGCTCAGCTACGACCGCGCCGCGCAGGAACTGATCTGCAACGCGGACAAGCTCGCCTATCCGATCCGCGACGGCATTCCCGTGATGCTCGTCGACGAAGCGCGGCAGACCGTCGAAGGCACGCCGGTCGATCTGAATCCCGGCTCGGTCGCCTGACCCGGCGCGGCGCCGCGTCGTCTCGCTCGCGCGCGGGTCAAGGGGCAAAGGTTCGTCAACGCCAACCCGCCCGTATGTGCTCCACGATCGATCCGTAGCCGTTTTAGCCGCTCCGGCTTACGTCCGACTCTGCGTGCGCGTCGCGCGCGCAGCCTCTTCCTTCGGCCTGATTGCCGCCCGTTCCCGATCCGATGATCCAACCCACCCCTTATCCGTTTATTGCCGTCGTGCCGGCCCGTCTGGCGTCGACGCGTCTGCCCAACAAGCCGCTCGCGGACATCGGCGGCAAACCGATGGTCGTGCGCGTCGCCGAGCGCGCGCGCGAATCGGGCGCGCAGCAGGTGCTGGTCGCGTCGGACGCGCAGGAAGTGCTCGACGCGGCGCACGACCACGGCTTCGACGCGGTCCTCACGCGCGCCGACCATCCGTCGGGCACTGACCGTCTCGCGGAAGTGGCGACGCGCTTCGGGTGGAGCGACGACACGATCGTCGTCAACGTGCAGGGCGACGAGCCGCTGATCGACCCGGCGCTGGTGCGCGGCGTCGCCGCGCATCTGGCAACGACGAGCGACTGCGCGATCGCGACGGCCGCCCATCCGATCACCGATCCCGCCGAAATTTTCAATCCGAACGTCGTCAAGGTCGTGCCCGATGCGCGCGGCGTCGCGCTGTATTTCTCGCGCGCGCCGATCCCGTGGGCGCGCGACGCATGGCAGCCGCACTGGCCCAACGTCGCGTCGATGCCGGCGCCGCCCGCACCCACCGCCGTATACCGGCACATCGGACTGTACGCGTATCGCGCGAAATTTCTGCGCACGTACCCGAGTCTCGCGATCTCGCCGATCGAACAGGTCGAAGCGCTCGAACAGCTGCGCGCGATGTGGCATGGCGAGCGCATCGCAGTACTCGTCACGCACGACGTGCCGTTGCCGGGCGTCGATACCCCCGCCGATCTCGCGCGCGTACGGGCTTTATTCGGGTCTTGAGCGCGGGAAGCCGTGGCATAATCGAACCGTTATGCGCGCCTCCCAGCGCAGGCGACGCTCGGGTTATCCCGGTCGCGCCGTGCGGTTCTTGCAGCGCCGTCATTTCGACGTGCAGCGCGAGCTAGCCAACGGTAGCCGATGCGGAGCCTGCGAGAATCGCCGGGAAGCCTGCTGCGTAAACAAAGAATTCACATAGATCTGGAGATATCCATGCGTTTGATCCTGTTGGGTGCACCGGGTGCTGGCAAAGGCACTCAGGCCAACTTCATCAAGGAAAAGTTCGGCATCCCGCAAATTTCGACCGGCGACATGCTGCGCGCGGCCGTTAAGGCTGGTACGCCGCTCGGCCTCGAAGCAAAGCGCTTCATGGACGCCGGCGAGCTGGTCACGGATGAGTTGATCATCAACCTCGTGAAGGAACGTCTGCAGCAGCCGGACTGCGCGAACGGCTATCTGTTCGACGGCTTCCCGCGCACGATTCCGCAAGCCGAAGCAATGAAGCAGGCCGGTGTCGCGATCGACTACGTGCTCGAGATCGACGTGCCGTTCGACGAGATCATCGTGCGCATGAGCGGCCGCCGCTCGCACCCCGCGTCGGGCCGCACGTATCACGTGACGTTCAACCCGCCGAAGGTCGATGGCATCGACGACGTAACTGGGGAGCCGCTGATCCAGCGCGACGACGACAAGGAAGAAACGGTCAAGAAGCGTCTGGAAGTGTACGAATCGCAAACCAAGCCGCTGATCGAGTACTACAACAGCTGGGCGAAGAACGGCGATGCGTCGAGCTCGGTGAAAGCGCCCCAATATCGCCGCATTTCGGGAATCGGCAGCGTCGATGCAATTCGCGCCCGTGCGTTCGATGCGCTGAAGTAAGCTGGATTGATCTAACATTTCCGCTGTTTGCGTTCGGCCAAAACCCGCCCACATTGGGCGGGTTTTTTATTGGCTCAGCGCGCCAACCGCGACGGCAAGCGCTGTATGCGGAGCGTCCAGCGGAACCGGTTGGTCTTCCCTAGCGCTCGCATGTCCGCGACCCACGTCGCTTTCCGCAGCGCAGCACAGCCGCTACAATCGATCGTCGAAAAAATGCTTCGATCCAGACTGCACTGAACAACCGTAGCGAAGGAGAAGACATGGAAATTCGTGACAACGTGTTCCTGATCACCGGCGGTGCATCAGGCCTCGGCGCTGCCACCGCGCGCCTGCTGGTCGAGAACGGCGGCAAGGTCGTGCTCGCCGACCTGAATCTGGACGCGGGCGAGGCGCTCGCCAAGGAGCTCGGCGGCGTATTCGTCAAATGCGACGTGAGCCGGGAAGAGGACGCGCAACAAGCCGTCGAAGCCGCGACGAAGCTCGGCGTGCTGCGCGGACTCGTCAACTGCGCGGGCGTCGCGCCGGCCGCGAAGACCGTCGGCAAGGATGGCCCCCATTCGCTCGATCTGTTCACCCGCACGATCTCGATCAACCTGATCGGCACGTTCAACATGATCCGGCTCGCCGCCGCGCAGATGTCGAAGAACGAGCCGAACGCCAACGGCGAGCGCGGCGTGATCATCAACACCGCATCGGTCGCCGCGTTCGACGGCCAGATCGGCCAGGCGGCCTACTCCGCGTCGAAGAGTGGCGTGGTCGGCATGACGTTGCCGATCGCGCGCGACCTGTCGCGCAACGCGATCCGCGTGATGACGATCGCCCCCGGCATCTTCGAAACGCCGATGCTGCTCGGCATGCCGCAGGAAGTGCAGGACGCGCTCGGCGCGATGGTGCCGTTCCCCCCGCGCCTCGGCAAACCGGCCGAATACGCGATGCTCGCCAAGCAGATCTTCGACAATCCGATGCTGAACGGCGAGGTGATTCGGCTGGACGGCGCGATCCGTATGCAGCCGAAGTGAGGAGCGCCTGGCGATAAAAAACGCCTGTACATGTACGACATGTGCAGGCGTTTGACTTCTATGCAGCGTGAAAGCTCGCGGCGCTATTCACCACCATCGTGCCGCGTGCGCTGCCGCAATTCATGCAGCTGCGACTCGACCACGGTGGCGTCTTCCGCATCGGGGCGATCCCCGAGGTAGCTTTCGAGGTCCTCGAGCGCGGGCCGCAGATAGTCGAGCCGCGCATACGCGAAACCGCGATCGCGCACTTCCTCGATATTGTCCGGCAGCAGAATGACGAGCCGCTGTTGCACCGCGAGCAGTCGTTGCCAACGCTCGGTTTGCAGATAGATCGCCTTCAGGTTGCGCAGCATCCGCGCGACGATCTCGCGACGCGTGGCCGGTTGCAGCAGCATGCGCAGCGCCCGGCCGACCGAATCCCCAGCCGACGCGACGTACGGTTCGAGCATCTCGACCATCTGCGCTTCGGACAGCGAATGACCGGTGGTCGGATCGAGCATCACGTCGCCGTCGGGCGTCGTCACGCGCAGCAGGAAGTGACCCGGAAACGACACCCCGCGCACCGGAACGCCGAATTGCTCGGCCATCTCCAGATAGAGCACCGCAAGTGAAATCGGGATGCCGCGGCGACGTTTGAGTACGACGTTCAGATGACTGTTGTCGGGGTCGTAGTAATCGTTCAGATTGCTCGCGAAACCGAGTTCACGGAAAAAGAACCGATTGAGGATGCCAACCTTCTGACGGATGTCGGCGTCGTCTGGCATGCGGCGGCGCAGCCGCAGCACCAGCTCGTCGATCTCGGCGAGCACCGACTGCAGATCGAGGTCAGGATAGGCGTCCTGCGCCAGCGAGAGCGCCGTCTCGGTCAGCGGCAGGCTCTCGTCTTCGGCGACGAGCGTACTGAAATAATCGAGAACCCGCGACATGGTGATCACTTCACTCGCCTTTTGAAATACGCGTACTTGAAGCCCATCAGCCAAAGCATACCGAAATATAGCGCAGCGAACAGCACGAGACACGCACCGAGCAACACGATCCGGCTGACCGGCTGGGTATGCATGCCGACCCAGTCGAAGCTGATCGCAAGCCAGCGCATCACGCCGGCGAGCACGAGGCACGCGCCGAGCAACTGCACGAAAAACTTGAGCCAGCCGCTCGACGGCGTATAGATGCCGCGTTTGCGCAGACCGATGAACAGCAGCAACGCATTCACGCAAGCGCCGAGCCCGACGCTCAGCGTGAGACCCGCATGCGCGAACAGCGGCACGAACGCGTAGTTGCACAGCTGCGTGACGACCAGCACGCCGATGCCGATCTTCACCGGCGTCTTGATGTCCTGCTTCGCGTAGAAGCCCGGCGCGAGGATCTTGATCAGGATCAGGCCGACCAGGCCGACGCCGTAAGCGGCGAGCGCGCGGCTCACCATCACGACCGCGGTGCCGTCGAACTTGCCGTAGTTGAACAGCACTGCTGTCAGCGGCTGGGCGAAAAAGAACAGCGCGATCGCGCTTGGTGCGGCGAGCAGGAACGTCACGCGCAGCCCCCAGTCGAGCAGCGACGAATACTCGTGCGAATCGGCATCGACATGCGCCTTCGACAGGCTCGGCAGCAGGATCGTGCCCAGCGCGACGCCGAGCAGTGCGGTCGGAAACTCCATCAGGCGGTCGGCGTAGTTGATCCACGACACCGCGCCGGGGCCGATGTGCGACGCGATGTTGGTGTTGATGATCAGGCTGATCTGCGCGACCGACACCGCGAACATCGCCGGCACCATCTTCGCGAGCACCCGTTTTACGCCGCGATGCGCGAGCGCGTGCAGCGGGTTCAGGCCGATGCGCGGCACCATGTCGATCTTCTTGAGGCCCGGCAGTTGCACCGCGAATTGCAGCACGCCGCCGATGATCACCGCCCACGCGAGCGCATAGACCGGCGTTTGCAGGCGCGGCGCGAGAAACAGCGCAGAGACGATGAACGAAACGTTCAACAGTACCGGCGCGAATGCGGGCAACGAAAAGTTCCGGTACGTATTCAGCACGCCCGACGCCAGTGACGTCAGCGAAATGAAAATGATGTACGGGAACATGATGCGCGTCATCGTGACCGCGAGCTGGTATGCGTGGCCCTCGCGCGCAAGGCCCGAAGCGACGACGAACACGACGCCCGACGCGCCGACCACGCCGATCACCGATAGCACGGCGAGCGCCCACGCGAGCACGGTCGAAGTCGCGTCGACGAGCGCCTTGGTGGCGTCGTGGCCTTGCTGGTTCTTGAACTCGGCGAGGATCGGCACGAAGGCCTGCGAGAACGCGCCTTCCGCGGAAATGCGGCGCAGCAGGTTCGGAATGCGAAAGGCGACGTAGAAAGCGTCGGTGTATTGACTGGCGCCGAACGCACGGGCGATCAGGGTTTCACGGGCCAGTCCGGTCACGCGCGACAGCAGCGTGAAGCCGCTGACCGTCAGCAGGGCTCGGAATAGATTCATGGGGCGCTTATTATACGGGTCCCGCTAATGCGGGCGACGAGCCGGAACGCGATTCGGACCGATTTGCAGCGCGGACGTTCGCCGCAATCGGCTGGAAAGTGCGATTTTTGTATTTTCAGCGGCTTTCCGTGCTGCGCCAGCACTTCAGCGTCAACATGACGCCACTCCCGTCACTGCGACGCCGTCGCGCGTTTCCCGTTGTCACGTGCCTGATTTTGTTGCTATAATCGTCGGTTTCGAAGCTTGCTCAGTTTTCGCACGGTCTTCGGACGGGATTCTCAGGTTGGCACAGCGCCGCCTGTCAATACATCCGGAAGCCTGGAAACACGGGCCCGCCTTCGCGTAGTTCGATCGATTTTTTCGACACTTTTGCGCCCTTGGGCAATCGCTTCCAAGGGTTCGGATCGAGAAGCAGCACCTCGCCTCATCGTTGAAGGCCGGGTACTGGAAACAGGAACAGGATAAGGAACCGTCATGGCTAACTCCGCACAAGCACGCAAGCGCGCCCGCCAGGCCGCGAAGGCAAACTCGCACAACTCGGCACTGCGCTCGAAGTTCCGCACGGCTATCAAGGCTGTCCGCAAGGCAATCGACGCAGGCGACCAGGCTAAGGCCGCCGAAATCTTCAAGGCATCGTCGAAGACCATCGACATCATCGCCGACAAGAACATCATTCACAAAAACAAGGCAGCTCGCCACAAGAGCCGCCTCGCTGCAGCCATCAAGGGTCTGCAAGCGCCCGCAGCGCAGTAATTCCAGTCGGCCCGCTTCGGCGGGCTAGCTCCTGTTTCCGCTGCACAAGAAGCCCGCTTTGGCGGGCTTTTTTGTTTTGGCCGGATGACCAGCCACAAAAAAACCCGCTGCTTGCGGGTTTTTGTTTTTTTGCTTTTGCCGATCCGGCCAGCTTGCGTCAGATCGCATGCCGTTTGGCTTGCGGCGCAGGCGCATGCTCGAGTTCCAGTTCGCATGCCTCGGTGACGAGGAGGTCGTTGTCTTTCGCGAAGTTCAGAACGAAATCGAAGGCCATTGGCTCGATGTCGCGCAGCCGCGAATCGAGAATCACGCATTTGAGATCGCCGATCATGGTCGGCCGCACGTACAGCGAGTACTGCATATAGGCGTTCGGCCCCTTCCTCACGCCGGGCCCGAACGACGACATGACGCCCGCGAGCCGCTCCGACCAGTCGCTCGGCCGAAATCTTTTTCCGGTCGACGTGATGCCCTGAATGAAATATTCGATTGGAGCTGCTTCGGCCATGTAGAAATACCTGTGTGACTGCCCAGCGGAATGACGATCAACCGGCGACACCGGTTGCACGCTCGAATTCACCGCAAGCGGCATGCACGGCAAGCGCTTGAAGCCACCTGCGACGTGCGTGGGACCTTGGCGCTAACGCAACAATGACGAGCCGCACCACGAGAACCGCTGCGGCGAACCGGCTGAACCGCTCTGGCGCCTGTCATGACGGCCACGCCGTGACAGACTTTCCGCGCCGCGCCAGCCGCGTTTCTTGATGCGAAACGCCGGCCTGCTGGGCTATGGGATAACCCTTAAATTATAGCGCAGCGGGCCCTTTTCCGCAGCGCACACAAGCACCGTCCGATGACCCCGCGCAGCCCAACACGACGCCTTCTACCAGCTTTCTAATTGCTTTCACAGCCTTCCAGCCGACTCGTCAAACAGGGCGAAATCCTTTATGCTGGATTGAGTTACCACCAAACCCACGGCGGCACAGTCCGGCAACCCTGCCGGGTGAGACCGCCGTATTTGTTTCATGACCGCCAAGAAAATTCGCCACTACCTGCAGTTCAAGGACTTCTCGCTGGAAGACTACGAGTACGTGCTCGAACGCGCGCGCATCCTGAAACGCAAATTCAAGAACTACGAGACCTATCACCCGCTGCACGACCGCACGCTGGCGATGATCTTCGAAAAGAATTCGACGCGCACGCGCCTGTCGTTCGAAGCCGGCATCTTCCAGCTGGGCGGCCACGCGGTGTTCATGAGCACGCGCGACACGCAGCTTGGCCGCGGCGAGCCGATCGAAGACGCCGCCCAGGTCATCTCGCGCATGGTGGACATCATCATGATCCGCACGTTCGGCCAGGACATCATCCAGCGCTTCGCCGAAAATTCGCGCGTGCCCGTGATCAACGGGCTCACGAACGAGTATCACCCGTGCCAGGTGCTCGCGGACATCTTCACGTACTTCGAGCATCGCGGTCCGATCCGCGACAAAACGGTCGCGTGGGTCGGCGACGCGAATAACATGCTGTACACATGGATCGAAGCCGCACAGATCCTGGGCTTCAAACTGCGCCTATCCACGCCGCCCGGCTACAAACTCGACCGTGCGCTCGTCTCGGCGGAAAGCGCGCCGTTTTACGAGGAGTTCGACGACCCCAACGAAGCCTGCGCGGGCGCCGATCTCGTCACCACCGACGTGTGGACCAGCATGGGCTTCGAGGCCGAAAACGAGGCGCGCAAGAAGGCCTTCGCCGACTGGTGCGTGGACGCCGACATGATGGCGCGCGCGAATCCCGATGCGCTCTTCATGCACTGCCTGCCCGCGCATCGCGGCGAGGAAGTCAGCGCGGAAGTGATCGACGGACCGCAGAGCGTCGTGTGGGATGAAGCGGAAAACCGTCTGCACGTGCAGAAAGCGTTGATGGAATACCTGCTGCTCGGCAAGCTCAATCATTGAGCGAGGCGTTCGCCCAGGCACCAGCTGGGACCGCGTTACAAAAAAGGCGCCGGGAGGAAACTCCCGGCGCCTTTGTGCATTCGTCGACGGTGAAGCTCAGCGCGGCCAGTCAGCGCGAAAAGAGCGCGCTTCCGCTCATAGGCAAACCGGCTCCGCCTCCAGCTCCACGCCAAATTGCTCGAACACTTCGTGCTGGATCGCCCGCGCCAGCGCCAGCACTTCCGTGCCGCTCGCGCCACCGCGATTGACCAGCACCAGCGCCTGGCGTTCATGCACGGCCGCCGCACCCATCGCGCGGCCCTTCCAGCCGCATCGGTCGATCAGCCAGCCGGCCGCCAGCTTGACCCGCCCGTCCGCCTGCGGATACGACACGATTTCCGGTTCGCGGCGCTTCAGCGCCTCGAACTGCGCGGCATCGATCACCGGATTCTTGAAGAAGCTCCCCGCGTTGCCCAGTTCGAGCGGATCGGGCAGCTTCGCCCGCCGCACGGCGACGACCGCATCGAAAATCGCCTGCGCGGTCGGCTGCGGGGCGGCACCATCGGCTTTCCCTTGGCTCGCCGCAGGACCCCGCGCCGCCAGCTCGCGCGCGAGATCCGCGTAGCCCGCGCGCGGCCGCCATGCCTTCGGCAAACGAAACGTCACCGACGTGATCACGAAGCGCTCGCGCCCTTCCCGCTTGAAGAAGCTGTCACGATAGCCGAACCGGCACGCATTGGCGTCGAGTTCGACGGCGCTGCCGGTCGCGAGCTCGATCGCCCGCAGCGACGCGAAGCGTTCGCACATTTCGAGCCCGTACGCGCCGATGTTCTGGATCGGCGCCGCGCCGACCGTGCCCGGTATCAGCGCGAGATTCTCGAGGCCGGGCATGCCCTGCGCCAACGTCCACGCGACGAACTCGTGCCACGGCTCGCCGCCGGCCGCCTCGACATACCACGCATGCTGATCCTCGCGCACCACGCGGCGGCCGCGCAGCGCCACCAGCAGCACGAGCCCGGCCAAGTCGCCGCTCAGCACGACGTTGCTGCCGCCACCGAGCACGAGGCGCGGCAGGCCCGCGACGCGCGGATCGCGCACCGCGGTGGGCAACTGCTCCTCGCGCTCGATCAGGCACGCGAACTGCGCGCGTACGTCGAAGCCGAACGTGTTGTGGGCCTTCAGCGAATAGCCGGCCAGGAGAGACGCGACGACGGGAGCGGCAAGAGCGGATTGGGGCATCGGAATGGCAGCAGGGCAACAACGCAGAGCGACAGGAAACAACGAAAAACGACCAATACCGCGCCTGACGACACGAGCGGCGCCGCGCGGCGGCCTTGGGCAAAAGAGAGCGGCGTCGGTAAAATGACGTCCGGTTCGTGATTATAGCGAGTGCCCCGCGCGCAGCCCACCGGCCGCGTCGCGCACTGCCGCACTATTGGGAGAAAGCAATGCCATCGTTTGACGTCGTCTGCGAAGCGAACATGATCGAAGTCAAGAACGCGATCGAGCAGTCCAACAAGGAAATTTCGACGCGTTTCGACTTCAAGGGGTCCGACGCGCGCGTCGAGCACAAGGAAAACGAAATTACCGCGTACGCCGACGACGACTTCAAGCTCGGCCAGGTGAAGGACGTGCTGCTGTCGAAAATGGCCAAGCGCAACGTCGACGTGCGGTTCCTCGACTACGGCAAGATCGAGAAGATCGGCGGCGACAAGGTCAAGCAGGTCATCAAGATCAAGAAGGGCGTGTCGGGCGATCTGTCGAAGAAAATCGTGCGTCTGGTGAAGGACAGCAAGATCAAGGTGCAGGCGAGCATTCAGGGCGATGCGGTGCGCATCACCGGTGCGAAGCGCGACGATCTGCAAAGCGTGATCGCGATGCTGCGCAAGGACGTGACCGACACGCCGCTCGACTTCAACAACTTCCGCGACTAAGCGGCACGGCGCGCGAGGCTTGCAACGCAACGCGGCGCGCCGCGCGCAAAGTCTTCGAGCCGCTTCACCTCAGGCCGGGCGACGCGGCTCAGCCCACTTCAAAGATCGTTGCCCGCCGCCGGGCTGGCGGCCTTCTTCTTGTCGCCGATACGGCTCTCCTGCCCATTCATCAGCTTCGCGATATTGCCGCGATGGCGCCATACGAGCAGCAGGCTCATCGCCAGAACCGCGAGCGCAACGATGCGCGGCCCGAACAGAAATACGTAGAAAAGCGGCGCGAACAGCGCCGAGCACAGCGCCGCCAGTGACGAATAGCGCGTGAAGAACGCGACGATGATCCAGGTCAGCAAGGTCGCGACGCCGAGCGTCGGGTTGATCGCGAGCAGTACGCCCGCGGCGGTCGCGACACCCTTGCCGCCCTTGAAGCGGAAGAAGATCGGATACAGATGGCCGAGAAACACCGCAAGCGACGCAATCGCGATCGAGCGCTCGTCGAGCCCGTAGCGCGCGCCGAAATTCACGACCAGCCACACCGGCAGCCAGCCCTTGAAGGCGTCGCCGATCAGCGTCAGAATCGCGGCCTTCTTGCTGCCGCTGCGCAGCACGTTGGTGGCGCCCGGGTTGCCCGAGCCGTACGAGCGCGGGTCGTCGAGACCCATCGCGGCGCTCACGATCACGGCAAACGACAACGAACCGATCAGATAGGCAACGACAGCGACGATCAGGTTTTGCATCTAGGACTCTTATAAGGATCGCGGTCTGACATTCGATACCCCAACCGCAACAGGGTACGCCCGTCGAAACAAGGCGGCGCACATTTTACCGAAGGCGTCCGCGCGAAAAACATTCAGGCAAACGTCAACTGGCGCGTCGGCGTCAGTCCACGCTCGCGCACTGCACCGGGTTCGCCGCAAGCAGATCCGTGAGGACCTTCGGCTCGATGCTGACGAGAAAGCCGCGCCGCCCTCCGTTCAGCCAGATTTTGTCCATCTCGAGAATGGTCGACTCGACATACACCGGCATCTGCTTGCGCGTGCCGAACGGCGAGGTGCCGCCGATCAGATAACCCGAGTGCCGGTTCGCGACTTCGGGCTTGCACGGCTCGACGCGCTTCGCGCCGATCTGCCGCGCGAGGTTCTTGGTGCTGACGGTGCGATCGCCGTGCATCAGCACGATCAACGGCTTCGCGTGCTCGTCTTCCATCACCAGTGTCTTCACGACGTGATGCTCGTCGACGCCGAGCTGGCGCGCCGATTCCGCGGTGCCGCCATGCTCGACGTAGTCGTAAGGATGCTCGCCGAACGTGACGCCGTGACGGCGCAGCAGCTGCGTGGCGGGGGTTTCGGACACGTGTCTGGATTTGCTCATCGGCGCATTGTAATGGCGAGATTGCACAACGGCTATTTGCCGAACCGGCAATTGTGCGGGCTCGACGCTTGTGGCACGATCGTTCGAAATTATGCCGGCATGGTGCGAGATAGTCCGCGCAGAGCCAGGAGACAGCGTTGAACCAGGCATCATCCATCCGTTCCACGATCGACATCCCCGCGCTGCTCGCCGCGCTGCCCGCCCGCATCAGCGACATTCCCGCGCTCGCCGCCGCACGCGATCCGCGGCATGTCGCGCTGATCGAAGACGCGCGCCGCCTAACCAATGCGCAACTGCTAGAGGCCATCGATGCCGCCGCCGCGCTGCTGCGCGAATGGGGCCTGCGCGGCGGCGATCGCGTGATGATCGTCGCGGAGAACAGCATCGCGCAGGTCGTGCTGCTGTTCGCGACCGCCAGGCTCGATGCGTGGGCGCTGGTGTCGAACGCGCGCCTCTCGGCGGCCGAACTCGATTCGATCCGCGCGCACGCGCAACCGCGCGTCGTCGCGTATGCGGTCGAAAGCTCGCCCGACGCGTGCCAGCATGCTGAGCGTCATAGAGCGACACCGGCACCCACGCTGTCACCGGACGTCGGCGCATGGTCGTATGCGTTGGACGGCAGCGTGCAGGCCGAAGCCGTCGAAGCCGCCAGCGACAGCCAATGCGCGGCACTGATCTACACGACCGGCACCACCGGCGCACCGAAGGGCGTGATGCTGTCGCATCGCAATCTGCTGTACATCGCGGCCGTGTCGAGCCGGCTGCGCCAGGTCGGGCCCGACGACGTCGTCTATGCGGTGCTGCCGATCTCGCATGTGTACGGCTTCGCGTCGGTATGCCTCGGCAGCCTGCATGCGGGCGCGACATTGCGGCTCGCGCCGCGCTTCGTGCCGGAAGCGGTGCGCCGCGCCCTCGCCGACGAGCAGGTGTCGATCTTCCAGGGCGTGCCGGCGATGCACGCGAAGCTGCTCGAACATCTGCACACGGACGGCCACGCATGGTCCGCGCCGCGGCTGCGCTTCGCGTACTCGGGCGGCTCTCCGCTCGACGCCGCGTTGAAGGCGCAGGCCGAAGCCGTGTACGGTCTGCCGCTGCACAACGGCTACGGCATGACCGAAAGCAGCCCGACCGTATCTCAGACGATGGTCGACGCACCGCGCGCCGATTGCTCGGTCGGCGAAGTCATTCCGGGCGTCGAAGTGAAGTTCGTCGGACTCGACGGCGCGCAAGCCTCGCCGGGCGAGATTGGCGAACTGTGGGTGCGCGGCCCGAACGTGATGCTCGGCTACTATCGCAATCCCGAGCAGACCCGCGCGACCGTCACCGAGGATGGCTGGCTGAAGACCGGCGACCTCGCGCGCCGCGATGCGGACGGCGCCTTGCATATCGTCGGGCGCAGCAAGGAGCTGATCATCCGTTCGGGCTTCAACGTGTATCCGGCCGAGGTCGAGCACGTGCTGAACGCGCATCCGCAGGTCGTGCAGTCGGCGGTGATCGGACGCGCGGTCGAGGGCAACGAGGAGGTGATCGCGTTCGTCGAGCTGATTGCCGGCGCGACGGTCGCGCCCGCGGAGTTGATCGCGTGGTGCGGCGAGCGGCTCGCGCCGTACAAGCGGCCGGCCGAGGTGAAGGTGCTCGCGGCGCTGCCGGCCGCATCGACCTGCAAGATTCTCAAGCACCGGTTGCGCGAGCTGGTGTGAAGCGAGCGCAGGCCCGCGCGCTTCACGTCGTGCTCAGCCGCGCGGATGATGCTGCGCATGGAGCGATTTCAGACGCTCTCGCGCGACGTGCGTATAAATCTGCGTCGTCGAAATATCGGTGTGGCCGAGCAGCAATTGCACGACGCGCAGATCGGCACCGTGATTGAGCAGGTGCGTCGCGAACGCATGCCGCAACGTATGCGGCGACAACGGCGCATGCACACCCGCCGCCTCCGCGTGTCGCTTGATGATGTTCCAGAACTGCTGGCGCGTCATGCCTTCGGCGCGTGCCGTCACGAATAGCGCGTCGGCCGCGCGCGGGCCGAGCAGCGCCGGGCGCGCCTCGCGAAGATAGCGCTCGATCCACGCGTGCGCCTCTTCGCCGAACGGCACCAGCCGCTCCTTCGAGCCCTTGCCGGTGACACGCACGACGCCTTCGTTGAGTCCCACCTCGACGGTCTTCAGCGTGACCAGTTCTGTCACGCGCAATCCGCTCGCGTACATCAGTTCGAGCATCGTGCGATCGCGCAAGCCGAGCGGCGTATCGAGGTCGGGCGCGCCGAGCAGCGCTTCGACCTGCGCTTCGCTCAACGTCGACGGAAAACGCGGCGGCTGCTTCGCCGAGCGGAGGCGCACCGTAGGATCGGCGGCCGCGCGATGCTCGCGCACCGCCCAAGCGTAATAGCGGCGAAACACCGACAGACGGCGGTTCGCCGAGGTCGCCTTGTCCTTTTGCCGCGCCGCGCTGTAGGCGCGCAGGTCGGCTTCGCTCGCGGTGTCGAGCGACGCATTGCGCGTGTGCGCGAGCCATTCGCAGAACAGGCGCAAGTCGCGGCGATACGCGTCGAGCGTGTTGCGCGACAGGCCGTGTTCGAGCCACAGCGCGTCGCAAAAGGCGTCGATCGATGCGGAGCTGGTCAGCAACAGCGGCGATACGGCGGCTGTGTCTTCGACGTTTTCAGCGGTATCGGGGCTCGTGCTCATGCGTACGGCACACCTTCATGCGCGAGCAGCCAGCGCTTCACGTCGCGAAAGAAGCCGTCGCCGCCGTCGTGCGCGAAGCCGCCGATGCCGCTCGCACTCACCACGCGGTGACACGGAATCACGATCGGAAAGAAATTCGCGCCGCACGCCTGGCCGACCGCGCGTGGCACGCTGCCGAGCTGCTTTGCGAGTTGTCCGTAAGTCAGCACGACACCCGGCGGGATGTCGCAGATCGCCTGCCACACGCGCCGCTGGAACGCGGTGCCGCACTCGGCGAGCGGCAGCTCGAACTTCGCCGACGCGCTCTCGAAGTAACGCTCGATCTGTTCGGCCGCCTCGCGTGCGAGCGGCGTCTCGGGCGCGACGTTGCGCGTCGAGTCGGGCAGATAGACGATCTCGCGCACCGCCTCGCCTTCGAGCCGGATGCCGACCTTGCCGAACGGCGCATCGATCACTGCGTTGAACATGATTGCCTGCTCCTCTAGCGTGCCGGATTGCCGGCACCGAATTGCCTCGACTTTACGCCGCTTCCAGCGCCCACTCCACATGCTCGCGCACGAGCGCCGACGGATCGTCAGCTCGCTGCTTCAACGCCCGCACGATCGCATCGCGCGCGTCGGCGTCGAGAGCTCCGGGCGGGGCGCGCAACGCGTTGCCCATGCCGACCGCGAGATTGCGCAGCCAGCACTCGTAGCCGATGCGGCGAATCGCGCTGCCCTGCATGCGCGTATCGAACTCCTGCGCGCTCCACGCGAACAGTTCGACCAGCGACGCGCGATCGAGCCCGTGCCGCACGTCGAAATCGGCGACTGGCGCGGCCTGCGCGAACTTGTTCCACGGACACACGAGCTGGCAATCATCACAGCCATACACCCGATTGCCGATCAGCGGCCGCAGCTCGCGCGGAATACTGCCCTTCAGCTCGATCGTCAGATACGAGATGCAGCGCCGCGCGTCGACCTTGTACGGCGCGACGATCGCACCGGTCGGACAGGCGCCGATGCAGCGCGCGCAGCTGCCGCAATGCGAGCCCGGCGTTTCGGGCGCGGCCTCGGGCGAGGTTTCGGCGTCGGTCGGCAGCGGGATGTCGACGTAGATCTCGCCGAGGAAGAACAGCGAGCCGGCGTCGCGCTGCAGAAGCAAGGTGTGCTTGCCGCGCCAGCCGATGCCGGCCTTCTGCGCGAGCTCGACTTCGAGCACCGGTGCCGAATCGGTGAACACGCGATAGCCGAACGGCCCGGTCGCCGCTTCGATCCGGTCGGCCAGTTGTTGCAAGCGCTGACGCATCACCTTGTGATAGTCGCGGCCGCGCGCATAGATCGACACGACCGCCGTCGATGGGTCCGCGAGCCGCGCGTGCTCGGCCGCGCGCCAGTCGCGCGCGCGGGGTGTCGCGCGTGACGGGGGTGGCCTTACGTCTTGCGGCATGCTTTCAGGCGCGCGTTCATGCGCCCCTTCATACGTCTCTTCAGCCGTCTCTGCTTCCAGCGTCCGCGCAGGCAAATAGGCGATGCGCACGGTGATCACGCGTCGCGTGCCGGCCACAAGCTCGGCGGGCCTCGCGCGTTTCATGCCGTGTTTGGCCATATAATCCATCTCGCCGTGGCAACCCGCTTCGAGCCACGCTGCAAGCGGCGCTTCGGCGGCCGACAGATCGGTATCGCTAATGCCGATCGCCCCGAAACCGAGTTCACGGCCCCACGTCTTGATGTCGAGCGCGAGCGCACGAAGCGCCGCCTCATCGAAACGGGACGTTGCATCAGAAGCTCGCACGGCATCATCGGCCGATGCGGGCGTGCAGGAAACAGGGGACTTCGGACTTCGGTTCATCACGCCATTTTACGAGAATGCCCGTCAATCCCGATCACGCGACCCTACCGTCCGCTCCGGTGCTGCTCGAACGCTCTTTCGCGCTCGCGGACGAGGCCGCCACGCAGACGTTCGGCGCGCGCTTCGCACAGGCGATCGAAAGCGTACGCGCGGCCTCGCAGCACGCACAGTCAGCACAGCCCGGCGCCGTAAGCGACCTCGCGTTCCACGGCCTGCAAGTCCAGCTCGTCGGCGATCTCGGCGCCGGCAAAACCACGCTCGTGCGCGCGACCTTGCGCGGCCTCGGCCACACCGGCCGCGTGCGCAGTCCGACCTACACGCTCGTCGAACCGTATGTGCTCGCACGGCCCGCTGGGGAACTCGCGCTCTATCACTTCGATCTGTACAGATTCTCCGATCCGGCCGAATGGGCCGACGCGGGCTTTCGCGAATATTTCGATAGCGGCGCGGTCTGCCTCGTCGAATGGCCGCAACGCGCGGGACCGCTGCTCGGTGTGCCGGATCTCGTCTTCTCGCTCGGGCTCGTCGGCAACATGGACGCAAACGCGGACGCACGCACACTCGTCGCACGCGCTTATAGCGAATCAGGAAAGGCATGTCTCGAAAGATGTTAATCAAACCGTTCCATTCGATCGAATCGGCAGCGGGCGCAACGCATAACTGGCGGCGCCGGCAGATCCTGCGCGCGGGCGCGTCGACGCTGGTGCTCGGCCTCGTCGCGCCGCGCCTCGCGTTTGCGAGCTCGGTGCTCGGCGTGCGCGTGTGGCCCGCGCGCGACTACACGCGCGTGACGATCGAATCCGATCAGCCGCTGCAGAACACGCAGCAACTGCTGCAGGGACCGGACCGGCTCGTCGTCGATCTGAACGGCCTCGATCTCGATCAGGCGCTCAAGGAACTGGTGTCGAAGATCACGCCGAACGATCCGCAGATTTCGTCGGTGCGGGTCGGGCAGTATCAGCCGCACGTGGTGCGAATGGTGTTCGACCTGAAGGGCTCGGTGAAGCCGCAGGTGTTCGCGCTGCCGCCAGTCGGCGCGTACAAGTACCGGCTCGTGTTCGACCTGTATCCGGCAGTCGCGCCCGATCCGCTGATGGACCTGCTCGCGCAGTCCGAGCGCAAGCAGCAGGCGCTCAACGAAGAAAACGGCGCGCCGCCCGCGACGCTTTCCGGCCCCGGCACGCCGCCGCCCGTCGACAACAGCGAGGCGTTCTTCGAGCATTACGCGCAGAACGGTGGCGCGGGTAGTGGTGCTGGCAATGGCGACGCGGGCGTACCGCGTCCGCCCGCGCGTGGCACGCCGGCGCCGTCCGGACCCGCCATTGCCGGCAGGCAGCCCACACCCTCTGCGCCGTCGGCTCCGCCCAGCGTGATCGCCCGCAACAAGGGTGGCAGCGCCAACGGCAACGGCACCGCACGCGACCTCGACAGCAACAACGACAACCTCGGCGACAACGGCGACACCTACGCATTCACCACGCCGAAGACGGGCCGCAGCAACACCGTGCGACTGCTCACCGTCGCGATCGATCCGGGTCATGGCGGCGAGGACCCGGGCGCGATCGGCGGCTCAGGCACCTACGAGAAGCACGTCGCGCTCGACATCGCGAAGAAGCTGCGCGCGAAGATCGACGCGCAGCCGAACATGCGCGCGATGATGACGCGCGACGCCGACTTCTTCGTGCCGTTGAACGTGCGCGTGCAGAAGGCGCGGCGCGTCGGCGCGGACCTGTTCGTGTCGATCCACGCGGACGCGTTCACGACGCCCGAGGCGAAGGGCTCGTCGGTTTTCGCGCTGTCGGAGCACGGCGCGTCGAGCGCGGCCGCGCGCTGGATGGCGAACAAGGAAAACTCGTCGGACCTGATCGGCGGCATCAACATCAAATCCGACGACGCCACCGTAAACCGAGCGCTATTCGACATGTCGACCACCGCGCAGATTCGCG
Organism: Paraburkholderia sp. BR10954; assembly: GCF_040965775.1. NCBI lineage: Bacteria > Pseudomonadati > Pseudomonadota > Betaproteobacteria > Burkholderiales > Burkholderiaceae > Paraburkholderia > Paraburkholderia sp. BR10954. The sequence continues at coordinate 185,928 of NZ_JBFRCK010000004.1, forward strand.
ACTCGATGCGCTACGGCAACTTCGTGCTCAAGGAGATCGGCGACATCAACAAGCTGCACAAGGGCTCGGTCGAGCAGGCCGGCTTCGCGGTGCTGAAGGCGCCGGACATTCCGTCGATCCTCGTCGAGACTGCGTTCATCAGCAATCCGGATGAAGAGCGGCGCCTCAACGACGACGCGTATCGCGACAAGATGGCCAACGCGATTCTGACCGGCATCAAGCGCTATTTCGCGGCGAATCCGCCGCTCGCGAAGAGCCGCATGACGTGATGTCGGTACCCACTCGCCGCCTGCCAGCACGTATTGGCGTTGGCTGGACGGTTCTCGCCGGCCGAGGCCTGAGATGGCGTCGAGCCGACGCCTGACGAAGATCGAGAGGCCCGATACGGCGCGGCCCTTTTTCGCATGAAGAAGCCCCGCAGAAGCGGGGCAACGGTCAAAACTCAAAGGTCAACGAATCGTGGCAACAAATCCTGATCCGCCAGACGAATTTCGATATCGTTAGCCGCCTTGACGTGATCGCGGTTGTTCACGTCGAAGACGTCATCCGTCACGCTGACGATGATCGTGCCTTGCTGCTTGTCTTCCCGCATCACAGGGATAAGGGCGCGCGCTTCTGGCACTTGGGCGGCTGTCAGAGTATGGGGTAAGTAGAGCATCCAGCTTACGCCAGGACGATCTTCAAACACTTTTTCCTGGAAATAGAAGTACGGGCCGAATGTGATGTAGAACGACCCATAGATTTCCACAATTTTAGAAAGAACCTCTGCTACAGAGTTATAGTCGCCCAGGCGGGAATCCCGATTTCCCATCTTCTCGTTAAGGGATATGTCAAGCGATTTTAAAAAAACTCTCCGCCATCAATCTCGACTGTTATTGATGCGCCAACCTGATCCGATCTAACCCCATTCCATATTCCGATTGATTTTGGATCGTCTTTGCTTTTCCCCGCGTACTCTTTCGAAAGAGCAAGAGACATTGGGAAGGCTGAAAGCCATCAAAGTCTGTGCCAAGCCATGCCCATTCCATATTCCAGCCCTGGCTGGTTTCCCTGCCTGTCCCGTCCGACACAATCCCGTACTCAAACCCTGTGATGCGGGCCTGGTAGCGTCGCGGCTCAGGATTCATTCCGTGATTCCTTTGTACCTTTTCGCCGCCCTTCTCAGGCGGGCACTTGCACGGTCTCTCACGCTCGCGGGAGCGATCACGCGGTAGTTCGCCCCATCCGCCGTCTGCACCCGCACCAGTGCCGCCGCTGCCTGCAGGACCAGCAGACGGTGCGGCGGTGGGGCCTGGAACAGGCAGTGGCATTGCCTGCGCCATTGCGTTTGCTGCGCGCGCGAGCGTCGCCGGGAATGGAATAGCCATCAACGTTTCTCCTTCATTTCCTGGTGTCTTTTTCGCATTGCGTTGACATTTCGAATCGCTGTTTACCGGATCGCCTGGTTCGCACAGCCAATCTATGACTGCCGGAATCTAGAAAAACTTCGGCGAACGCTATTCTTCCAGAACACATCTGACGAATTAACCGTCTAAAACGCGACACAGTCAACGACTTTAATTGAGATAAAACCGCTTTGACAGATATTCGCAGTTGCTCTGCCTATCTTATTTTCGGGTGCATTTCTCCTACATCACCGTCCAACAAAAAAGCGGCATTGAGCCGTTTGCCGTCCAATTAAGGTCTCTTTTGAGAACGCGAACGGTATAGCGAAACGGTCTGGATTTGACGATCCGAGCGCAGGTGCGCCCGGGCCGTTTCTCATTGGGAAGTTGCTTGAGCCGCGCTCGCAAGCGCCTGAGCAACGCGGGCAGTTTGCCGTACGAGCGCGTCACGTCCGCCTAGGCCATTTCGTACTGAATGGTATGCAACGCGCGGATGAAGCTCAGTGCTTCGGGTGCGTGCCTGGCGTGCGGGTAGCCGACGCCGCCGTCCCGTTTACAACTGCTTTGCGCCAAAAAACGAAATGCCGTTCAGTCGCTTGACCGAACGGCATTAGGCCTCACGGCCGTTTTTCTATTCACGCGGGCAACGCGTGGCGCAACGGTTGCTCAGCGCGCCGGCATCAAGCGTTGCACGACCCAGTCACCGAACACGTTGACCGCGAGCCCCGCCATCACGAGCAATGCGCCCGCCACCTGCATCGCCGACAGTTCCTCGCCGAGCAGCAACGACGCCGACGCAAGCCCGACGATCGGCACCAGCAACGAGAACGGCGCGACCTGGCTCGCCGGATAGCGCGACAGCAGACGGCTCCACAAGCCATAGCCGACCAACGTCGCGATAAACGCCAGATAGACGATCGCGAAGATCGACAGCGCGCTGATACCGGTCAGCGCGGCGGCGATCTCGCGCGGTCCCTCGAACACGAACGACGCGGCGAAAAACGGCAGCGGCGGAATCAGGCTGCCCCACACGACGAGTCCGACCAGATCGACCTTGCCGACCTTCTTCGTGACGATATTGCCGAGCGCCCACATGCACGCGGCGCATAGCGTCAGCACGAACCCGACGAGCGACATCGTGTGGCCGCCTTGCAGGCCGATCACCGCGAGCCCCGCCGCGGCGATCAGCAGACCCGCGAGGTTCGGCAAACGGAAGCGTTCGTGCAGAAACAGCGCCGCGAAAATCAGCGTGAAAAACGCCTGCGCCTGCAGCACCAGCGACGCGAGCCCCGCCGGCATGCCGACGTACATCGCCGAGAACAGGAACGCGAATTGCCCGAACGAAATGGTCGCGCCGTAGGCGAACAGCCACCGCCACGGCATCTGCGGCCGCTTGACGAAAAACACCGCCGGCACCGCGGCGAGCGCAAAGCGCAGCGCGCCGAGCAGCATCGGCGGCACGCCATGCAGGCCGACCTTGATCACGACGAAATTGACGCCCCACGCGACCACGACGATCAGCGCGAGCAGCAAGTCCCTGGGCGACATCCAGGTCTCCAATGAAATGGTTCGATCCGGCAGTGTAGCCGAGGCTGCGATCCCGGTTCATTGCGCCGGCTGATGGCGAGCGTGCACCGTTGCCGTCGGCCGCGCGCGACGCGCAGTAGAATCGTCCATTCGAGCTTTCTTCTTTCCACTTTCCCGTCGATCCTGCCCATGACTTCCTCGATCAAAGCCGTCCTGACACCGCACCTACGCGACATCGGCAATCTGGCCGTGCGACGCGTGCTGCCGGCGATGGCGGCGCGCCTCGTCGGCCCGTTCATCTTCTTCGACCACATGGGCCCGGCGACCCTCGAACCCGGCACCGGCCTCGACGTGCGCCCGCATCCGCATATCGGCCTCGCGACCGTCACCTATCTGTTCGACGGCGCGATCATGCATCGCGACAGCCTCGGCTCCGAGCAGAAGATCGTCCCCGGCGACGTCAACTGGATGACGGCCGGACGCGGCATCGTCCATTCGGAGCGCACGCCGGCCGAAGACCGCGCGCGCGGCCAGCGGATTCACGGCATCCAGACCTGGGTCGCACTGCCGCTCGCCGATGAAGACGCCGAGCCGTCGTTCGCGCATCATGCGGCGGCGACCTTGCCGGTCGTCGAGCGCAATGGCGTGACACTGCGCGTGATCGCGGGCACCGCGTTCGGCGCGGTGTCGCCGGTCGCGACGTTCTCGGGCACGCTGTACGTCGCCGCCGACTTCACGCCGGGCAGCGCGTTCGCGCTCGAACCGGAGCACGAGGAGCGCGGTGTATATCTGGTGGAAGGCGATCTGGAGATCGACGGCGCCACGCTCGAAGTCGGCCAGATGGCCGTGCTCGCGCTGGACGAAACCGTCACGCTCGCGAGCACCCACGGCGCGCGCGTGATGCTGCTCGGCGGCGAGAAGCTCGACGGCGAGCGCTTCATCGAATGGAATTTCGTCGCGAGCTCGCGCGAGAAGATCGAAGCCGCGAAGCTCGCATGGACGAATCAGGAAATGGGCCACGTGCCCGGCGAAACCGAATGGATTCCGCTGCCGCAGCGCAAGTAACGGCGCCGGCGCCGCATGCGCAGGACCGCATTGAAATCGCGCGATTCGGCCCCAACTAGCCACAAACCGTTTCTATCGACGAGGACGCAATGGACACCACTCTGGCCACTTTCGAACAGGACGTCATCAAGGCGTCGATGCTGGCCCCCGTGCTGGTCGATTTCTGGGCGCCGTGGTGCGGCCCCTGCAAGAGTCTCGGCCCGATGCTCGAAAAGCTCGAAGCCGAAGCCGCCGGTAAATGGAAGCTCGTGAAGGTCAACGTGGACGAGAACCACGAGCTGGCCGCGCACTTCCAGGTGCGCAGCATTCCGCACGTGATCGCGTTCGCCGACGGCCAGGCCGTCGATCAGTTCATCGGCGTGCTGACGGAAGGACAGTTGCGCGAGTTCCTCGACCGGCTCGTGCCGCAGGGCGCGCCGGGAGCGCGCATCGAAGCGCAGACCGCGCTCGCCGAAGGCCGCCGCGACGACGCCTACGACCTGCTCCAAGCGGCGCTCGCGTACGACCCGGGGTTCGACGACGCGCGCATGGACCGCATCGAGTTGCTGCTCGAAGACAACCGCATCGACGAGGCGCGCAACGAAGTCGATCTGCTGTCGCCGAAAACCACGCAAGGCATCGACGCGCGTTTCAACGCGATCAAAACCAGGCTCGACGCGGTGGACGCCGCCGCGGACCTGCCGCCCACCGATGCGCTCGAAGCGCGCGTCGCGGGCAACCCCGACGATCTCGAAGCGCGCTTCGATCTCGCGAATGCGTTTATCGCGCGGCACAAATATGCGCAGGCGCTCGAACATCTGCTCGCGATCGTGCAGCGCGACCGCGCGTTCCGCGAAGATATCGGCCGCAAGACGATGTTGTCGGTGTTCGATCTGGCCGCGCATCAGCCGGAACTGGTGGCGCAGTGGCGGCGCAAGCTGAGCGCGTCGTTGAATTGATCGTTCGTGACGTTTTGCCCGATGGCGGCCTGGGTCAGAGCGGTTGAAACCGCCGCCCAGGCTGTCGCCTAAACCGTCGCCTTCTTCGCCAGTTCCCGCAACACATACGCCGCGGCCGCGAAACCAAAGCTCGCGGTCACGCACACGCTGGACCCAAACCCCGCGCAGTTCAAACCGACCGGCCCCGTATGTCCGGGCGACGTGCTCACGTGCTCGGCTTCTTCATCGATGTCGCAGACGGCCGCTTCCGGATAGATCAGCGGCTCGTCGGAATACACGGCGCTCACTTTGAACTTCGCTTTCGGCCCGCGCGGAAAGCCGTGCTGCTTGCGCAACTGCCCGCGCACCTTCGACAGCAGCGGGTCCTGAATCGTCAGCGCCAGATCGTCGATGCGGATACGCGTCGGGTCGAGCTGACCGCCCGCACCGCCGACCGTGATCAGCGGCTGCTTGCGCTCGACGCACCACGCGATCAGCGCGGTCTTCGTGCGCACGCTGTCGATCGCGTCGATCACATAGTCGAAGCCGCCGCCGAGCGTGGCCGCGAAATTGTCCGGCTCGACGAAGTCTTCGATCAGACGCACGTCGCAGTACGGATTGATCGCCTTGATGCGCTCGGCCATCGCTTCGACTTTCGGTTTTCCGTAGTTGCCGTCGAGCGCGTGAATCTGCCGGTTCGTGTTGCTTTCCGCGACGTTGTCGAGATCGATCAGCGTCAGCGCGCCGAGCGCGCTGCGGGCAAGCGCCTCCGCGACCCACGACCCCACCCCGCCGATGCCGATCACCGCGACGTGCGCCCCCTCGAACGCGGCGAGCGCGGGCGCGCCATACAGACGGGCGATGCCGCCGAACCGGCGGGCGCGGTCGGCGGTTTCGTTCGCGTCGAGGCTGGTAGTAAGATCGGATTGCGCGGTGGTGCTGGACATGATGGCAGGGCTCGAAAACACAGGCGGAACGTAACAGGCGGCGCATTGGCAATTCGCTTTGGCCAATCAGGCGCGCAGCCCGTATTTTGCCTGAACACGTGAAAGCAGCCGCGCAGGACCCCGAGCAGCGACCCAACGTTGCAGGCTTGGCGCTCGCAGCATGCGGCCGCCATACGTTGATCCGCTCGCGCGCAAAAACCTGGCGCCTTAGCTATACTTGGCCCACTGTAGCGTTCGCATAAGAACATGATCTCACTCGCCGAGCTTCGAAGAAACTACTCGCTGGGCTCACTGGACGTTGCCGACGTCAACCACGATCCGTTCCGTCAATTCGACACGTGGTTCCAGCAGGCGATCGACGCCAAGCTGCCTGAGCCGAATGCGATGACGCTTGCCACGGTCGACGCGCGCGGCCGGCCTTCGGCACGCATCGTGCTCATCAAGGGGGTCGACGAGCGTGGTTTCGTGTTCTTCACCAACTACGAGAGCCGCAAGGGCCGCGAACTGAGCGCGAACCCCTACGCGAGCCTGCTGTTTCACTGGATCGAACTCGAACGCCAGGTGCGCATCGAGGGCCCCGTCGTCAAAACGAGCGAGACAGAAAGTGACGCGTATTTCGCATCGCGTCCGCTCGGCTCGCGGATCGGCGCATGGGCATCGAATCAGAGTCAGGTAATTGAAAGCCGTTCGCAGCTCGAAGTACGCGAACGCGAAATCAGCCTGCAATACGGCGAAAATCCTCCGCGTCCGCCGCACTGGGGTGGCTACCGTCTGGTGCCCGACGCGATCGAATTCTGGCAGGGGCGGCCATCGCGGCTGCACGATCGTCTGCTTTATACGCGCGCGGAAGAAGGCGCCAACTGGCTGATCGCACGCCTGCAACCCTGACCGGACGATGATGGGACGAATGACGCCGGCCGTGCCGCCATCGTAGCGGCGCGCGTCGGCGGGATTGCGTTGCGCGGCCCGCGGAATGCGCCGCGCCCTATCGCGATCCACATAGCTTTGCTTTAAATCAACGAACACGGAGAGATCACATGTTCTGGGAGAAAAAGCTGGCGCAGTGGGTTGAAGATGTCAAAACCTCAGCTAACCTGCCCGCACGCCTCGTGCTGTGGGACGGTCAGCAACACGACTTCGGGCAGTTCGCCGCGCCCCAGGTCACGCTACACGTGAAGAGCGCAACCGCGCTGCCCTATCTGCTCGAACCGAGCCTCGACAATCTTGGCGAAGCCTATGTCAAAGGCAAAATCGACATCGAGGGCAAGCTGTCGGACATCATCAATATCGGCTATCAGCTCGCACGCAGTACCGTGACGAGCGCCGGCAAGCTCGCGCGCGTGCGGCGCTACTTCAATCATTCGAAGACGTCGGATAAGAAAGCCATTCAGTATCACTACGACGTGTCGAACGAGTTCTACAAGCTGTGGCTCGACGAAAACATGGTCTACTCGTGCGCGTACTTCGAGACCGGCACCGAAGACCTCGCAACGGCGCAGCTGAAGAAAATAGATCACATTCTGACCAAAATCCAGCTGCAGCCCGGCCAGCGTCTGCTCGACATCGGCTGCGGCTGGGGTGCGCTCGTGCTGCGCGCCGCGCAGAAGTTCGGCGCCAGGTGCGTCGGCGTCACGCTGTCACAGAACCAGTTCGATCTCGCCACCGCGCGCGTCAAAGCAGCGGGCCTCGAGAACCAGATCGAAATCCGCCTGCAGGACTATCGCGACATCCCGGGGCAGTTCGACCGCATCACGAGCGTCGGCATGTTCGAGCACGTCGGCCGCAAGAACCTGCCCGGCTATTTCCAGAAGATGCACGATCTGCTCGCCGACGACGGCATCGCGATGAACCACGGCATCACGTCGAGCGACGCCGATAGCGGCGAAACCGCGCTCGGCGGCGGCGAGTTCATCGACCGCTACGTCTTCCCGGACGGCGAGCTGCCGCATATCAGCCTCGCGCTGGAAGCGATGCAGCGCGGCGGACTCGAGCCGATTGACGTCGAAAGCCTGCGCCGTCACTATGCGCACACGCTCGACATCTGGGCAGAAAATTTCGAAGCCCACGCGGACCAGGCGCGCAAGCTCGTCGACGACGAAAAATTCCGCATCTGGCGCGTGTATCTGGCCGGCTGCGCGTATGCGTTCGAAAACGACGACGTGTCGATCTTCCAGGTGGTGTGCCGCAAAGCCGGCCGCAGCGCGAAAACCCTGCCGTGGTCGCGCCGCTACATGTACGAAAAACCGCTGTGACCGTGCTGTGACCGGTTACGCCGCGGCGGCGTGCATGAAGCGCGCGCCGCGGCGCATTTCTGATCAACAGCAGGCCCGACATTGATGGACCAGAGCAGGACGAGTGACGTTGAAGAGCCGTTGAACGGCAAGGACGACAGCGCGGACGATGCGGCGCACGACGCCACGCAGCAGTTCGATCTGTTCGGGATGCCGGTGGAGGCTGCTGTAGAAGCGCCGGCCGTGTCCACGAACGAGGCCGACTCCATCGCAAGCGCTGCCGCGCAGCCAGAGCGCAAGCGCGCGCCGAAGCCCGCAAAGGCCAACGCTGCCGCGTCGCTGTTCGAAGACGACGCCCCGCCCGACAGCCCCGCTGCTAAACCAGACTCCGCACCCGCCCGCACCGACGCCCCGAAGAGACGCCGCGGCCGCGACGTGCTCGCCGCGCCGCCCTCGCCCGAACTGCTCGCGCTCGCGGCGCAATTGCCGCCACAGATCCACCTCGGCACGTCCACATGGTCGTTCCCGGGCTGGAGCGGCATCGTCTACGGCGACGACTACAGCAACAGCAAACTGTCGCGCGAGGGCTTGAGCGCGTACGGCGCGCATCCGCTGCTGAAGACGGTCAGCATCGACCGCTCGTTCTACCAGGCGCTGACGGTCACCGAATACCTGCGCTACGCGCAGCAGGTGCCCGAGCACTTCCGCTTCATCGTCAAGGCGCCGATGACGATCACCGACGCCACCGTGCGCGCCGAGCGCGGCGAGCCGGTGTCGCTGAACCCGTGCTTTCTGAACGCGCAGATGGCGATCGACGACTTCGTCGCGCCTTGTGTCGAAGGCCTCGGTGCCAAGGCCGGCGCGCTGGTGTTCCAGTTCTCGCCGCTGCCGGATCAGATGCTCGCGCAGCCGGCGGTGTTCATCGAGCGTCTGGGAGAGTTTTTCGGCGCGCTGCCGAGGCTGCCCGACGGCAGTTGCTACGCGGTCGAGATTCGCGACGCGAGTCTGCTCACGCCACGCTTCATCCGGATGCTGAAGACGGCCGGCGTGCGCTACTGCGTTGGCATTCATGCGCGGATGCCCGATCCGCTGCGTCAGGCCGCGGCGCTCGCGCTGCTCGACGGCGAGCCGGCCGGTCCGTTGATCGTGCGCTGGAGCCTGCACGGCGGCTTCAAATACGAACAGGCGAAGGCGAAGTACGAGCCGTTCAACCGGCTCGTCGACGAAGATCCGGCGACGCGCGCGTCGCTTGCCGAGCTGGCCGCGCGCTACGCGCTGGCCGGTCAGCCGGTTGTGATCGCGGTCAACAACAAGGCGGAGGGATCGGCGCCGCTCAGCTGCGTGAAGCTGGCCGAAGAGATTGTCGAAGCCTGCGTGCGTGTCACCCAGGGACGCGGGAATGATGGCGCCGGCGTTGATGACGCGCGGTCGCAAGCACAGGAACCGCAGTGACGAACAGCAGCGGGCGTTCTTGCGTGTCCGCCCGCTGCCGACTCCGATCCTCGCGCTGCGCCGTTAGCGCGCCTTGATCCGATGCGCGAACTTCTGGCGGAACTTCGCGACCTTCGGCGCGACCACGAACGAGCAGTAGCCCTGATTCGGATGCTGCGCGAAATAGTTCTGATGGTAAGCCTCGGCGGGCCAGTAGTTGTCGTCGAGCGGCAGCACCTCGGTCACGATCTTGCCGTCGTAGATGCCCTGTTCGCCGATCTCGCGAATCGCCTGCAGCGCGGTTTCGCGTTGCGCATCGGAATGCGTGAAGATCACCGAACGGTATTGCGTGCCGACGTCGTTACCCTGCCGGTTCACCTGGGTCGGATCGTGGATTGCGAAGAAGATGTCGAGAATCTCGCGATAGCTGATCTTCGCCGGATCGAAGTCGACCCTGACCACTTCCGCGTGACCGGTATCGCCGTCGCAGACCTGCTCGTAGCTCGGACGGCGCGCGTGACCGCCCGCGTAACCCGACTCCACCGCGTTGACGCCCTCGACGTCCAGATACACCGCTTCGAGGCACCAGAAACATCCACCGCCGAGCGTTGCCGTCTCGTTCATAAGCTTCACCCCAGGATCAGATCCACACAATGATCGGCAGTCGGCCTGCGTAGCGCCGCCGAGTCTGCCACCGCATCCGAATATATGGCCGAAAACGCGGACTAAAAGGCACAACTGATGCACCGTCGCGCGGCGCCGTTTGCAATGAGTCGCGCCATTCCACGCGAATCCCGCAGTGCAGATATCGAGTATAGAAAAGGGCGTCGCGCGACGGGTGAATAACCATGCAGCACAACAGCAAGCGCCGCGCCCAGGCGAACGCGTGCTCTGCGAAGCGAAGCGAAAAATGCGGCGAGAGGAAGCATGACGATCGGCGTGTCCGCACGAAACACGGCGGCCGGTTCGTGCTCGACTGTGAACGAGCGAACGCCGGATTGCGCACCGTACGCAATGTCGTGCGGCGCGCGCGGCGATTACAGTTAAAATTGGCGGAAATCGATGATTTTCACCATGACTTTCGAAACATCCGCTGCCAGCCGCACATATCCGCGTTGTTCTCCGCGCCTCGATTCGCGCTTTAGTCCGTCTTTCACACGGCGCGCGCCGGGGACCCTGCCCCGATGAAGAGCGCGAGCCCACCCAACTTCGACCAGTCCGCGTTTAGACAGGCGCTCAGCCAGTTCGCGACCGGCGTCACCGTGATCACGACGCGCGCCGCGTCCGGCCAGTTGATCGGCATCACGGCCAGCTCGTTCAACTCGGTGTCGCTCTCTCCGCCGCTCGTGCTATGGAGTCTCGCGACGCGCTCGGCGTCGATGCCGGTGTTCCGCGCCAACAGTCACTACGTGATCAATGTGCTGTCTTCGACGCAGCTCGATCTGTGCAAGCGCTTCGCGACCGTGAAGGGCGACCGCTTCAAAGGCGTATCGCACGCGGCGGGCGACACCGGCATGCCGGTGCTCGACGGCGCGCTCGCGTGGTTCGAATGTCATAACCGCAGCCGCTACGACGAAGGCGACCACGTGATTTTCGTCGGCGAAGTGGAGCGCTGCGGCGTGCACGAAAATGCCGCGGAGATGCTGCCGCTGGTGTTCCAGAGCGGACAGTTCCACGGCCTGAAGCCGCTTTGAGCGGCGCGGCGCGCCCCTCGCGCCGGTAGTGCTTGTCGGTCGGACGCGCCAAAAACGGCGCGCCCCCTCGTCATCGTCAACGGTCGCTATGCGTGGCCCCGTGCCCGCTGCTCTTCTTCACGAGCGACACCGGCACGCCCGAATCTTCCTTCAGCGTTTCGAGCACGATGTTCGAGCGGATGTCCATCACGCCCGGCGCCTTGTACAGGCGGTTGAGCACGAAATCCGAATAGTGTTTGAGGTTGTGCGCGAGCACGCGCAGCAGGTAGTGGGTTTCGCCGGTCACGACGAACGCGCCGACCACTTCGGGCCAGTCGCGCAACGCCTCGGCAAAGCGCTCGTGCCAGTTCTGCTGGTCGTTGCGCATGGACACCTGCACGAACGCTTCCAGCTCGAACCCCAAAACTTCGCGGTTCAGACACGCGCGGTAGTGTTCGATGACGCCCTGCTCCTCCAGCAGACGCAGGCGTCGCAGACAGGCTGATGGCGACAGCGAGATGCGCTCCGCCAGGTCGAGATTGCTGATCCGTCCTTCCTGCTGAAGCACCGTCAAGATACGGCAATCGGTGGCGTCGAGCGAGATCGCGTTCATATTCGGTCTCCCTTTCCGGTTTGGCTCAAATTATGTTCCAAGACACGGCTGGTTAGGAGATTTTTTCGCAATCACATTTCACGGCTTGACCTCTATCATTTAGAGATAGTCACGTTCCGTCGAAACCGTCATGCGCGCACTCTGGGACATTACCCCCGCCGTCGATCCCGCCACGCCCGTCTGGCCGGGCGACACGCCGGTCGGCATCGAACGCGTCTGGCGCATGGAGGCTGGCTCGCCGGTCAATGTCGCGCGTCTGACGATGTCGCCGCACACCGGCGCGCATACCGATGCGCCGCTGCACTACGACGCCGACGGCGCCGCGATCGGCGACGTGCCGCTCGACGCGTATCTCGGTTTATGCAGAGTGATTGACTGTATCGGCGCATCGCCTGTTGTGACGCCACAACACCTGACCGGCTCGCTCGACGATCTGCCGCCGCGAGTCTTACTGCGCACTTACAGGAATGCGCCGACGCGCGAGTGGGATAGCGCGTTCTGCGCGGTCGCGCCCGAGACCGTCGATCTGCTCGCCGCGCGTGGCGTGAAGCTGATCGGCATCGATACGCCATCGCTCGATCCGCAGGAATCGAAGACGATGGACGCGCATCACCGCATTCGCGCGCACCGGATGGCGATTCTCGAAGGCATCGTGCTCGACGCCGTCGAACCCGGCGACTACGAGCTGATCGCGCTGCCGCTGAAGCTGACCACGCTCGACGCGAGCCCGGTACGCGCGGTGCTACGCGCATTGCACGGCTCTCGCTAAGCCACGCGACTCGGCGAGCCAACAACCCGACAACCCAACCATCGAACCACCATGAACCATCGTGACGAAGCCGTGGCGCTCGACAGCGCCGACCCGCTCGCAGCGCTGCGCGACCAGTTCGCGCTATCGCCGACGACCATCTATCTCGACGGCAACTCGCTCGGCGTACCGCCGGCCGCCGCGGCGCAGCGCGCGCAAACCGTGATCGCCGCGGAATGGGGCGAAGGGCTGATCCGCAGCTGGAACAAATCCGGTTGGTTCGTGCTGCCGCGCCGGCTCGGCAACAAGCTCGCGCCGTTGATCGGCGCGGCCCAAGACGAAGTCGTGATCACCGACACGATCTCGATCAACCTGTTCAAGCTGCTGTCGGCCGCGCTGCGGCTCGCGAATGCGCGCGATCCGCAGCGTCGCGTGATCGTGTCCGAGCGCTCGAACTTCCCGAGCGATCTGTATATCGCGCAGGGTTTGATCGAACAGCTCGATCGCGGCTACGAGCTGCGCCTCGTCGACGATCCGTCCGAGCTGCCCGACGCGATCGGCGCGGACACCGCGATCGCGATGATCACGCACGTGAACTACCGGACCGGCTATATGCACGACATGGCCGCGCTGACGAAGCTGATCCACGACAGGGGCGCGCTCGCGCTATGGGATCTCGCGCATTCGGCGGGCGCGGTGCCGGTCGATCTGAACGGCGTCGGCGCCGACTACGCGGTCGGCTGCACCTACAAGTATCTGAACGGCGGCCCCGGTTCGCCTGCGTTCGTGTGGGTGCCCAAGCACCACCAGAACGAGTTCGCGCAGCCGCTGTCGGGCTGGTGGGGGCATCGCGCGCCGTTCGAAATGAATCCGACGTATCAGCCCGACGACGGCGTAGGCCGCTTCCTGTGCGGCACGCAGCCGATGGTGTCGATGGCGCTCGTCGAATGCGGGCTCGACGTGTTCCTGCAAACCAACATGCAGGCGGTTCGCGAGAAGTCGCTCGCGCTGACCGATCTGTTCATCGAACTGGTCGAGACGCGTTGCAGCGAATTTCCACTGAAGCTCGTGACGCCGCGCGAGCATGCGCAGCGCGGCTCGCATGCGAGCTTCGAGCATCCGCACGGCTACGAGGTGATGCAGGCGCTGATTGCGCATGGCGTGATCGGCGACTATCGCGAGCCGCATGTGCTGCGCTTCGGCTTCACGCCGCTGTACACGCGTTTCGTCGACGTCTGGGACGCCGTCGAAACCTTGCGCGACGTGCTCACCCGCGAGGCCTGGAAAGCTCCTGAATTCGCCCAGCGCGGCGCCGTTACCTGAGGACGACAGAATGACCGATCACATGCACACGCCGGGCTTGCCAGAAGAAACGGCGGCACAAGGCTGTCCGTTCGGGCACGGACAGACGGCTTCGGCGCCGGCATCGAGCACGACCGATAGCGGCTGGCACGACGCGCAGTTCGACTTCTCGGAGTCGATGAGCTACGGCGATTATCTGTCGCTCGGCACGGTGCTGGACGCGCAGCATCCGTTGTCGCCGGATCACAACGAGATGCTGTTCATCATCCAGCATCAGACGAGCGAGCTGTGGATGAAGCTCGCGCTGTACGAGTTGCGCGCGGCGCTCGCGGCCGTGCATCGCGACGAGCTGCCGCCCGCGTTCAAGATGCTCGCGCGCGTGTCGCGGATCATGGAGCAACTGGTGCAGGCGTGGAGCGTGCTCGCGACGATGACGCCGTCTGAATACACGGCGATGCGGCCGTACCTCGGCACTTCGTCAGGCTTCCAGTCGTATCAGTACCGGCAGATCGAGTTCCTGCTCGGCAACAAGAACGAGCAGATGCTGAAGCCGCACGCGCATCGCGCCGACGTGTACGCGCAAGTGAAGGCATCGCTCGAAGCGCCGTCGTTCTATGACGAAGTGGTGCGGCTGCTGGCGCGTCGCGGCTTCAAGATTTCGTCCGCGCGGCTCGAACGTGACTGGACCAGGCCTACTGAACATGATGCGTCGGTGGAGGCCGCGTGGCTCGAGGTGTATCGCAATCCGTCCGAGCATTGGGAGCTGTACGAGATGGCGGAAGAACTGGTCGATCTCGAGGACGCGTTCCGCCAATGGCGCTTCCGCCACGTGACGACCGTCGAGCGCATCATCGGCTTCAAGCAGGGCACCGGCGGCACCAGCGGCGCGCCGTATCTGCGCAAGATGCTCGATGTCGTGCTGTTCCCCGAGCTTTGGCATGTGCGGACCATGCTGTAACGGTTGGCGCGTGTCAGACAGGGTATGACCGGTAAATCACGGCAAGCGTAATGCCGCGGTTATTCCCGCTTGTTGCATAACAGGCACCGTTCATCGGGCTGAGGAAAGTTCGGAGTTCTCCGAATCTAGAGAGATGGTCAGCATGGCAGCATCGGAACCCCATAAAAAACATCAGAGGGTTTCGATATGCCCGGTGCCGATAACGCCGAAGGAGTGAAGGTTGTACTGAGTGCTCCGCAACTCGCGGCCGTGCTATCTCGTCAGTCGATCAGCCAGTCGGAAATGCTTTCCAACCGGCTTTGGGGCGGTTTACAGGTCGTCGGCGGCGTGCTGGAAATGGTCGGCGCGGGTGTGCTGTGCGCTTTGCCAGATCCGACGATGGCGAGCAAAGCCGGCTGTGTCGTGTTCGGGGTACATGGCTCCGACTCAGCGGCGGCTGGCCTGCGGCAGGTCTGGACGGGTCAGGACACGACCACGCTGACCCAGCGGGGCACGACTAAACTCGCTGAAGCGATGCAAGCGAGCCCCGACATGGCGAACAATATCGGCCTGTCCCTCGATATCGCCGTGCCATTCGGATTTGCTGGCTCGATCAAGGCGGCGCGCGCTGCGCGTGTCACGATGGGCCGGATCAGGCTGAACATGCATGAGGCGAAGGCGGGAAGCCGGATTGGTGGACATACGCTTTTGAAACATGTCGGTCGGACTGAAGCGCAGTTGCGGGAGAGGCTCAGGCTGGAGCCGGAAAGGAAAGTAGTTTCGTCTTTCGTAAATCTTGAAGATGCGGAGTGGGCGATATCGGAAACGATACGCGCAAACGCCTCGCAGATTCACACATGGACAAAAGCACCAAACCGGGTTTTGACGCTGAGAACGGACGTTGGAAGAAAAGTAGGTTACGCACTGGTCAGAAAGACCGACAGGTTGGTAGATAGCAGTAAAGTGGAGGTTGTCTTGAAGTACGGGACGTATAACGGGATGCCGTACTACATCCTCACGGCTGTGCTCGATAAGTGATCGGTGGGTATTGATGCATGAAATATTATGATCTGGGCCAATTGATCCTTGGCTACTTCAATGAAGATTTCGACTACTGGGGAAACACAATTGAAGAGTTGGTACGGGCATGTGCAAGCGGATGCACGCCAGACATGATTAACGCGACGGCGGCCGACATAGACCGGTTCAAGAGCGATCATGCTGGAAATCTTGACGCGGCCTTCGAGGAGGAATTTGGCTACCAGTGCGATCCGACGGCGTGGGAGCAGACTACTGAGGCCTTTCTTGACAAGATTAAGCGTCTTCTTCTGAGCGAGTAGCATGCGTTTGCTCGCATCGGACCGCCACAAACCGTCTGGTTCACTCAATGATTTTGAGTGAACATCGATACTTGAGATACGACGATCTGGATCAATTGATCGGTGTCTACTTCAATGAGGATTCCGACTACTGGGGAAACAAAATTGAAGAGTTGGTGCGGGCTCGTGCAAGCGGATGCACGCCAGAAATGATTAACGCAAAGGTGGCCGACATAGATCGGTTCAAGAGAGATCACGCTGGAAATCATGGCGCTGCCTTCGAGGAGGAATTCGGCAGGCAGTTCGATCCGACGCTGTGGGGTCACACCGTCGAATCTTTTCTCGACAAACTTAAACGTCTTCTTCTGAGTGAGTAGCCTGCACTTCGGCTCACCGGACAGCCCCGCCGTCTGGCAGGGCTTCCGCGCATTTTCATTTCACCGGCCAACCGCTGGGCCTAACACCCCCTAGCGCGCGGTATAACCACCATCAATCGGCAAACACACCCCGCTAACCATCGACGCCGCATCGCTCAACAAAAACAGAATCGGCGCCGCGACCTCGGCGGATTCAGCAAAGCGCCTGAGCGGAATCGCCTGCAACGCAGGATCGCGTTTGACGGGATCACTCCAGGCCAGCACCGCCATCGGCGTCAGCGTGATCGTCGGGTTCACGCTATTCACGCGAATCCCGTGCGGCCCCAGCTCGATGCACAACGCGCGCGTGACCGCATCGAGCGCCGCCTTCGACGCCGAATAGCTCAGGTGATCGTCGAGCGCGACGAGCGCCGCCTGACTCGAAACGTTGACGATGCTGCCCGCGCGCCCCGCGTCGAGCATGCCACGCGCGACGTGCTTCGCGACCAGCACCGCGCCGCGCGCATTCACCGCCATCACGCGATCGAAGCTCGCGGCCGTGGTATCCACCGCGCGTTCGAGCAACGCGATGCCCGCGCAATTGACGAGCCCGTCGAACGGTTCGAGCGACGCGAATGCTTCGTCGATTGCGGCTTCGTCGCTGACGTCGAGCTTCAACGGCTCGCAGCCGGTTTCCTCGGCGAGCCGCGCGAGCTCGTTCACGTTGCGCGCGGCCGCGACGACCGATGCGCCGCTCGCGCACAGCGCCTCGACCGTCGCGCGGCCGATGCCGCTGGAGGCGCCCGTCACCAGGATCGAGCGTCCGGAAAAATCGAAAGTAGCGTTCATGATGATTGCAAGCGATGCATGACCGGCTTCAAAACCGGATAGAGATCCACGTAGACGCCGAAGCGCTGCTCGTATAACGCCATGCGCCGTGCGTCAGGCTGCGCGCGCTCGATCAGTGTGACCCAGCCGCCTTGCGCCGCTTCGCGCGACACGAGGCCGACGCCGAGCGCGGCGAGCAACGCCGCGCCCATCGCCGCTTCCACGTCCTGCTCGATCGTGTAGACCGGATAGCCGGTGACATCGGCGATGATCTGCATCCACAGGTCCGAATGCGCGGCGCCGCCCACGACGATCAGCTTGTCGTCGAGCGATTGCGCGCCTTTGCGCCCCGCCTCGATGTTGTGTTTCAGCGCGAACGACACTCCTTCGAGCACCGCGCGATACAGATGCGCACGCGTATGAAACAGCGACAACCCGACGAACGCGCCGCTCGCCTTCGCATCCCACACCGGACTTCGCTCGCCCATCAGATACGGCAGGAACAGCACGCCGTCGGCGCCGGCCGGCACTTGCGCGGCCGCTTCTTCGAGCAGCCGATGCGGATCGCCATGCGGTGTCGCGCGCGCGGCCTCGATCTCCGCGTGACAGAACTGCTCGCGATACCAGCTGACCGACGCGCCCGCGGCAATCGCGCCGCCGAATACGTAGATATCGTGCTGCCCGTTGAAAACGTGCGGCATGCTGACCAAACCGTGGCGTGCGTCGACACGCTGATTGATGTAGCCCCAGCACATGCTGGTGCCGATCATCGCGACGTGCTGCCCGGCGCGCGTGACACCGGCCGCGAACGTCGCCATCGCCGCATCGACGC
This sequence comes from Paraburkholderia sp. BR10954, assembly GCF_040965775.1. Lineage (NCBI taxonomy): Bacteria > Pseudomonadati > Pseudomonadota > Betaproteobacteria > Burkholderiales > Burkholderiaceae > Paraburkholderia > Paraburkholderia sp. BR10954. The sequence goes on from NZ_JBFRCK010000004.1 coordinate 204,039, forward strand.
CGCCCGCGACGATCGCCGTGCCTGCATCGAGCCCAAGCTGCGCGGTCCATTGCGACAACAAGCCGCCCACCACCTCCGACGATTCGACGAGCCGCTCCGGCATCATCGTCGCGGGAATGCCGAGCATGTCGAGCGCTTCGTCCGACCAGTCGCGCCGCGCGATATCGTAGACGCCGCCGATATTGCCAGCCGAGCTGTGATCGACGGCGACCTCGCCGGTCAGCATGTAGATCACGTACGCGTTCGGCGGCAGGAAGTAGCGCGTATGCGCCCACACGTCCGGCTCGTTCTCGCGCAGCCACAGCATCTTCGTGTAGCCGTAGTAGCTGTCTACCCCATTACCGGTGATCGTATGGAGCCGTTCGAGATCGACGTTCTCGCGCACCCAGTCCACCTGCGCGGTCGCGCGCCGGTCCATCCAGATCAGGCACGGCGCAAGCGGCCGCATGTCGTTATCGACCGGGATGCCCGAACCGCCGTACAGGCTGCTCACGCACAGCGCCTTGATCGCACCCGGCGCGATGCCGGCCGCCTTCGCCTCGCCGACGCACGCGGCCACGCATTCGACCACGGCCTTCAGCCATACCGCGGGCCACTGCTCGGCCCACAACGGCTTCGGCGTATCGGGTTGATAGCTCGACGCATGCTGCGCGACGATCGCCCCGTACTCGTCGACCAGCAACGCCTTCGTGCTCTGCGTGCCGATATCGACGCCGATGACGTAGTTCATAGAGTCTCCGTTGAAACGCCGCACACGAGATTCATGCGCGCGGCTTCATCAGCACCTTGATCGAGTCGAGTGAATTCGCGATCCTGATCGCTTCGTCCCATTCTTCCAACGAAAAGCCGTGCGTGACGATGCCCTTCGACGTGACAAGTCCGCGCGCGAGCAGATCGATCGCGATCGGATAGCAATAAGGTCCAAGGTGCGCGCCGCGCACGTCGAGTTCCTTGCGATCACCGATCACCGACCAGTCGAGCGTCGTATCCGCGCCGAACACCGAGAATTCGACGAAGCGCCCGAGCTTGCGGATCAGGTCCATCCCCTGGTTCACGCCGATCGGCGCGCCCGTCGTTTCAATATAGACGTCGCAGCCGTAGCCGTCGGTCAGTGAACGAATGATCGCGAGCGCATCGTCCTTCTGAGGATTGATCGTCACGTCCGCGCCGTATTCGCGAGCAAGTGCCAGGCGTTCTTCGACGAGATCGATCACGACGAGCTTCTTCGGCGTCTTCAGATGCGCGACCTGCGTCATCATCAGACCGAGCGGCCCCGCGCCCGCGATCACGACGACGTCGTCGAGTTGCAGATCGCCGCGATTGACCGTGTGAATCGCGCACGCGAGCGGCTCGATGATCGCGGCATCCTCGAGCGAGATGCCGTCGGGAATCTTGTGGACGATCGCGGTCGGCGGAATCCGCATGTACTCCGCCATGCCGCCGTCCGCGACCTCGCGCTGAAAGCCGAAGATGTTGTGCACTTCGCACATCCAGTACTGGCCTGATTTGCAGTAGCGGCACTTGCCGCACGGGACGATCTGCTCGGCGATCACGCGCTCGCCTTTTTGCACGCCGAAATGCTCGGCCGCGCCCTCGCCCAGTTCCTCGACATAGCCAAAGAACTCGTGGCCCGGAATCACCGGCGCCTTGACCCACGGGCTCGGGCCGCCCCAGAACATCTTCGCGCCCGAATGGCATTTGCAGTCGCTCGCGCAGATGCCGCACGCGGCGATGCGGATCACCAGCTCGTGCGCGCGGGCGCGTGGCTTCTGCACCTGCTCGACGCGATAGTCTTTCGGTGCATGACAGACGATGGCGGTCATGTTCTGCTGGTCGGATGGAGTCGTCATTGCATGGTCCTGCAAAAAAGATGGGGGGAAGTGAGCGCTACTTTCTGCGGTCCCGGCTGATATAGATCGCGAGCAGAATGATTCCGCCCTTGATCACGTTCTGCACGTATGGATTGACGCCGACCATGTTCAGGCCGTTATTCAGCACACCGAGTAACAGCGCGCCGATCAGCGTGCCGATGATCGAGCCGCGTCCACCGGAGATCGACGTGCCGCCCATCACGACGGCGGCGATTGCGTCGAGTTCGAAGCCGACGCCGGCGTTCGGCTGGCCGCTCATCAGACGCGCGGTCAGCACGATCGCGGCGAACGCGGACGTCAAGCCGGCGATCGTGTAGACGATCAGCTTCACGCGCGCGACACGCACGCCGGACAAGCGCGTCGCCTGCTCGTTGCCGCCGATCGCATACACGTAGCGGCCGAACGGCATCCGTTCGAGCAGCACCCATGCGATCACATAGATCACCGCCATGATTACGACCGGCGCCTGGATGCCGAGTATCTTGCCGCTGCCGAAGAAGCTGACCCATTCGGGCAGACCGTCGATCGGGTAGCCGCCGGTGTAGATCAGCGCGAGGCCGCGCGCGATACCCATCGTCGCGAGCGTGACGATGATCGGCGGCATGCCGGCGAACGCGACGAAAAAGCCGTTGGCCGCGCCGAAGCCGAGACCGACCGCGAGGCCGATCGCGAGCGCGGCTACCCCGTTCATGCCCGCGACCATCAGCCCGGCCGACAGCGTGCCCGCGAGCGCCATCACCGAGCCGACCGACAGATCGATGCCGCCCGTCAGGATCACGCAGGTCATGCCGACCGCGATGATCGCGTTGATCGACACCTGGCGCAGCACGTTCTCGATGTTTGCGGCCGACAGAAAGCTATCGCTCGCGAACACCATCACGATGCAGACGACCAAGAGGCCGATGAACGGATAGAACAGCGTCGAGCGTTTCAGCGCGGTCCAGGTGAAGCGCACCGGCGCGCCCGGCGTGTCGCTGCTGACGCTCGATGTTTTCGGTGAAGAGGAAGGATTAGGCATGTTCATGAGAAGCTCCAAACGAACCGGCGGTCGCATAGGTCATCACGGCGTTCGATTCGATCGCGTCGCCTTCGAGCAGCGCTTCGATGCGGCCCTGCCGGAACACGGCGACGCGGTCGCACATGCCGACGATCTCCGGCAACTCGGACGAGATCATGATGATCGAGTAGCCGCGCGCGGTCAGTTCGCGCATCAGCAGATAGATTTCGGCCTTCGCGCCGACGTCGATGCCGCGAGTCGGTTCGTCGAAGATCAGGATGTTGGTGTGGTGATTGAGCCAGCGCGCGATCACGACCTTCTGCTGATTGCCGCCCGACAGCGTCGCGACTTCGGTGTGCATCGTCGGCGCCTTCACGCCCACGCGCTTCATGATGTCGGCGGTCGCGCGCGCCTCGCTGCGCTGGTCGATGAAGAAACGCAGCGAGCGGTACTTGCCGAGGTTGTTGATCGAGATGTTCTGCTTGATCGAGAAGTCGGTAATGAGCCCTTCGGTCTTGCGGCTCTCGGGAAGAATGCCGACGCCCGCGCGCAGCGCATCGGCCGGATCGGCGAGCTTCGCGGCGGTGCCGTTCACGCGAATCTCCTTCACGTACGCGCGCTCCGCGCCGATCACCGCGAGCGCGGTCTCGGTGCGACCCGAACCGACGAGTCCCGCGAAGCCGAGAATCTCGCCTTCGCGCAGCGTGAAGCTCAACTCGGGGCTGTCTTTGAACAACTGCAAGCGCACGACCTCGAGCACGACCTTCGCATCGGCGCGCGGCGACGGCTTCGGCGGAAAGCTGCTTTCGATGCGGCGTCCCACCATCATCTGCACGAGCCGGCTCACGTCGGACTGCGCGACCTCGGTCATGCCGACGTACTGGCCGTCGCGCAGCACCGTGATGCGGTCGCACACCTCGAAGATCTCTTCGAGATGGTGCGAGATAAAGATCATCGCGACGCCCTGCTGCTTCAGTTCGCGCATGATCGTGAACAGATGCGCGGCTTCGGCCGGCGTCAGCGTCGCAGTCGGTTCGTCGAGAATCAGCACGCGCGCATCGAGCGACAACGCCTTGCCGATTTCGACGAACTGCTGCTGCGCAACGGAGAGTTCCCCGATCGGCACGGACAGATCGATCGCAACGCCGAGCCGCTGAAAAATCGCGGCCGCCGCGCGGCGCATTCTGGCGCGTTCGAGCAGGCCGAAGCGATTGCGCATTTCACGCCCGAGAAATATGTTCTCCACCGCGTTCAGATACGGAATCAGGCTGAACTCCTGAAACACGATACCGACGCCCGCGGCCACCGCGTCGTGGTAGTTCGCGAAGTGGCGTGGCTCGCCGTCGAGCGTGATCGTGCCTTCGTCCGGCTGATAGATGCCGCACAGAATTTTCATCAGCGTCGATTTGCCCGCGCCGTTCTCGCCGAGCAGCGCGTGAATCTCGCCACGCGCGATCTCCAGGTGAATGCCTTGCAGCGCCTTCACACCGGGAAAGCTCTTGCTGATGTTGTCGAGCTTCAGAAGCGTATCCATCGCGAGTTCCTTTGCTGCGCACCGCCGCGCATGATCGCCACGCGCGGCGGCCTGCGCTTGCGTTACCAGCTGAAGCCCTTCGCGTTGCTCCTGTCGATCATTTTCACGTCGACCGGAATTGCTTTCGGCACATTGGCGCCCCACTTCTTCGCGAGCGCGATGCCGAGCGCGATGCGCACCTGGTCGGCCGGGAACTGCGCCGACGTCTCGACGAATTTCGAATCCGGCTTCTGAATCGCGGCGATCGCCTCAGGCGCACCATCGACGCTCGTCAGCTTGATGTCCTTGCCCGACGATTCGATCGCCGACAGCGCACCCATCGAACCGCCGTCGTTGACGCTGAACACGCCCTTCAGATTCGGATGCGCCTGGATCATGTTCTCGGTAACGGACAGCGCGGTCGCGCGTTCCTGCTTGCCGTTCTGCGTATCGACGAGCTTCACGCCCGGCGACTTCGCGAGCGCCGCCTTGCAGCCGCGCACGCGTTCGAGAATCGGCACGACCGGAATGCCGTCGAGAATCGCCACTTCGCCGCTGCCGCCGATCGACTTCGCGAGGTAGTCGCAAGCCATCACGCCCGCGTCGTAGTTCTTCGAGCCGACGAACGAATCGACCGGGCCGTTCGCGTTCGCATCGACCGCGACCACGACGACGCCCGCCTTCTTCGCCGACGTAACCGCCGACTGGATGCCGGTCGAGTCGGTCGGATTGACGAGCAGGATGTCGATCTTCTTTTGCAGCATGTCTTCGACGTCGCTGACCTGCTTGCTGACGTCGTGATGCGCGTCGGTGACGACGACGGTCGCGCCGGTCGATGCGGCCGCGTCGTTCAGCGCTTTTTGCATCGTCACGAAGTACGGGTTGTTGAGTTCCTGAAACGTCATGCCGATTTTCAGCGGCGCGGCCTGCGCAGCCGATACGGCGACGAGCGACAAACCGAACGCGAGCGCGGAGATGCGGCGCGCGAACATCGTCGAAGAATTGAGCGAAAGAGTAGACGGCTTCATGGTTGTCTCCATTTTTTGAAGTGAGCACGCCCCCTCGCGCTGTGTGCGCACAGCGCGATCGATGCGTGTTGAAACGCGAGTTGACTAAAACAGCGGACTACCGGGCGGGCACTATGTGACCGGATATGCGACGCCGCTACGCGGCAAGCCCGGCGCGAGCACGATCGCCGGCGCGTTGTCGATGCCCCTGCCATGCGCGGCCGCTTGCTCGGAAGCGTCGCGGCTCGCATCGTTCAGTTGCTGATAACGGCGGAACGTCGATGGCGCCATGCCCTTCATGGCCAGAAACTGCCGGTTGAAATTCGACAGGTTGTTGAAGCCCGCCTTGAAGCAGATGTCGGTCACGCTCAGTTCGCCGTCGGTCAGCAACTGGCACGCGAGATTGATGCGCATGCGATTCACGTACTGCACGAAAGGCAGCCCGGTATGGCGGCGGAAATAACGCGAAAACGCGCTGACGCTCTGGCCGGCGAGTTGCGCAAGCTCCGACTCGCGCAATTCGTTCGAGAGGTTTTTGCCGATATACGCGAGCACATGGTTGATGCGGGTTGCCGCGAAACTGGTCGGATCGGCCTGGTATGCGGGACTCGCGAGCGTGTCGCGATCCGGCGCGTTCATCAGGATCTCGAGCATCGACATGAACAGCACGAGCCGGCGCAGTCCGCGCGCCCCGAGCAGTTCGAGAAAGAGCGGCTTGATTTGCGCCGAGGTCTCGTGACCGAACGACAGGCCGCGACGCGCATCGGCAAGCATCGCCTCGACCTGACGCCACTCCGGAAAACTCTCAAGACAGTTCGACACGAACTCCTGGCCGAACTGCACGACCAGATTGCGCTGCGCGACGCTCTCGCCTTCGGGCACGTCGCTGACCCAGTTGTGCGGCAGGTTCGGCCCCATCAGCACGAGATTGCCGGGCGCGAAGCTGCCGATGTGATCGCCGACGAACATCTTGCCCGTCGTCGCGACGATCAGATGAATCTCGTACTCCGGATGAAAGTGCCAGCGCACCGTGCGATACGGATAGCCATGCGACCACACTTTGAACGACTCATCGTGGCGTACGGCCACGATTTCGAGATCAGGTTGCACTGTCTGCCTCCATGGAGCGGCACGGTGAGGCGCCGCCGATCTTGATCTTGATCTTGATCTTGTAAAGCGAAAAGTAACCGCCAAACGCGTTGGCGACCACTTAAAAAGAAACCGCGGACCGATACTTTTTTGCACTGGGGTTAGTCCGGACGCGCGCGAGGTCAAATTTGATGCAATGCAATATGAGTAACGCAGCGCGGGTTCCGGCCTCGAACACTGCTCGCCGCAGCCCGCGCATCCAGCATGCCGCGCTGCGCCATCAAAACCCCGCCCCGTTGCCTTGACTTTCGTTTCGCCGGGTACGATCATTCGCTCACATACAGAGCAAATGCTCTGCACGCACAAAACGCGCGCCAAGAGCGCGGTGGACGTTTGCAACTACGTTGCATGGGACCAGAGCAAGCGCTGAAGCGCTGACTCTGGCCGACATCGGAGACACGACATGAACAGCGGGCAAGGCAGCGGCGCGGCCGCACACGTGATCCTGCACATCGGCGCGGGTTCGTTTCATCGCGCGCATCAGGCGTGGTATCTGCATCGGCTGAACGAAGCGAGCGCGGCCAGCGAGCCGCACTGGTCGCTGACCGTCGGCAATATTCGCGGCGACATGAACCCGGTGCTCGAAGCGCTCGCTGCGCAGAACGGCGTCTACACGCTCGAAACGGTCACGCCGCAAGGCCAGCGCGCCTACGAGACGATCCGCTCGATCGAGCGCGTGCTGCCGTGGAGCGAAAGCCTCGACGGGTTGATCGAAGCGGGTGCCGATCCGGCCTGCAAGATCATCGCGTTCACCGTGACCGAAGGCGGCTATTACCTCGATGAACACGACCGGCTCGACACCGCGAATCCGGATCTCGCCGCCGACCTCGCCGGCGGTCACACGACGATCTACGGCGCGCTCGCGGAGATTCTCGACGCGCGCGTGAAGCGCGGCGCGGGACCGGTCACGCTGCAGACCTGCGACAACCTGCGCAGCAACGGCGAGCGCTTTCATGCGGGCATGAGCGAGTTTCTCGAACGACGCGGCGCGAACGAACTGGCGCAATGGTTCGACGACAACACCTCGTGCCCGTGCTCGATGGTCGATCGCATCACGCCGCGTCCGACGCCCGACGTGCGCGAGCGCGTGAAGGCCGCGACCGGCGTCGACGACGCGAGCCCGGTGATGGGCGAAGCGTTCATCCAGTGGGTGATCGAAGACCGCTTCATCGCGGGACGGCCGGCCTGGGAGAAGGTCGGCGCGGAACTCGTCGATTCGGTGCTGCCGTACGAAGAAGCGAAGATCCGCATCCTCAACGCGACGCATAGCTGCATCGCGTGGGCGGGCACGCTGGTCGGCCTGAACTACATCCACGAAGGCACGCTCGACGCCGACATCCGCCAGTTCGCATACGACTACGTGACCGAGGACGTGATCCCGTGTCTGACACCGAGCCCGCTCGATCTCGAACGCTATCGCGACGTCGTGCTCGAGCGCTTCAGCAATCCGCATATTCTCGACACGAACCAGCGCGTTGCCGCCGATGGCTTCTCGAAGCTGCCCGGCTTCATCGCGCCGACACTCGCCGAATGCTTCGAGCGCGGCGTCACGCCGGCGGCGACCGCGATGCTGCCCGCGTTGTTCTTCCGCTTTCTGGAGCGCTGGCACACGGGCAAGCTGCCTTACGCGTATCAGGACGGCGTGATGGACGAGCGCGTCGCCCGCGGCTTTTTCTCGGCGCCCGATCCGCTGCGCGCATTCGCGGCCGACCGGCTGCTGTGGGGCGGCATGGCGCAGACGCCCGAGCTCGAAGCGGCGCTCGCCGGCGCGCTCGCGCGTGTCGACGCTTGGCTCGCGAAACGCGGCGCGGCTTGACGAGCCAGGCTTAATGCGCATGACAGCGCGCGCGATGTGCGGATAAAGTAGCGCATCTCCAACGACGAAGGTTTCGCTCCCATGTACCTAGGCATCGACCTCGGCACGTCCGAAGTGAAAGTTCTGCTGCTCGCCTCCGATGGCCGCGTGATCGGCACCGCAGGCTCGCCGTTCACCGTTTCGCGTCCACACCAGCGCTGGGCCGAGCAGAATCCCGAAGACTGGTGGGCGGGCACGCGCAGCGCGCTCGCCGCGTTGCGCGAGCGTCATCCCGACGAGTTCGCGCAGATTCGCGGCATCGGCCTGTCGGGGCAGATGCACGGCGCGGTGCTGCTCGATGCGGAGAATCGTGTGCTGCGGCCCGCGATCCTGTGGAACGACATGCGCAGCGACAAGGAATGCGCGGAGCTGACCGAACGCGCGCCGGATCTGCACAGCGTCGCCGGCAATCTGGCGATGCCCGGTTTCACCGCGCCGAAGCTGCTGTGGGTCGCGCGTCACGAACCGGAGATTTTCGCCAGGACTGCCTGCGTGCTGCTGCCGAAAGACTATCTGCGCCTGCAACTGACGGGCGGCAAGGTGTCCGATCCGTCGGACGCGGCCGGCACATTGTGGCTCGACGTCGCGAAACGCGATTGGTCGGATTCGCTGCTCGCTGCCTGCAACATGACGCGCGCGCAGATGCCTGCGCTTCGTGAAGGCAGCGCGCCGGCCGGCACGCTGCTGCCGGAACTCGCGCGCGAATTCGGCCTGCGCGACGACGTGATCGTCGCGGCCGGCGGCGGCGACAATGCGACCAGCGCGATCGGCATCGGCGCGACGCAACCGGGCGACGGCTTCGTGTCGCTGGGTACATCGGGCGTGCTGTGCGTGGTCGGCGACAGCTTCCGGCCGAACCCGGCCTCCGCCGTGCACGCGTTCTGTCATGCGATCCCGGACCGCTGGCATCAGATGAGCGTGGTGCTGTCGGCAGCGAGCTGTTTGCGCTGGGTCTGCAAGCTCACGTCGACCGACGAGCCGACGCTGCTCGCCGAAATCGAGGCGCTGCCCGCCGAGGCGTTGACCACCGCGCCGCTCTTCTTGCCGTATCTGTCGGGCGAGCGCACGCCGCACAACGACCCCTACGCGCAAGGCGTATTCTTCGGCATGACTCACGCTACCGACCGCGCGCTGCTCGGCTATGCGGTGCTCGAAGGCGTGACGCTCGCGCTGACCGACGGCCTCGACGCGCTGCGCGCGGCCGGCACCGAAGCGAAGGTGCTGTCGCTGCTCGGCGGCGGCGCACGCAGCGATTACTGGGCCCAGTTGCTCGCCGATGCGCTCGACACCGTCACCGTCAAGCATGGCGGCGGCGAAACCGGCGCGGCGCTCGGCGCGGCGCGTCTCGGCTGGCTCGCCGCAGGTGGCGAGCCAGCCACCGTGCTGACCAAGCCGCCCGTCGAAAAGGAGTTCACGCCGAATCCGCGCCGCCACGCGGAATTGCGCACGCGCCTCGAAGCGTATCGCGCGCTGTATCGCCACGTACGGCCGCTGTTCGATCCCGCCCGCGCCCCGCTCGCCTGAGCGTCATCCGCGGCCGGCCTGCGCGACAGACGCGCCGCCGGCCGCTATCATCGGCACACTCCAAGCGAAATCTCATCGTGCCCAGGTCCACAGAAAAACTCGATCTCGCCACGCGCGCCGCGTGGCTTTACTACGTCGCGGGCAATACCCAGAACGAAATCGCCGAGAAGCTGCAGGTGTCGCGGCCGGTCGCGCAGCGGCTCGTCGCATTCGCGGTCGAAAAGAACCTGATCCGCGTGCGGGTCGACCACAAGCTCGCCGATTGTCTGTCGCTCGCCGATCAGTTGTCGAAGCGCTACGGCCTCAGCATGTGCGAGGTCGTGCCGATCGATGGCGATACACCCGAGGAACTCGACCGCAAGCTCGCGGTGGCCGGCGCACAGGTGATGGAGCGTTATCTGACCGCGGAAAAGCCGATGGTGGTCGCGGTCAGCAGCGGGCGCACGCTGAAAGCCGCGGTCGATCAGATCGCGCAGCTGGACCGTCCGCAGCACCGGTTGGTATCGATGGTCGGGGCGATCGCGCAGGACGGCTCCTCGAACCGCTACGACGTCGCGCTGCACATTTCCGAAAAGACTGGTGGCAAGCATTTTCTGCTGCCCGCGCCGCTGCTCGCTGACAGCGAGGCCGAGCGCGCGCAGTGGTGCAATCACCGTCTTTATCGGATCGTCGAGTCGCTGTCCGCGCAGGCCGACGTCGCGTTCGTCGGCATCGGCAACATCGGCATGACCTGTCCGTTGCACGAGGACGGCTTCATCACGGAAGGCGAGGTGAAGGAGTTGATGCACAACGGCGCGGTCGCCGAAATGCTGGGCCTGCCGATCGATGCGGCCGGCGCGCACGTCGAATCGCCGACCGGCCGGCGCGTGACGAGCATCGCGCTCGACGCGCCGCCGCGCCGGCCGACCATCGGGTTTGCGGGCGGGCAGCGCAAGCGTGAGGCTTTGATCGCGGTGCTCAAGGGTGGGTGGTTGTCGGGGCTCGTTACCGATGAGTTGTGTGCGCGGGCGGCGTTGGAGGCGTGATTGTGCTGCGTTTAGGTGACGCGCATGAATGGCATGGAGAGGGGCCCGCAGACAAGGCGGGCCTTCCGTTTTTTAACCTACTGAACGATTGCTTACACACACGTCAAATCAATCTTCATCTTCAAACCAGATACAGAAATATTGACCATCTCCACCACTTATAACGACACCCGAGTCGAATGTTGATTCTGTAAAGCCGTTCCATGAATCCGATGATGGCGATTCCTTGTTTGAAAAGTATTTGCTGTCTTTTGACTCATTTTCCGCAATTATCTCTTCGGCCAGCTCTTCCGCTTTACTCCTGTCCATGCGTTCACAATCATAAGCCTGTTCTTTCCAAAGCAGGTTCGTCAGAATGGCAATTGCCCCCGCTCTATCCAGGGTCACTAGCATCGCCTCATCTTGAGTCAGGCCGAATTTGGAGAGTACCAAGGACAGGTCATTTGAATAGTCCAGAACACTGGAAACTCTAACCATCGTTGGACCTCTCGCCGCAAGAATGTCCGAAATTAAACTCATTTTTACCCCCAATTAGACATCCAGATAAGCGGTGAGAATAAAGTATGGCATTCCATTGTACGTCTTATGCCGAAGAACAACGGTGACCTTACTAGAATTTATCAATTTTCCTGATTCTTTGAACAAGGTATAGCCAACATTTTTCCCGACATCCCTTTTTAAAGCCAAATCTCTTGACGGGGAAGCAGCCCACGATCTGATCGCAATGGCGTTGGCCCGCATCGTGTCCGATATGGCCCATTCCGCCGCAGCAATATTCGTGAATGAGGAGACCCGGTCCCGCCACGGTTCCTTCAACAATCTCTCCGACAATTGTGCCTCAGTGCGTCCCACATGCTTCAGAAGCGTATGTCCGCCAAGTCCGCTGCCTGCCTTCGCTTCATGCATCTGCAGCCTGATCCGGCCCAGTGTGATCTCCGACGCTCGTACTGCCTTGATCGATCCCGCCACGCCCGCCGACACGGCGATATCGAGTGACAGCCCGATATTGTTGGCCATGTCGGGGCTGGCCTTCATTGTTTCCGCCAGCTTCGCCGTACCGCGTTGGGTGAGCGTGGCGGTATCCCGCCCGGTCCAAACCTGTCGCAGACCTGCAGCGGCGGTATCCGAGCCATGCACGCCGAACACGATGCACCCGGCCTTGCTTGCCATAGTCGGTTCGGGCAGAACGCATAAAGCGCCCGCTCCAACCATTTCCAATACCCCGCCGACAACCTGCAAACCGCCCCACAACCGGTTCGAAAGCGTCTCAGTCATACTAATCGACTGACGGGCCAGCACGGCCGCGAGCTGCGGAGCGCTCAGTACGACGCGCACGCCGTCCGATTCATTCACCTGTGACATGCAGAAGTCCTCTCCATTCCTTTCGGGATCCCAAGTTGACCGGAGGATTCACGGTCGGTCTATGGGCGATGGATGATTCGGAGAGAAAGAGAAGGCGCTGTTCGGCGGCCAATACCGGGCCGTGGCAGCTGCTATCATTGACCGATAGTCAAACTGCGCGGCGACACAACATCAAGTATTTCAACGTGACAAAACAGGAGACCGTAGTACAGCACGGAACACGGCGAGGCGCGGCTCATGGTCACAACGCACGAAAAACCTCGCCTATGCAGGAAAGCGGCGCCCACACGCCGCTTCCCGCTTCATCCTCAAGCCGCCAATACCTCAACAATCTTGCGCTGGAACGCCTTCCCGTCGCTATCGAACAGATGGCAATGCTCCGGCGTCGCGCCAAGCTTCTGCGTATTACCCTTCACATGCCTCTCGAGCGGCGGAATCCGTGCGATCAAACCGTCCGGCGCGACGCTCGACTCCGCGTACAGATACGCCGCATCCCCGAGCGATTCGACCGTCATCGTACGCGCCTCGATACCGTCCTCGGTCGTGCTGACGTGCAGGTGCTCGGGGCGGATGCCGACCGTCACCTTGTCGCCCTGCTTCGCCGCGCCGGGCTCGACCGACACGCGCTGCGTCTCGCCGCTCTCGTAACGCACCGAAACGCCGTCGCGCGACACCGACTGCACGACGCCTTCCATGAAGTTCATCTTCGGTGAACCGATGAAACCTGCGACGAAACGGTTCGCCGGCGCGTGATACAGCATCGTCGGGCTGCCGACCTGCTCCAGATTGCCCGCCGACAGCACCACGATCTTGTCGGCCAAAGTCATCGCCTCCACTTGGTCGTGCGTCACGTAGATCATCGTCGTCTTCAGCTCGTCGTGCAGGCGCGCGAACTCGAGGCGCATCTTCACGCGCAACGCGGCGTCGAGATTCGATAGCGGCTCGTCGAACAGGAACACCTTCGGCTTGCGCGTGATCGCGCGGCCGATCGCGACGCGCTGCCGCTGTCCGCCCGACAACTGCTTGGGCTTGCGATCGAGCAGATGGTCGATATGCAGAATCTTCGCCGCGTTGCGTACGGCCGCGTCGATCTCCGGCTTCTTCGCGCCGGCGAGCTTCAGGCCGAACGCCATGTTGTCGTACAGCGTCATGTGCGGATACAGCGCGTACGACTGGAACACCATCGCGATGCCGCGCTTGGCCGGCGGCACGTCGTTCATGCGCACGGCGTCGATGTTCAGATCGCCGCCCGTGATGTCCTCGAGGCCCGCGATCATCCGCATCAGGGTCGATTTGCCGCAACCGCTCGGCCCGACGAACACGACGAACTCGCCATCGGCGATGTCGAGATTGATGTCGCGCATCACTTCGTTGTCGTCGTAGGCCTTTCTGATGTTGCGCAAGGTTACGCTTGCCATGATGTGTCTCCGTGTAATGCTGTTCGATGCTGCTCGTTACTTCGTGCTGCAACCTGATGCCGTTTGGTGTCGCGTACGTTCGCGCGCTCATGGCGCCGCGGTCGTCGCGGACAGTGTCCATTGCGCGACGAGGTCGGGCAACTGCCGCATATCGTCGAACACATGACGCGCGCCCGCCGCGTGCAGACGCTCGATCTGCGCATTGCTCGCATGACCGCCGCCGATAAACCCCAGCACCGCCATGCCCGCCGTGGCCGCCGCCGTGACACCCGTCACGCTGTCCTCGACGACAAGGCACGAGGCAGGCGCGAGCCCGAAGCCTTGCGCCGCCGCCAGATACACGTCCGGCGCGGGCTTCGGATTCGGCACCGCGTCGGCGCAGAACAGCCGCTCGCCGAAGAACCGCTTCAGGCCCGTGCGCGCCAGCACCGTCTCGACGTACGGCCGGAAGCTATTGCTCGCGCAGCCCTTGACGAGCGGCACCTGGGTCAGCGCCATCTCGATGCCGTCGACCGCGGGCGCATCGATCGCCGCCGCTTCGACCGCGCGGCGGATCGCGTCGATATCGTCGGCGCCGAGCTGCTGGCCGAGCTGCGTCGCGGTGTCCTGCAGCACGCGCTCGATGCGCAGCCCGAGCAGCGGCAGCACGACCGGCTCGACGTCGACGCCGGGCCAGCGCGCCTCGAGTTCCCGCACCAGCATGCGCGCGGCCACCGCTTCGCTGTCGATCAGCACGCCGTCGCAATCGCAGATCAACGCATATCGCGCGACGCCCGGACCCGCCGTCGGGTCCGCCATCACTTGACCGCCCCGAACGTGAGGCCGCGCACCAGCTGCTTCTGCGACAGCCAGCCGACGATCAGGATCGGTGCGACCGCCAGCAACGAAGCGGCCGACAACTTCGCCCAGAACAACCCCTCAGGACTCGAATACGACGCGATGAACACGGTCAGCGGCGCGGCGTTCGAGCTCGACAGGTTGATGCTCCAGAACGCCTCGTTCCACGCGAGAATCACGAGCAGCAGCGCGGTCGACGCGAGTCCGGGCAGTGCCATCGGCATCAACAGATAGACGATCTCCTGCCATGTCGCCGCGCCGTCGATGCGCCCGGCTTCGAGAATGTCGCGCGGAATCTCGGCGAAGTACGTGAAAGCCATCCAGACCGCGATTGGCAGATTGATCAGCGTGTACACGATGATCAGACCCGACACCGTATCGAGCAGGCCGCTGTTTTTCCAGAGCAGATAGATCGGCACGAGCACGCCGACCGACGGCATCATCTTCGTCGACAGCATCCACAGCAGCACCTTCTGCGTGCGGTGCGTCGGGAAGAACGCCATCGCGTACGCGCACGGCACCGCGAGGATCAGGCACAGCAGCGTGACGCCGACCGAGATCAGCACCGAGTTCCACGCGAACGCGAAGTAGTTGCTGCGCGCGAACACTTCGCGGAAGCTGTCGAGCGTCGGCATGAAAAACAGCGACGACGCGTAGGCCTGCTGCTCGGTCTTGAACGCGGTGATCGTCATCCAGAAGATCGGGAAGAACAGCAGCAGCGCGACGAGCCACGCGATCACGCCGGGAATGCCGCGGCGAATCGTGTCGAACGGCGATTTGGTCGGCACCGCGACGGGCTGCGTCGTCGATGCCGCAGTGGAGGCAACGTGGCTCATTTTTCGTACTCCCCTTTCAGGTTCTTCGCGAGCATCCGCACGAGGAAGAACGACACGATGTTGGCCAGCACGACCGCGAGAATACCGCCCGCCGATGCGAGACCGACGTCGAACTGCTGCAGGCCGAGCGAGAAGATCAGATACGACAGCGTGGTGGTCGCGTTGCCGGGGCCGCCGCCCGTGGTCGTGTAGATCTCGGCGAAGATCGACAGCAGGAAAATCGTCTCCATCATCACGACGACCGCGATCGCGCGTCTCAGATGCGGCAGTGTGATGTAGAAGAACATCGAGAACGGACCCGCACCGTCGATCTTCGCGGCTTCCTTCTGCTCCTGGTCGAGCGACTGGATCGCCGTGAACAGGATCAGGAACGCGAACGGCAGCCACTGCCACGCGACGATCATGATCACCGCGGTCAGCGGATAGTCGGCGAACCAGTCGATCGGCTGCATGCCGAGCGCGCGCATGCCCTGCGCGACGAGACCGTACACCGGGTGCAGGATCATGTTCTTCCAGATCAGCGCGCTGACCGTAGGCATGACGAAGAACGGTCCGATCGCGAGCAGGCGCGCGATGCCCTGCCCGTAGAACTTGCGATCGAACAGGATCGCCATCAGCACCCCGCCGACCACGGTGATCACGAGCACCCACACGATCAGCTCGATCGTGTGCGCGATCGACGGGCCGAACGACGGATCGGTCGCGAGATAGCGGTAGTTGTCGAAACCGGCGAAACCGCGCAGATCGGGATTCAGCAGGTTGTAGTGCGAGAACGAGAACCAGATCGTCATCGCGAGCGGAATGACCATCCACAGCACGAGAACGCTGACCGACGGCGCCACGAGCCAGCGGGCCGAATTGGCCTTACGCTCCTCGCGTTCTTTTTCTGTCTGGCGATGGGCGTGCATCAAAGGTAGGCGCAAAGGACGCATGATGGACCACCTGTTCGGTAATGCGCGGAGCGTTCGCCCGAGCCGCGTGTGTGCGACGCGGCGTGCCGTGCCGAATGACGCACGGCACGCGCCGCATCGCTTACGGCGCAGACCAACGGCCGCCCTGCTTCATGAGCCGCATCGGTCGATGCGGCGGGCATGCCGGGTTACAGCAGCGCAGTTATTTCTGCGCAGTTACTTCTGATAACCCGCCTGCTTGACTGCGCGGTCCGCGGCCGCGTTGCCGGCCGCGAGCGCCTGGTCGACCGTCATCTGACCGGCGATCGCGCCGGAGATGCTCTGCCCGACCACCGTGCCAAACGACTGGAACTCAGGAATTCCGACGAACTGCACGCCGGTGTACGGGACCGGCTTCAAGGTCGGATGATCCGGGTCGGCGGTCTGGATCGCCTTCAGCACGAAGTCGCCGAACGGCGCGGCCTGCTTGTACTCGGGGCGCGCATAGGTGGACTGGCGCGTGCCCGGAGGCACCGAGGCCCAGCCTTCGTCCTTCGCGACCAGTTCAATGTACTCCTTCGAGGTCGCCCACTCGATGAACTTCTTCGCCGAATCGGCCTGCTTCGACGACTTCGGAATCGCCAGCGCCCACGCCCACAGCCAGTGCGAGCCCTTCGGCGTGACCGCGACCGGCGCCGCGGCGAAGCCGACCTTGTCGGCGATCTGCGACTGCTGCTTGTTGTACAGCATGCCGGCCGCGACCGTCGCGTCGATCCACATCGCGCACTTGCCGGACGACATCAGCGTCAGGTTTTCGTTGAAGCCGTTCGAGCTCGCTCCCGGAGGGCCGTCCTTCTTCAGCAGATCGACATAGAACGTCATCGCCTTCTTCCATTCCGGCGAGGTCAGCTGCGCGTTCCACTTGTCGTCGAACCAGCGGCCGCCGAACGTGTTCACGACCGTCGTGCCGTACGCCATGTTCTCGCCCCAGCCCGCCTTGCCGCGCAGGCAGATGCCGTATTGCTCCTTGGACTTGTCGGTGAGCTTGTCGGCGAATTGCGCGATCTGGTCATAGGTCGGCTGGTCGGGCATCTTCAGGCCGGCCTTGTCGAACAGATCCTTGCGGTAATAGGTCATCGAGCTTTCGACGTAGAACGGCAGCGCGTACAGCTGGCCGTTCGCGGACAGGCCGTCGCGGGCCGTCTTGACGACGTCGTTCAGGTCGTAGTTCGCGGGCAGGTTCGCGATCGGCGCGAGCCAGCCGCGCTTGCCCCATTGCGGCGTTTCGTACGCGCCGATCGTCATCACGTCGAACTGGCCGCTGCCGGTCGTGATGTCGGTCGTCGCGCGCTGACGCAGCACGTTTTCTTCGAGGATCACCCAGTTCAGCTTGATGTCCGGATTCGCTTTTTCGAACGCGGGCGACAGCTTCTTCAGCTCGATCATGTCCGGATTGTTCAGTGTCGCGATCGTCACCGTCGCCGCCGATGCGCTCAGCGCGAAGCAGGTGGCCGCGCCGGCACCGGCCGCCTTCAGCGCGAATTTGAAAGCTGGTTTCATGGTTGTCTCCTTTTTCATACGTTATGTGATGCTGCGTTCGTTTGACGGAATGACGCGCCGCTCCAAGCAGCCAACGTACCCGCTCCCTGCTCTTCGTTCAGCTCATCCAGTTGCCGCCGTCGACGTTCAGCGTCTGCGCGGTGATGTAGTCGGCATCGGCAGACGCGAGGAACAGCGCGGCGCCGGTCAGGTCGTCGGGCACGCCCATGCGGCCGAGCGGCACGGCCTCACCGACGAGGCGCTTCTTTTCGCCGAGCGGCCGGTTCTCGTAGCGTGCGAACAGCGCGTCGACCTCGTTCCACATCGGCGTGTCGACGACGCCCGGCGCGATGCCGTTTACATTGATCTTATGCGGCGCGAGCGCGAGCGCCGCGGACTGCGTATAGCTCAACACCGCCGCCTTGGTCGCGCAGTAGTGCGACACGAGCGCCTCGCCGCGCCGGCCGGCCTGCGACGACATGTTGATGATCTTGCCGCCGCGGCCCTGCTCGACCATCTGCCGCGCGACGGCTTGCATCAGGAAGAACATGCCCTTCACGTTGACCGCGAACAGGCGGTCGAACACGTCCCAGGATTCGTCGAGGAGCGGGCGCATGTCGAACAGCGCCGCGTTATTGAAAAGGATGTCGATCTGGCCGAAGCAGCCGAGCGTGCTCGTGACGATGCGCTCGATGTCCTCGCGGCGCCGGACGTCGGCACTGACGCTCAACACGCGCTCGCCGTAGGTGCCGCGCAGCGCGCCGCCGATGCTGTCGGTCGGCTTCACGTCGACCAGCACGCAGCGCGCGCCTTCGTCGAGATAGCGCAGGGCCACCGCTTCACCGATACCGCTGGCCGCGCCCGTCAGAATGGCGACCTTGTCCTGCAATCGTGCCACTGCCTGTCTCCGGTTCGTTTTTACATCTTGGCGCGTGGTGAGCGAACGCTCATCGCGCGATCAATTGCTCGGCTAGTGATCGAATGATCGGATACGGGCCGGGTCATGTCAAGGCACGCGGACGAATTTCGATGGTGCAGCGCGGCAGGCTTCCAATCCGCGAAGATTCGCGCTGCTGACAAAAAATCGCGATACGTTATATCATTTCGACCTCGTCGCCCGCCGGGGGCGTCACGCCAGGAGATTCGCGCCGATGACTACCTCGCTCGCCGAACAGCACGCCATGCGCCTCGCGCATGCGGATGCGCACGCCGCGGCGCAGGGGCTCGCGCTGACGCCGCTGCGTCGCCAGGTGTATGCGGCGATCGTCGCAAGCGAGCGGCCGGTCGGCGCGTACGAGTTGCTCGACGCGCTCGCGCCCGAGCGCGGTCGCATGCCGCCGACCACCGTCTACCGCGCGCTCGACTTCCTCGTCGCGCATGGCTTCGTGCATCGGATCGAATCGAAGAACGCGTTCGTCGCTTGCTGCGAAATCGGCGTGCCGCATCGCAGCCAGTTCCTGATGTGCGACGGCTGCGGCGCGACCGTCGAGATTCCCGGCGACGAACTCGCCGACCGCCTGTCGCACAGCGCGCCCGCGCATGGCTTCGAGGTGCATCGCCAGGTGATCGAGTTGAGCGGCCTGTGCGGGCTATGTGCGCGAGCCGCGAAGCCTGGCGGCGGCGCAGCGGGCGCTTCGTCGTAATCAGACGCGCGGCGCCGCGCTGTATTTGGCCTTGCCACCCCGAGTAACTCATTCAAACTCTCAAGCAGCAGGAAACAACGATGAAAACGATCCGCTTGATGTTGTCCCGAGCGCAGCGCGCGCTGAAGGGTTCGATGTCTGTACGCACCCATCTGCGCACGTGTCTGCTCGCGCTCGCGGCGCTCGGCTTCGGCCATGGCGCGTTCGCCGCCGACGCGAAGATTTCGGTCGTCGCCGCGGAGAATTTTTATGGCGATGTGGTGCGGCAACTCGGCGGCGATCGTGTCGACGTGACCAGCATCCTCAACAACCCGAACCAGGACCCGCATCTGTTCGAAGCGAGCCCGGCCACTGCGCGCGCGTTGCAGCACGCGAGTCTCATCGTCTACAGCGGCGCCGACTACGATCCGTGGATGGCGAAGCTGCTGGCCGCGTCGAAAGGCGCGCAGCGCACCGTGATCGTCGCGGCCGATCTGGTGGGCAAAAAAGGTGGCGACAATCCGCACCTGTGGTACGACCCGGCGACGATGCCCAAAGTCGCGCGCGCGGTCAGCGACGCGCTCAGCGCTACTGACCCGGCGCACAAGTCGGCGTACGATGCGAACCTCGCGAAGTTTCTCGATTCGCTGAAGCCGATCGACGCGAAGGTAGCCGAGCTGCATGGCCGCTATGCGGGCCTGCCGGTCACGGCGACCGAGCCGGTGTTCGGCTATATGTCGGACGCGATCGGCCTGAATATGCGCAACCAGCGCTTCCAGCTCGCCGCGATGAACGACACCGAAGCGAGCGCGGCCGATATCGCCGCGTTCGAACGCGATCTGCGCGAGCGGCGCGTGCGCGTGCTGATCTACAACAGCCAGGCCACCGAGGCGCTGACCCGACGCATGCTGAAGCTCGCGCAACAATCGAAGGTACCGACGATAAGCGTCACCGAAACCCTGCCGGCCGGCAAGACCTATCAGACGTGGATGCTGACGCAGCTCGACGCGCTGCAGGGGGCGCTCGCGGCGGGCGATACAAACGGCCCGAACGGTGCGACCAACGCAAAAGGACAGACTCCATGACTCCGACTGGCCATCGAACGCCAGCAGGTGCGCCGGCAAGCGCACCGACCGCGCGCGGCGACACGCCCGTGCTCGAACTCGACAACGTGACGCTCGATCTGGGCGGCCGCACGATCCTGCGCGAGACCAGTTTCGACGTGAACCAGGGCGAGTTCATCGGTGTGCTCGGGCCGAATGGCGCGGGCAAGACGACGCTGATGCGCGCGGTACTCGGCCTCGTGCCCGCCGCGGCCGGCGCGATTCGCCTGCTCGGGCAAACGGTCGATCGCGGCAACGCGTCGATCGGCTATATGCCGCAGACGCGCAGCGCGCTCGCCGGCCGCCGTGTGCGCGGCCGCGATTTCGTCGCGATGGCCGCCGATGGTCATCGCTGGGGCTTGCCGCATGCGGATGCGAAAACGCGCGCGGACGTCGATCGGGTGCTCGAACTCGTCGGTGGAACGAATCTCGCGAAGCGGCCGCTGTCGGAGTTGTCCGGCGGCGAACGGCAGCGGCTCCTGCTCGCGCAATGCCTGCTCGGTAATCCCAAACTGCTGCTGCTCGATGAGCCGTTGATCAGTCTCGATCCGCATCATCAGAAGAGCGTCGTCAACCTCGTGCGGCGCGTGCAGCGGGAGCTCGGCATCTCGGTGCTGTTCTCCGCGCATGAACTCAATCCGCTGCTGAACTCGATCGATCGCGTGCTGTATCTCGGCAGCGGCGTCGCGGCGCTCGGCACCGTCGACGAAGTGATCACGCGGCCGGTGTTGTCGCGTCTGTACGGTTCGCCGATCGACGTGATGCGCGTGAATGGCCGCATCTTCGTGATGTCGGGCGGCGTCGAAGTCGAGAAGCACGATCACGAGCACGAACACGACGAGGAAGGCGGACATACGCATTCGCACGGCCACCCGCATGACCACGGCCACGGTCATTCGCACGGCCACTCACACAGTCACTCGAACCCGCACGACTCACGCGACGGACACAAGCACGATGTTTGAATACGATTTCATGGTGAACGCATTCGCGGCGTCGGGGATCGTCGCGGTGCTGGCCGGCGTGGTCGGCTATTTTCTGGTGATGCGTGGACAGACCTTCGCGGGCCACGCACTGTCGCATGTCGGCTTCACCGGCGCGACCGGCGCGGTGCTGATCGGCATCTCGCCGATCTGGGGGATGATCGGCTTCACGCTCGCGGCCGGTGTCGGCATGGGCGCGCTCGGCGAACGGCTCGCTGGCCGCGACGTCGCGATCGGCGTGATCCTTTCCTTGTCGCTCGGCTTCGGGCTGCTGTTTCTGCACTTCTTCACCGCGTATGCGACACAGGTGACGGCGCTGCTGTTCGGCAACGTGCTCGGCGTCAATGCGTCGACGCTCGGGGTGCTTGCCGCGCTCGGGGTAGTGAGTCTCGTGGCGCTCGCGGCGATCATGCGGCCGCTGCTGTTCGCGTCGCTGCAGCCGGAGCTGGCCGAAGCGAAGGGCGTGTCGCTGCGCCGCGTGTCGGTGCTGTTTCTCGCGATCGCCGCGCTGGCCGTTGCCGCCTGCACGCAGATCGTCGGTGTGCTGCTCGTGTTCACGCTGATGGTAGGCCCGGCCGCCGCCGCGCAGAACCTGAGCACGCGGCTGTCCACCGGTCTCGTGCTCGCGGCCGTCTTCGCACTCGCGCAGGCGTGGCTCGGCTTGTCGCTCGCGTTCTATACCGATTGGCCGACGAGCTTCTGGATCACCGTGCTGTCGGCGGCGGTGTATGGCGGGAGTCTGCTGAAGCGGCATTGAGCGGCGCTTTCGTCGATCACATGAACGAACGGCGGCACGTGAGGTGCCGCCGTTTGTTCATTTAGCGCCGCGTTCTACGACGTCTTTCAGCCGAGCAACACCTTCGCGTGATGCGCGAGATGATCCTCGATGAACGTCGAGATGAAGTAGTAGCCGTGGTCGTAGCCTTCATGCCGGTGCAACGTCAACGGCTGCCCGGCGGCCTTGCACGCCGCTTCGAACACGTCGGGATTCAGCTGCGTGGGCAGGAACTGATCCGCGAGTCCCTGATCGACGAGAATCCCTGCCGCGAACTTGCGCGTCCCGTGCGCGACCAGCTCGCTCGCGTCGTACTGCTTCCACGCTTCACGGTTCTTGCCGAGATAGCCGCTGAACGCCTTCTCGCCCCACGGACAACGCATCGGCGCCGCGATCGGCGCGAACGCCGACACCGACCGATAAATGTCCGGATTGCGCAGCGCGAGCACCAGCGCACCGTGCCCGCCCATCGAGTGACCGAAGATGCCGAGGCGCGCGCCGTCGACCGGCAATTCGTTCACGACCGTCTCGCGCAGTTCATCCCGCACGTATGAGTACATCCGGTAGTTCCTGGACCACGGCTCCTCGGTCGCGTCCACATAAAAGCCCGCGCCGACGCCGAAGTCCCACGCATCGCTTTCGCCTGGCACGCCCGCGCCGCGCGGACTCGTGTCCGGCGCGATCAATGCGAGCCCATGCTGTGCCGCGAAGCGCTGCGCGCCGGCCTTGATCGGAAACGTTTCTTCCGTGCTGGTCAGTCCGGCCAGATAGAACAACGCCGGCACACGTCCCGCTTTCTCATGCAATGCCTGCGGCGGTAGATAGACCGAGAAGCGCATCGGCAGACCGATCGCGCGCGACTGGTGCCGGTAAAAGCGCTGCTCGCCGCCATGACAGGCGTGCGACGATAGTAGTTCCAGCATCGTGAGATTCCTCGCTTAGTAGAGCACGGCCGAGCGGATCGACTCGCCCTTCTTCATCAGATCAAAGCCCTCGTTGATACGTTCGAGCGGCAGACGGTGCGTGATGGAGTAGTCGGTGTGGCAGATGCCCGTCGCCTTCACCTCGATCAGGACTTCACCGGCGCGCGGACCCTCGAGATCGACCGCCTCGATGGTCAACGGGGCGCCGGCTTTCCATGCGATTGCTGCTTTGCTCTTCATCGTCAATGCTCCTCCCAGTCCGTGAATGCGTGAGTGCGTGAATGCGAAATGGGCATCGCGTGCCCGGCGACCACGTGGCGCACGAAAAGCGTAATGGTATTGCATAGCGCGCGAAGGCTGCGCCGCCGCTGCTACTGCGCTCCGCGCGGTGCCCCGCCACCGAACCACGGCTCGACCCGGCCGTACAGCTCGACGAAGCCCGCATACCGTTCAGCAAGGGCCGCATCACCTCGCGGACCCGCGACGCGCGTCGCGCCCGGCGCGAGCGCGGCGAGATCGCGCGTTAGCCAGTGGCCGCACGCGAGGCCGCCAAGGATCGCCGCGCCGCGCGGCGCCGCGTTCGGGCAATCGACCGGCGCGCCGCTCCCGCGAATCGCGTCGAGCCCCGCGCGCAACGAGAACGCCACGCCCTCGAACGCGGCGCGCATCATCGCCCCGCGCGTATGCTCGAGCGATAA
This sequence comes from Paraburkholderia sp. BR10954, assembly GCF_040965775.1. Classification (NCBI taxonomy): domain Bacteria; kingdom Pseudomonadati; phylum Pseudomonadota; class Betaproteobacteria; order Burkholderiales; family Burkholderiaceae; genus Paraburkholderia; species Paraburkholderia sp. BR10954. The sequence continues at coordinate 227,966 of NZ_JBFRCK010000004.1, forward strand.
ACCGAGCCAGCCGCCGCGCGCCTGCGGGTTCAGCCACGGCGTGCGCTCGCCGGTCAGGTACGGCAGGAAAGTCAGCGTCGACGCGGCGTGATCCGTCGCATCGGCGGCTGCGTCAGCGGCATCGCCGAATGCGTCGCGGTAAGCCTGCGCCCACTCATACGACAGCCACCCGCGCACCCGCTCCAACGCGATGCCGACGTTCTGCATCGCCGCCATCCGATACCAGTGATCGCTCGCCGCCCGATAGCGATGCAAACCCTTCAGCGGCGCCGGCTCGTCGTTCGCGAGCACGACGATCTGTCCGCCGCTGCCGGTCGTCAGCAGCGCGTCGCCGTCCTGCGCGAGTCCGCTGCCGAGCGCCGCGCACGGTGTGTCCGCGGCGCCGGTCGCGAGCACGATACCGGCCCGCAAACCGAGTGCCTGCGCGGCCTGCGGCGACAGCGCGCCTGACGCCGCATACGACGACGCCAGCGGCGCGAACCACTCGCGCGGACTCTCGAGCCGCTCCAGCAGCGCCGTGTCCCACGCGCCGTCGGGATCGGCGAGCGCGGTCGCGCACGCGTCGGACGCATCGGTTACGCACGCGCCGCCGAGCGCGACGCGCAGCCAGTCCTTCGGCTGCAACGCCCAGCGCGTGCGGCGCGCGGCCTCCGGTTCATGCAGCACGAGCCAGCGCAGCAGCGGACCGGCCATGCCGGGCGCGACCGGATTCGGTTGCGGCTCCGGCCACGCGTCGAGCACGGCGAGCGCGCGCGAGTCGGGCCACAGCATCGCGCGCCGCACCGCCGCGCCGCTTGCCTCGAGCAGCACGACGCCGTGCATTTGACCGGAGAAGCCGATCGCGCGCACGCCATCACGCAGCTCGCGCGGCAGGCCCGCCATCGCATCGACGAGCGCGTTCCACCACGTCTGGACGTCGATTTCGGCCCAACCCGCGTGCGGCGTAACCAGCGCATACGCGACGCTCGATACCGCCTGCTCGCGTCCATGTTCGTCGACGATTGCCGCTTTCAGGGAGCCGGTGCCGAGGTCGATGCCGAGAAAACTCATGAGCGCAGGGACGTTGGAATGACGACGAGGAAGGAGCCAGCGAGGCTGGCGACGAGACATGCAAGCGAAGCAAATAAACCAGGCCGCCGCGACACCGCGAACGTTCGGCGAACGGGTCGAAAAACTCGCGGAAAAAAGCCCATTCGCGAGTTAACCCCCTCGTGCGGCGAGCGTCGTCAAAACAGGACTATGCGTGAAGCGTGATACACGCCATTGATTCTCACACATATCCCCGCCAGCGACGAAGCGGCGCCGCGCACGCGACGCACCGCCGGCAATCGCCGCCGCATAGGGCTTGCCGCCGCTGCGCTACCGATCCGTCCCACGCGCGGCTTTGATTTGCCTTTCAATATAGGCCTGTGCATATCATCGCCGGGAATGCCGGAATAGCCACGTATGGTCTTGTTGCGACTTTTCGTCCCCGATACCTTGGAGTCATCCCAAAACGAGATGGTGGAGACAGACGATATGCAAGCGAACACGGTTCACCCGTGCGACGAGCGCCTACCGGCCGGCCAGTTGCTTACTCTCGGCATCCAGCACGTGCTGGTCATGTACGCTGGCGCGGTCGCGGTGCCGCTCATCATCGGCGCCGCGCTGAAGCTGCCGAAAGACCAGGTCGCCTTTCTGATCAGCGCCGATCTGTTTTCCTGCGGCATCGCCACGCTGATCCAGACGCTCGGACTGTGGATCTTCGGCATCCGCTTGCCGGTCATCATGGGCTGCACGTTCGCGGCCGTCGGCCCGATGGTCGCAATCGGCACCAATCCTTCGCTCGGCCTGCTCGACATCTTCGGCTCGACGATCGCGGCCGGCGTGATCGGTATCCTGCTCGCGCCCGCGGTCGGCAAGCTATTGCGCTTTTTCCCGCCGGTCGTGATCGGCGTCGTGATTTCGGTGATCGGTTTGTCGCTGATGGAAGTCGGGATCAACTGGGCGGCCGGCGGTGTCGGCAATCCCGAATACGGCAATCCGGTCTACCTCGGCCTGTCGTTGCTCGTGCTGACGCTGATCCTGCTGATCAACAAGTTTGCCAGGGGGTTCGTCGCCAATATCTCGGTGCTGCTCGGTATCGTCGCGGGCTTCGCTATCGCGCTGATGCTCGGCCGCGTCAACCTGGACGGCGTCATGCACGCGCCGTGGGTCGGCTTCGTGATGCCGTTCCACTTCGGTCTGCCGCGCTTCGATCCGCTATCGATCGCGACGATGGTCACCGTGATGTTCGTCACATTCATCGAATCGACCGGCATGTTCCTCGCGGTCGGCGACATGGTCGATCGTCCGGTCGATCAGAAAACGCTGGTGCGCGGCTTGCGCGTCGATGGTCTCGGCACGCTGATCGGCGGCATCTTCAACTCGTTCCCGCATACTTCGTTCTCGCAGAACGTCGGGCTGATCGGCGTGACCGGCGTGAAGAGCCGCTTCGTCTGCGCGATGGGCGGCGTGATCCTCGTGCTGCTCGGACTGTTTCCGAAGATGGCGCAGGTGGTCGCGTCGGTGCCGGCGTTCGTGCTCGGCGGCGCGGGCATCGTGATGTTCGGCATGGTCGCGGCGAACGGCATCAAGGTGCTGTCGCGAGTCGACTTCGTCAGGAATCAGCACAATCTGTTCATCGTCGCGGTCAGCATCGGGCTCGGCCTCGTGCCGGTGGTGTCGCCGCACTTCTTCTCGCAACTGCCGCCGGCGTTGTCGCCGCTGCTGCACAGCGGGATTCTGCTTGCGTCGGTGTCGGCGGTCGTGCTGAATCTGATCTTCAACGGCGTGAAGAGCGAGAAGAAGGCGAAGAGCGAGCTTCGCCGCGCCAGGCACGATCTCGACAATAGCGCGGGCAGCGGGCCGCAGGGCAACGAGATGCTGCGGGCGGCGGATCTGCATTGAGCCCGTTGATGCATCGCTGATGCTTCACGCGGCACCGAGCGCCGCGCATAAACAGAAACGCCACGGCATGCCGTGGCGTTTCTGTTTTGCTTCAGCGTTTCATCAACCTGCCGGGCTCACCCCGCCGTCGCCGCCGAAGCCGCGACCGGTGCACTGGCCGCACCGTAGTCGACCGGCGCGTCGGCGGGACGCGGCTGGTCGCCATTGTGCTCGATCCAGCCGCCGCCGAGCGCCTGATACAGCGTGACCAGGTTCTGCAGACGCTCCATGCGCGCGGTCACCAGCGTCTGCTGAGCGACGTACAGCGCGGTCTGCGCGGTCAGCACCGACAGATAGCTGTCGACACCGTTCTTGTAACGCAGGGTCGACAGATCCAGCCGGCGCTGCTCGGCCGCGACATCCCGCTCGAGCGCCGCGATCTGCTCGTCGTAGGTGCCGCGCGCGGCCAGTCCGTCCGCCACTTCACGGAAGGCCGTCTGGATCGCCTTTTCATAGGTGGCGATCTGCACGTTCTTCTCGATGTTGGCGAGATCGAGATTGGCCATGTTCTGACCGCCCTCGAAGATCGGCAGCGTGATCGACGGCGCGAAACTCCATGCCGCCGAACCCGGCTTGAACAGGCCGCCGAGCGTGGGACTCAACGTGCCGGCGCTGCCCGTCAGCGTGACCTTAGGGAAGAACGCGGCGCGCGCCGCGCCGATGTTCGCGTTGGCCGCGAGCAGATTCTCCTCGGCTTCCATGATGTCCGGACGACGCGTCAGCAGATCGGACGGCAGGCCCGCCGGAATATCCGTGAGCAGATTCTGGTCGCTCAGCGGCAGGCCTGGCGACAGATCCGCCGGCAACGGCTCGCCGATCAGCAGCACCAGCGCGTTATCGGCCTGGGCCCGCAAACGCATCTGCGACTGCAGGTTCGCGCTCGCGGTCTCGACGACCGTTTGCGACTGGCGCAGATCGAGTTCCGATCCCGTGCCGTTGTCGAACTGCAGTTTGGTGATGCGATACGACTCCTGCGCCGTAACCAGCGTGTTCTGCGTGACCTTCAGCAGATCGTCCAGTTCGAGCACCGTCATGTACTGGTTCGCCACCTGCGAGACCAGCGCGATTTCGGCGGCCTTGCGCGCCTGCGCGGTGCCGAGATACTTGGCCAACGCCTGATCCTTCAGACTCTGCACGCGCCCGAAAAAGTCGATTTCCCACGACGCGTTCAAGCCCACTGAATACGTGTTGGAGATCGTCACGCCGGTGAAAGTCAGGTCCTTCGGCGTGCGCGACCTGCTTTGCGAAGCCGCGGCGTCGAGCGTCGGGAACAGACCCGCGCGCACGATGCGGTACTGCGCCGCCGACGCCTGCATGTTCAGCACCGACACACGCAGATCGCGGTTGTTCTTCAGCGCGATTTCGATCAGCTGCTGCAGACGCGGATCGACGAAGAAGTTGCGCCAGCCGATGTCGGCGGCGGCCTGGCCGTTCGCGCTGCGCGCGCCCTGCGCGCCCGGCTGCTGGTCGTACACGCCGCCGGTCGGGAAGGTCGCCGTTACGGGCGCCGCGGGCCGCTGGTAATGCGGCGCCAGCGTGCAACCCGTGGCGAGCAGCGCGACTGCCACTGCAATCAAAGAGTGTTTTTGCATCTCAATGCCCATCCTTGCCCGAGCCATTGCCATTCGACCCGTCGGTCGTGCCACCCGTCGCGCCGCCTTGCGGATCGTGCGGATGGTGCTGTTCGTAGTGGCGCAGCGCCTCGTCCGGGTCTTCCTTCTCACCGCCGAACTTCGCGCGAATCACGACGAAGAACATCGGGATCATGAAGATCGCGAGGAAGGTCGCCGTCAACATGCCGCCGATCACGCCGGTACCGATCGCGTGCTGGCTGGCCGAACCCGCGCCGTTACTGATCGCGAGCGGCAGCACGCCGAGAATGAACGCGAGCGAGGTCATCAGAATTGGTCGCAACCGCAAACGCGCCGCTTCGAGCGCGGCCTCGATCGGCCCCATGCCTTCGCTCTGCTGCAGTTCTCGCGCGAATTCCACGATCAGAATCGCGTTCTTCGCCGACAGACCCACGGTGGTCAGCAGACCCACCTGGAAGAACACGTCGTTCTCGAGCCCGCGCAGCGTCGCGGCCAGCAGCGCACCGATCACGCCGAGCGGCACCACCATGATCACCGAGAACGGGATCGACCAGCTTTCATACAGCGCCGCGAGACACAGGAACACGACGAGAATCGAGATGCCGTACAGGATCGGCGCCTGCGAGCCCGACTGACGCTCCTGCAGCGACAGACCCGTCCACTCGTAGCCGACACCCGCCGGCAGCTTGGTGACGATCTGCTCCATCGCCACCATCGCCTGACCGGTCGACTTGCCCGGCGCGGCCGCACCCTGGATTTCCACCGAAGGGATACCGTTATAGCGCTCGAGCTTCGGCGAACCGAAGGTCCACGCGGTGTTCGTGAAGGCCGAGAACGGCACCATCGCGCCCGCGCCATTGCGCACGAACCAGGCATTCACGTCTTCCGGTTTCATCCGGAACGGCGCGTCGCCCTGCAGGTACACCTTCTTGATCCGGCCGTCGGTGTCGAGGAAGTTTTGCACGTACGCCGAGGCCCAGGCGATCGAGAAAGTCTGGTCGATCGAGGAGAGCGACACGCCGAGCGCCGAAGCCTTCTCGTGGTCGATGCTCACCTTGAACTGCGGTGTATCGTTCAGGCCGTTCGGACGCACCTGCGCGAGCGTCGGATCTTTCGCCGCCAGACCGAGCAGCATGTTGCGCGCTTCCATCAGCTTCGCGTGACCGATGCCCCCGCGGTCCTGCAACTGGAAGTCGAAGCCCGCCGCGGTGCCGAGTTCAGGAATCGACGGGGGATTGACCGGATACACGACCGCGTTCTTGTAGCCGCTGAAGTGCATGAACAGCCGCCGCACCAGTGCCTGCACCTTCTGGTCCGCATGCTGACGCTGCGCGTAGTCCTTCATCCGCACGAACACCAGACCCGCGTTCTGGCCACGACCCGCGAAGCTGAAGCCGTTCACCGTGAAGGTCGATTCGACGATCGCCTTCTCGTCGGTCAGCAGGTAGTCCGACACGTCCTTCAGCGCGCGCGCGGTGGTTTCCTGCGTGGAACCCGACGGCGTTTGCACCAGCACGAACATCGTGCCCTGGTCTTCGTCAGGCAGGAACGACTTCGGCAGGCGCACGAACAGCAGGCCCACCGCGAAGATCACCACCATATAGATGATGAGCCAGCGGCCCGAGCGCTTGATCACGTGGTGCACGCCCGAGTGATACTTGTCGCGGCTCCGGTTGAAGGTACGGTTGAACCAGCCGAAGAAGCCGGTGGCTTTTTCGTGATGACCCTTCGGAATCGGCTTCAGGATCGTCGCGCACAGCGCCGGCGTCAGAACCAACGCGACGAGCACGGACAGCACCATCGCCGCGACGATCGTCAGCGAGAACTGCCGGTAAATCGCTCCGACCGAACCGCCCGAGAACGCCACCGGCACGAACACCGCCGACAGCACGAGCGCCACGCCGACGAGCGCGCCGGTAATCTGGTCCATCGCCTTGCGGGTTGCCTCGCGAGGCGATAAGCCCTCCTCCTGCATCACCCGCTCGACGTTTTCCACCACCACGATCGCGTCGTCCACCAGCAAGCCGATCGCGAGCACGAGACCGAACATCGACAGCACGTTGATCGAGAAGCCGACCACGCTCATGATCGCGAACGTACCGAGCAGCACCACCGGCACCGCGATCGTCGGGATCAGCGTGGCGCGCAGGTTCTGCAGGAACAGGTACATGACGAGGAACACCAGCACGATACCTTCGAGCAGCGTCTTGACCACTTCCTCGATCGACAGGCGCACGAACGGCGTCGTGTCGTACGGGTACTGCACCACCAGTCCGTGCGGGAAGTACTTCGACAGTTCGGCGATCTTCGTGCGCACCGCCTTCGCGGTGGCGAGCGCGTTCGCGCCCGTGGCGAGCTGGATACCGAAGCCTGCCGTCGGCTGACCGTTGTACTTGGTGTCGAAGTTGTAGTTTTCGCCGCCGAGCTCGATGTGCGACACGTCGCGCAGACGCACTTGCGAGCCGTCCTGATTCACCTTCAGCAGAATGTTGCCGAACTGCTCGGGCGTATTGAGCAGCGTGGCTTGCGTGATCGTGGCCTGCAGCACCTGACCCGGCACCGACGGCGTGCCGCCGAGCGCGCCACCCGCGACCTGCACGTTCTGCGCCTGCAGCGCGGCTTGGACATCGAGCGGCGTCAAGCTGAAGTTATTCAGCTTGTTGGCATCGAGCCAGACCCGCATCGCGTACTGCGAGCCGAACAGCGTCACAGTGCCCACACCGTCGATACGGCTGATCGGATCCTGGATGTTCGACGCGACGTAGTTCGCGAGGTCGTACTTGTTCATGCTGCCGTCGGTCGACACGAACGCCATGACCAGCAGGAAGCTGCTGCTCGACTTCGTGACCCGGGTGCCGAGCTGCTGCACCGCCTGCGGCAGCAGCGGCGTGGCGAGCTGCAGCTTGTTCTGCACCTGCACCTGCGCGATGTCAGGGTTGGTGCCGGCAGCGAACGTCAGCGTGATGGTGGCCGTGCCCGAGTCGTCCGAGGTCGACGCGAGGTACAGCAGGTGGTCCAGACCGCTCATCTGCTGCTCGATCACCTGCGTGACGGTGTTTTGCACCGTCTCCGCCGAGGCACCCGGATAGGTTGCGCTGATCTGGATGGCCGGCGGCGCGATGGTCGGGTATTGCGCGATCGGCAATGTGAACACCGACGCGAGACCCGCGAGCATCAGGATGATGGCGATCACCCATGCAAAAATCGGGCGATCAATAAAGAACTTTGCCATGAGGCGGGCTCCCTGTTATTACGCGCCCGAAGCGGCTGAGGCAGGCTGAGCCGCGGGTTGACCTGTCTGGGCGCCGCCAGCGGCCGCGTCGGAAGCCGGGGTGCCGGGCAGTTGCGCCGGCACGGGCTTGACCTGCTGGCCGGGACGCGCCTTGTCGGTGCCCTGGACGATCACGCGGTCACCCGGCTTCAGGCCGTTCGACACCACCCAGTACGAGCCGAAAGTGCCCGTGGTGACGAGCTGACGCAGCTCGACCTTGTTGTCGTTGTCGACGACGAGCGCAGTGGGCTGACCCTTCTGGTCGTGCGTGACGCCGACTTGCGGCACGATCAGCGCATTCTGGTTCACGCCTTCTTCGATCTTCGCGCGCACGAACATGCCCGGCAGCAGCACGTGGTTCGGGTTCTTGAAGATCGCGCGCACCGTGACCGAGCCGGTGCCCGGGTCGACGGTCACGTCGGTGAACTGCAGCTTGCCCTTCTCGGAATAGATGCGGCCGTCCTCCAGCACCAGCGTGACCTGCGCGGCGCCCGGGCCGGTCGTCTTCAGACGCCCTTCCTGCATGTCGCGGCGCAGCTTCAGACCATCGAGGCTCGATTGCGTGAGGTCGACATACATCGGATCGAGCTGCTGGACCGTGGCCATGAGTGTGGCCGCGCTCTGCTGCACGAAGGCGCCCGGCGTGACCTGAGACACGCCGATCTGGCCGGTTACGGGCGAGGTCACGTCGGTATAGCCGAGATTGATCTGCGCGGTATCGACCGCGGCCTTGCCGGCGGCGACGTCGGCGGCGGCCTGGCCTTCGGCGGCGACCGCGTTGTCGTAGTCCTGCTTGCTGACCGCGTTCGCCGCGACCAGCACCTTGTAGCGACTGGCCTGCGCGGTGGTTGTCACGAGGTTCGCCTGCGCCTTCGCAAGCGATGCCTTCGCGTTGTTCAACGACGCGATAAAGGGCGCCGGATCGATCTTGTACAGACGCTGACCGGCCTTGACCTCGCTACCCTCGGTGAACTCGCGGCGCAGCACGATGCCGTCGACCCGCGCGCGCACTTGCGCGACGAGGAAGGCACTGGTGCGGCCGGGGAGTTCGGTGACGACGGGCACGGTCGTCGGCTGGAGGGTGACGACGCCGACTTCGGGCGTCTGGGGCGGCGGGGCAGATTGTTTTGGTCCGCACGCCGCCAGCAAGATGGCAGCCGTCGCGGCACTAATTAAGCGGAATGAAACCCGTTCGACGCGCATGGAGCGACCTCTGTCAAAGACTGAGAATGAAAAAGTGCGCGCATCCCTACCCCGGGGACGACAGCGCACACAAGCGTCTCTCGACGCTCAACCGGAAGCCCACGGATGCAAACCTGCGCCTGCAGGGCAGCCTGCTACTAATGCGCCATACCGGGGAATGCCGCACAGCACCGTCGTTTGGCGGCTGCCATAGCGTTTTGGAAGACAACAGTGACGGATATTAACCGGTCGTCACGGCTTGGGCTATCCGATCGTGGGGTGCTATTATATATACATTCACGAATGCATGTAAAAGTGCGTTTATATCTTCCAGGGATCGGGGGCCGCAAATTCGCGTCGCAATTCGGTTTAGAAATAGTCAAATTGTCATCAGGCCGACTTAAAAACGCCCGCATAAACCCCAGGATCAGCGCAGGTCATACCAATATGGTCAGAAGAACCAAAGAAGAGGCGCTGGAGACGCGCAACCGCATTCTCGACGCGGCCGAACGGATCTTCTTCCAGAAGGGCGTATCGCGCACGTCGCTGGCCGATATCGCCCAGGCCGCAGGCGTGACGCGCGGCGCCATTTATTGGCATTTCGCACACAAGAGCGAGCTCTTCACCGAAATGTTCGACCGCGTGCTGCTGCCGCTCGACGAGCTGAAAGCGGCATCGCTCGATCCCAACGAAACCGATCCGCTCGGGCGCATCATGGAAATCTGCGTGGTCTGCCTGCGCGACACCGCCAACGATCCCCGCCGTCGCCGCGTGTTCGACATCCTGTTCCTGAAATGCGAGCTGGTCGAAGAGATGGGGCCGGTGATGGAACGCTATCAGACCAATATGCGCGAAGGGCTCGAGAAGCTCGAGGGCGGTCTGCGCAACGCGATCTCGAAAGGTCAGATGCCCGCCGATCTCGACACGAAACTTGCCGCGGCGATGGTGCACGCGTTCGTCGGCGGCTCGTTGCGCGACATGCTGTTTTTGCCCGACGCGACCGACTTCGGCGCGCACGCGCAGCAGATGGTAGAAGTGATGTTCGACGGCTTGCGCGTCAGTCCGGCGTTGCGCAGAAAGGCGGCGTAGAAGGCGCGCAAGGGTTGAGGATTGGCACAGCGGGCGGTTCGGTGAACCGCCCGCTTTCTATTTGTGGAACGGGCCACCCGCCCCCGCGCCGGGTTCAGGCAACCGCACGGCGCGCTCGCGCCGCCTGATTCGACGCATAGATGTTGCCGCGCTCGAGCGGCGCGCCGCTGTTTAGCGCCGCGATCCACTGGTCGGTGCTCGCAACCGCCGCGAAGCGCGACTGCAGCACCACGCTGAACACGCGATGAATCTCTTCCGCGCTCGCGAAGCCTGCACTGTTTTCATACGGCACCGAGCCGGTCGCATCGTGCAGGAATTCGACGGCGAGGCCGGCATGTACCGCGTGGTTGATCGTCGACGCATCGCAGTTGTGAGTCATGTAGCCGGTAACGGTCAGCGTATCGATCTGCCGGGTGGCGAGCCAGTCGGCCAGATCGGTGCCGGCGAATGCACTCGGCAGCGACTTCTCGACGAAATGATCATGAGCGCGCGAGCTCACGACCGTGTGCAGTTCCGCGCCCGCGCTGCCGCGCGCGAACAGCGGCGAGGTGGCGGGCGCGACGTTCTGCACGACGACGACCGGCAAGTGGGCGGCGCGCGCCGCATCGATCGCGCGAGCGATGTTGGCGAGCGACGTGCGCACGTCCGGAAATTCGATCGGCAGGTCGCCGCTCACGTATTCGTTCTGCACGTCGATGACGATCAGCGCACGGCGCGGCGCAGGTGTGTTCATGGCAGGGCTCCTTGTCAGAAAAACGGTCGATGGCGCGCGCCCGGCGAGATGGCCGCGGCGCGACGGCAATGACGGCATTGTTGCTCCGCTGCCTGTCCGCCGACAGCGGCCCAAATGACAAGCTTCGCTAGAATCGGGCCATACTTCTGGCATTCATGAATGAGGCGTGCGGCATGACCACCTTCGCATCTTCCGACGATATCTCCGATCAGGTGCCGCGCCACGTCGTCGCCGTCGTCGCGTTCGATCGCATCAGCCCGTTCCATCTGTCGGTGCCGTGCGTCGTGTTCGGCGAGGACCGCCGCGGCGGCGGTGTCCCCGCCTTCGACTTCCGCGTCTGCGCCGTGGAGACGGGCGCGCTCGCGACGACCGCGGGCTTCTCGATCGCGGTCACGCACGGACTCGAAGCGCTTGCTGACGCGCAGACGATCATCGTGCCGAGTTGGCGCGATCCCGACGAAACGCCGTCCGCCGCGCTTCTCGACGCGCTGAGGGCCGCGCATGCGCGCGGCGCGCTGCTTGTCGGCCTGTGCCTCGGCGCTTTCGTGCTGGCCGCGGCGGGCATCCTCGATGGACGGCCCGCTTCGACGCACTGGGCCTGGGCCGACGACTTCGCGCGCCGCTACCCGCGCGTGCGGCTGGACCCCGACGTGCTGTACGTCGACGACGGCAACGTGCTGACCTCGGCCGGCACCGCCGCCGGCCTCGACTGCTGCCTGCATGTGCTGCGCAAGATTTGCGGCGCGCGGGTGGCTAACCACGTCGCGCGCCGGCTGGTCGTCTCGCCGCATCGCCAGGGAGGTCAGGCGCAATACGTGCAGCAGCCGATGCCGCCGAACCCGCGTGGCGACCGTCTGTCTGGCCTGCTCGACTGGGTGAGCGGCAACCTGGCCGCGCCGCATACGCTCGACACACTCGCCGCGCGCGCGTTGATGAGCCGCCGCACCTTCACGCGACGCTTCCGGCTCGCGACCGGCACCACCGTCGGCGCGTGGCTGCTCGCGCAGCGGCTCGCGCGGGCGCAACAACTGCTGGAGAGCACCGACGAGTCGGTCGAAGCGATCGCGACGGGCGCCGGATTCGGCTCGGCCGCATCGCTGCGGCAGCATTTCGCGGACGCGTTTCGAACGTCGCCCAGCGCGTGGCGGCGGGAGTTTCGCGGGGATTAGTTGAAGGTGGCGGGAGCACCGCTATTTCGTAGTGCGCCGCCGGGATTTCGTAGTCGCGCGGGGATGTTTATCGCGCGTTGGATCAGGCGCTGCGCGCCGCGCGGCGTCAATGCTCGCTGAGCCAGCGCGCGACGTACAACAACAGCGCGACCAGAAAGATCATCCCGGCCCACGCCCAGTACGGCACGACATGCTGACCAGGCTCTTGATGCGGCACGCCATGCGACCAGCTGTGCGACGCGCTTGCCGTGCGTCCGGGCAGAGCCTGGCCGTGCTCGATGCGCGTGCGCCGCGCGATGCCGCCAAGTGTGATCGGCCGCAAAAACACGTACTGGCGACGCGGCGCCGTGCCACGCGCACGGTTCGGCCCCTTGCCGTGCTTGGCGCGCACGACGGCGTCGAACTCGGCGAAAAAATCGTCGGCGATCTGCCGCAAGGCGTTCTCGAGCTGGCGCGTCGGCAGCTCGGTCAGCGGACCCGATGACGTTGCCCACAACGTGTAATCGATGCGCGTGCCGCGCTCGCGCCCGTCGTCCGCGCGCAATCGCACTTCGATCTGACCGCGCAGCGCGCCGATGCCCTCGGCTCGCGCCTTGAAGTTGATGGTGCGGCGCTGTGCGTCCGCCGGGCCGGAATCCTGGCCGGCAACGTGCGCGCGCGCCTGATAATGCGCGCGCAACGGGCCGAGCGGCACAGTCATCGTCAGCGCGTATTCGCCGTGGGCGAGACGCACGAACGACTCGCAGTTGTCAAGGCTGGCACGCAACAGCGCGAGGTCCTGCAACGCGTCCCAGACCTCGGACGGCGGCAGCGGAATCCGTAACGCGTCGTTCAGTTCCATGACAACCTCCCCCGATGAACGCGCCGACTGCGGGATCAGGACGTCTGATCGATGCGGTCGACACGCGATGCGTAAAAAGCGAGATAGCCCTTGATGCGACTGACCTGCTCGAACGGCGCTTCGTAAGACCACACCGCGTTCTCGATCACGCCGTCTTCGGTGCGCAGATGGAAGTACGACGCGTCGCCCTTGAACGGGCAATGCGACGTGTGCGTCGAGCGTTCGAGCCGGGCCATATTCACGTGCTCGCGCGGGAAATAGAACACGTCGGCGAGGCCGGTCTCCGATAGCGTCAGCGCAGCCTGGGTGTCGGCCATCGTCACGCCGCCGTGAATCACGCGCACGCGATGGCCGTTGTCGCGAATCACGATGGTATGGCCGTCCGGCCGTTCCGCAGATGTCGACGCATCGCTCATGTCCAGGCTCCATGATGGGGTGTGCGCTGCACTACCCTACCGGCTATTGCCGCAACAACGGCAAAGCCACGGGACACGCCCGTGGCTTCATTATCGGCCAAACTCCGGCCGATTGCGCGCGCTTCCTGCGCGGCAGCGGACGGATCGAGCCGTTACTTCACGTTCCAGGTGAACGCGGATTTTACGTTGCCGTGCGCGGGCACACTAACCGAGCGCGTCTGTTCGCTGTCGTTGTAATTCGCGTGCACCGTATAGCGGCCGGGGCTCAGGCGCACCAGCATGAATGGTCCGCGCGACGTCGTGTTCAGCACTTCGCTGTTATGTGCATCCACGATGCGCACGTGCACATCGGCAAGAAACTCTGCGTTGGGTCCCGTGAAACGCAAGGTCAGTGGCCACTGGGTTTGCGCTTGTCGCAGCGCCCGCGATTCGTCGAGGCCGACACCACCCGATACGTACGATACGTCGCCCTGCTGCTGGACTTGCGGCAGACCGCCGCCGTTGGTGTTGCCCGCGCTGGTGTCGTCGGTCGTCGAGCCACCGGTCACGCCCGCCTGCTGCGCGTGCGCGCCCCCCGCCAGTCCGAGCGTGAGCGCCGCGCACAGCGCAGCGGCTACGATCCTTTGCTGCTTGCGTTGGGTCTTCATCGGTTCGCTCTCCTTGTTCGAGGCCTTGTCCAGACCCTGAACGATTGAAGCAACCTATGTGCCAACCACTCCGCAGCGTCGACCAACATGCACGACCATCGTGGCACCAAGCCGCCTGCCCCCCTCGGTCTGTCCCGTGCCGCTCGCTGCAGCGCGGTTCGGACGGGCGAAAAAAAGCCGGTCCTTGCAGTAAATGCAAAGGACCGGCAATCGCTACTACAGCTCAAACTGGGGTGGGAGATCCCTTCGAACCGCCCAGATAACTGGATCAGCCGAGATCAACAGGCACGAAAATTTGCGCGTTGTCCCGCTGGATCAGCAGCGCAATGCTGTTGCCTGCGCCCGAAATCATCTGCTTCAACTGATCGATGTTCGTGACCGGACGGCCGTTGACGGCGAGAATCACGTCGCCCGCCTGGATGCCGGCGCTCGCCGCCGCACCGCCCGCCTGCTGCACGAGCAGACCGTGCGACACCGACGCGCTACTCTTCTCTTCCGGCGTCAGCGGCCGCACCGCGACACCGAGACGGCCTTGCAACTGGGTCTGCTGATCGGTCTTGCTCGCCGACGCGACCTTCACGTCCGAGAACGAGCCAATCGTCACCTTCAGGTCCTTGCTGGCCTTATCGCGCCACACTTTCAGCGTTGCCGAACTGCCCGGCGCGAGGCCTGCGATATTCGACGGCAGATCCGTCGAATCGCTGACTTCGTCGCCATTCACCGACAAGATCACGTCGCCCGGCTGCAAGCCAGCCTTGGCCGCCGGACCGTTGGCGTCGACCGAGCTGACCAGCGCGCCTTGCGGCTTCTGCATGCCGAACGACTCGGCGAGCGTCTGGTTCAAGCCCTGCACCGCGACGCCGAGACGGCCGCGGCTCACGTGACCGGTCTTGACGAGATCGTCCTTGACCTTGATCGCCTCGCTGATGGGGATCGCGAACGACAGGCCCTGGAAGCCGCCCGTCTGCGAGTAGATCATCGAATTGATGCCGATGACTTCGCCTTGCAGATTAAAGAGCGGACCGCCCGAGTTGCCTGGATTCACCGGCACATCGGTCTGGATGAACGGCGTGTAGTTTTCGTTGGGCAGCGTGCGCGACTTCGCGCTGATGATGCCCGAGGTCACGGTGTTGTCGAAGCCATACGGCGAACCGATCGCGACGACCCACTGACCAACCTTGCTCTGGCGCGGATCGCCGATCTTCACAGTCGGCAGATCGCTCGCGTTGATCTTCAGCACGGCGACGTCGGACTGCTGGTCGGCGCCAACCACCTTCGCCTTGAACTCGCGCTTGTCGGTGAGCTTCACGGTGACGACGTTCGCGCCATCGACGACGTGCGCGTTCGTCAGAATGTAGCCGTCATTGCTGATGATGAAGCCCGAGCCGAGGCTCGCGCTCGGCTGGTCGGGCGCGTCGCCGCCATCGCCGCCATCGCCGCCTTGCATGCCGGGCACGCCGCCGAAGAACCGCTTGTAGAACTGATAGAAAGGATCGTTCGGATCGATCGGCAACTGGTTGCCATGGCGGTTGCCGCCATTACCGCGCATCGCCGCTTGCTTGACCACGTGCTTCGCGCTGATGTTGACGACGGCCGGACCGTAGGTCTCGACGAGACCGGAGAAATCGGGGATACCGGTTTTGGCGGCAGCTTCGGCCGGCATCATCGCGGCGGCTTCCGCCGGCGAGATGATCTGCGGTGCGGGCACATCGCGATGGCCCGCCACATAGCCGGCTGAAAGCGCAGCGGCCACAGCTACCGCAACGGCGCCGCGGGACAAGGTTTTCGCGTTCATCATGAGCTCCTGACTGGAGAAAGTGACTTTGGATGTCGAGGAGCGTAAGGGGCGTCACTTAAACGAGGCTTAAGCAGCGACAGATCGCGGGAACCTTATCGGACCGGCCGAAACATCCCGTCGCGACGGCATCAACGCCGGTTTTGGCCGAACAGTAAACCACCATGCTCAAAAGCGGACGATGACCTGCAAACCACCGGCCGGCGATTCACCGAGCGAGACTTGAGCGTGATGTTGAGTGGCTATCCGGCGCACGATCGCGAGACCGAGGCCACTGCCCGTCACGTCGGTGCGCGCGCGATTCGCGCCCGCTCCCGCGCGATAGAAGCGGTCGAACACGCGCTCGCGATCGGCCGGATCGATACCGGGGCCGCTGTCGGCGATCCGCACCACCGGACGGCCGTCCTCGACGCGCAGGCTGACGTCGACACTGCCGCCGCGCGGCGTGTACTTGGTCGCGTTGTCGAGGAGGTTGTTGAACATCACGCGCAGCGCTTCGGCGTCGCCGGTCACGCTGGCGGGCTCGCTCGCCTCGATGCCGAGGTCGACGCCGCGATTCACCGCGAGCGGCGCGTAGGTCGCGACGCACTCCTGAAGCAGCTCGCGCAGATCGAGCATCCCGACGACGGCGGCGCCGTCCGGCTCGGCGCGCGCGAGCGCGAGCAGTTGCTCGGCGAGGCGCGTCGCGCGCGTGACGCCCGCCTGCAAATCGGCGAGCGCCTCGCCGCGGGCCGTGTCGTCCCTGGCTCGCGCGACCAGTTGCGCCTGAATCTGTACCGCGGCAAGCGGCGTGCGCAATTCGTGCGCGGCATCGGCAACGAACGCCTTCTGGATATCTAGTGCGGTCGCGAGCCGTTGCAGCAGCCCGTTCAGCGCCCGCACGAGCGGCCGCACTTCGAGCGGCAAGCGCTGATCGGGCAACGGATCGAGCGCTTCGGGATGACGCGTGTCGAGCGCGCTCGTCACGCGCCGCAGCGGTTGTAGCCCACGGCCGACGATCAGCCACACCGCGAGCCCGAGCAGCGGCAGCAGCACGATCAGCGGCCACAGCGTGCGCAGCGCGACATCGGCGGCGAGCCGGTTGCGCACCGACAGCGGCTGCGCGAGCTGCACGACGTTATCGCCGACGATCGCGCCATACACGCGCCATTCGCCGCGGTCGGTGCGCTCGGTCGAAAAACCGAGTTCGGCGCGCGGCGCGAGCGGCGCGCGCGGCCGCGAGTAATACATCAGCATGCCGTTGCGGTTCCAGATCTGCAGCACGATGCCCTCGTCGCCGGTATCGCGGCCGAGCACCTGCGAGAACGGCTCCGCCGGCAGCGCCGCGGCGATCTGCTCGAGCTGGTAGTCGAACAGTTCGTTCGCTTCGGCGAGCGCCTGCCGGTAGATCAGCCAACCCGCGATGCCGACGCCGAGCAGCATGAGCGCGAGCAGCCAGAACAACAGTTGTCGGCGAATCGAGCGCATCGGCTCAGGCGTCCTTCGCGATCATGTAGCCTAGCCCGCGCACGTTGCGGATCAGATCGGCGCCGAGCTTCTTGCGCAGCGCGTGGATATACACCTCGACGGTATTGCTGCCGATCTCCTCGCCCCAGCCGTACATCTTTTCCTCCAGCTGGCTCTTGGACAGCACCGCGCCGGGCCGCGCGAGCAGCGCTTCGAGCAACGCGAATTCGCGCGCGGACAGCGCGACCGGCGCGCCATCGAGCGTCACCTGGTGCGACGCGGGATCGAGGGTCAAGTTGCCGTGGCGAATCGTCGAATCGCTGCGGCCGGACTGGCGCCGGATCAGCGCTCGCATGCGCGCGCCGAGCTCGTCGAGATCGAAAGGTTTGACAAGATAATCGTCAGCGCCGGCGTCGAGGCCTTTGACACGATCGGCGACCGCGTCGCGCGCCGTGACGATCAGTACCGGCAGCGCATTGCCGCGCGCGCGCAGTGCGCGCAGCACCTCGAGACCGTCCCGCTTGGGCAGACCGAGATCGAGCAACGCGAGATCGTAAGGCTGGGCTGCCGCCGCGTGCAGCGCCGCTTCGCCGTCCTCGACCCAATCGACGGCGAAGCCTTCGCCGCGCAGCGCCTTGCGCACGCCTTCGGCGATCATCCGGTCATCTTCGACTAGCAGGATGCGCATGGTTGTCCGTTCCAAATGATTGGATGATGCCGCATTCTAGCGCCCGCTTCCGGCCTGCGCGGTGTGTGGCGCTTTTTTCACCGCAGCGTCGCGGCATGTCACTACAATGGGCGCTTTGCGTCGCGCGACGGCCGTTGGGTAGCGCGACGGCGCGCTACCGCGCCGTCGAACCGACCAGCTTGCCGTTTCATTGTCCCGCGCACGCTGCACGCCGCACACCTTGAAATCCCGCTCGTCCGTTTGCCCGTTCACCCGTTCATGACGCACGCTTTTCTGTCTTCCATCGCACGCCGTATGGCGCTGCGCTCGCGCCGTATGCTCCATCGCGCAGTCTTCATGCCTAACCGCTTCGCGACGCGCGCCGCCGTCTGGCTCTGCGCCGCCACGCTCGGCGCGGGCGCGCTGCTGCCGCTGGCCGCGCAGGCACGCATCAAGGCCACCCATCCGAGCATCAACGTCACGACGGTACTGCCGCAACCGGTGATGGTCGGCCTGCACCGCGCGCACGTGCCGTTGTCGTCGATCAGCGTGGTCGTCGAAAAGGTCGGCGATCGCACGCCGATCCTCGCGCTGAACGCCGGCAAGCCGATGATGCCCGCCTCGACGATGAAGCTCGTCACCACCTATGCAGGCCTGTCGATCCTCGGCCCCGGCTACCGCTGGCGCACCAGCGCGTACGCGGACGGCCCGCTCGACGCGAACGGCGTGCTGCACGGCAATCTGTACATCCAGGGCACCGGCGATCCGAAGCTCGTGCCCGAAGAACTGATCGACCTCGTGCAGAAGATTCACAAGGCGGGCATCAACGGCATCGACGGCGCGCTGGTGCTCGACAAGCGCTACTTCGATCCGTCGACCCGCGACCTGCCCGCGTTCGACGACGACGTGAACGCACCGTACAACGTCGGCCCCGATCCGCTGCTGTACGCGTTCAAATCGCTGTCGTTCACGCTGACGCCATCGCCGGACGGCACGGTGGCGATCGACGTGCTGCCCGCGCTCGCTCAGTTGCGCATCGACAACCAGTTGCGCGCGACGAACGGCCCATGCCGCGGCGAATTGCCGACGCCGACCGTCACGCCACAGCCTGACGGCACGCTCGTTGCGTCGTTCATCGGCGACCTGCCGGTGCGTTGCGATTCGCGCACGATCAACGTCGCCGTGCTCGATCACTCGACGTTCTTCGCGCGCGGCTTCCTCGCGCTGTGGCAGCAAACTGGCGGCACTTTCACGGGCACGACCCGCGAAGGCGCGGTGCCCGCTGGCGCGAAGCTCGTCGCGACGCACGAGGGGCCGATGCTGTCGGACATCGTTCGCGACATCAACAAGTTCAGCAACAACACGATGGCGCGCAACCTGTTCCTGACCATCGGCGCCGCCGAGGAAAGAGCGCCCGCCACGCCCGCGAAAGCCGCGCGCGCGGTCGAAGCTTTCCTGACCCGCGACAGCCTGAACACCGAATACCTGTCGCTCGACAACGGCTCGGGCCTGTCGCGCGACGAGCACATCACCGCGCTCGCGCTCGCCGATGTGCTGCAGCGCGCGAACGCGAGCCCGGTCGCGCAGGTGTTCGTCGATTCGCTGCCGATCGCCGGTGTGGACGGCACGATGCGCAACCGCCTGACCAGCCAGGGCGCGGGCGGCAACGCTCACATCAAGACCGGCACGCTGCGCGACGTGCGCGCGATCGCGGGCTACGTCGCATCGGCCGACGGCAACAGCTACATCGTCGTCAGCCTGATCAACGATCCGCATTCCGAAGCGGCGCGCGCCGCGCACGACGCGCTGCTCGAATGGGTGTACGAAGGCCCGTCGCAGGGCTTCACGAAGGTCGCCGCGCCCATCGAGGCAGTGCGCGAGAAGCCCAGGAAAAACCCGCGCAAGCGCGGCGGCCACTGAGTATTCCTTCTAGCGATGCCGCGCGCGGCAAGCTTCTAACCGTGTACGCTGTCGGGCATCATGCGGTGCGCGGCACCACGCGCTTGCCGCGCAGGGCGCCGGTCGTCGGACCGCGCGACCTTCACCAACGATAACGACACCACCCGCCGCGTACCGCGCGGCGGTCAGGGACCAGGAAGGGAGACACGATGCAATTCGATGCCGAATTGCTGCTGCTCGCCATGGCGCCCGTCTTTCTTGCCTGCATCGGCTGGGAGGCGTGGCACGTGAGCCGCACGCGCCCGGCCGAGCAGCTCTACAGCTGGCGCGACACGCTGTGCAACGCCGCGCTCGCGCTGCTGCAGCAGGCCGCCGACAAACTCGCGTGGCTCGCGATCATCCCTGTCTACGCGTTCTTCTACGAGCACTACCGCATTCATGCATGGCCAGCGACGTGGCTGTCTTTCGTCGTGCTGTTCGTCGCGCAGGACCTGCTCTATTACGTGTTTCATCGCTGCAGTCATCGGGTGCGCTGGCTGTGGGCGGCGCACGTCGTGCATCACTCGTCGGAGCGGATGAATTTTTCGACTGCCTTCCGCCAGAGCCTGATGTACCCGATCGCCGGCATGTGGGTGTTCTGGATTCCGCTCGCGTTCCTCGGCTTTGCCCCGACGCAGATCGTCGCGATCGTGCTGATCAATCTCGGCTTCCAGTTCTTCGTGCATACGCAGGTGATCGGCAAGCTCGGCTGGCTCGAGTACGTGTTCAACACGCCGTCGATCCATCGTGTGCATCATGCGCGCAACGATCGCTACATCGATCGCAATTACGCAGGTGTGCTGGTGATCTGGGATCGCCTGTTCGGCAGCTACGTCGACGAAGATCCGCACGAGACGCCGCAATACGGCATCGTCGAGCCGCTTTACACGTACAACCCGCTGAAGGCGACGTTCCACGAATGGGCGTCGATGGCCGCGGACTTCGCAAGCGTGCGCGGCTGGCGCAACAAGTGGCGCGCGCTGTTCGCGCCGCCCGCTTGGGCCGCCGCTTATCATGCGCAGCGCGCGGTGATGCCTGGCGGCGCCAGCGGCCTCCGCGCCGGATCGAACGCGCATCCGCATGCGGGTACGAACGACACCATGAGCAAAGCCACCGCCGAACTACCCGGCTTGAGCCCAAACCATATGGCCGCGCTGCGGACATCGCGCACGCCGTAGAAGATTCTGTAAGCTGTCGTCACGCCGCCAACGCGGTGGACGCCGCCTGCAACACATGGCATCAAGGGCCACACATACGAGGAGATGTAGTCAACATGAATCAAACCGCTTCGAAGAAACAGCAATGGTTGCGCGTCACGCAGATCGCCGTGGCGAGCGCAGCGTTCGCAGCGCTCGCAGCGTGCGGCGGTGGCGGCGACAACAATAGTTCGAGCAGCAACACGCCGCCGGGGGGCGTCTCGCTGCAGGTCGTGTCGTTCGGCGACAGTCTGTCGGATGTCGGCACCTACCAGGCGGCGGTTCAGGCGAACGTCGGCACGGGCGGCGGCCGCTTCACGACGAATCCGGGCGAAATCTGGACGCAGAAGGTCGCCGAGTACTATGGCGGCACGCTCACCCCCGCGTACGTCGGCGGCTTCGGCAACCCGCTCACCGCGGCGGGCGGTCTCGGTTATGCGCAAGGCGGCTCGCGTGTCGATCTGCAGCCGGGCGTCGGCTTCGCGCCGAACAACATGGCCGCGACTACGGTGCCGGTCACGACACAGGTCAGCGAGTATCTGTCTGCGCACAACAACAGCTTCAATTCGAACCAGCTCGTGCTGATCAACGGCGGCGCGAACGATATCTTCGTCGCGGTGCAAACGATCTCGGCTGCCAGCGCGGCGGCAGCGGCAGCGGCGGCGACGGCGATCGCTAACGGCGCCAACCCGGCCGACGCGCAGGCGGCGGCAACGGCCGCGATCCAGTCGGTCACGCAGGCCCAAGGAGCGGCGATCGTGACCGCGGCGACCACGTTCGTCGGCACGGTGCAAAAGATCGTCGCGGCAGGCGCGCAACATGTGGTGGTGTCAAACGTGCCGGATATCGCGAAAACGCCGCAAGGCCTCGCCGCGGGCGCACAAGGCCAGGCAGTCATCGACGGGCTCGTGCAAGCCTACAACAACGTGCTGAAGCAAGGCCTCGCGTCGACCTCGCAGGTCATCTATCTGGACTCGTACACGCTGCTGGACCAGACGTTGGCCAACTACCAGGCGCTCGGCTTCACCGTGTCGAATACGGGCACCGCATGTAACCTGACGTCGATGGCTGCGGCCGCGACCGCGTACGCGACGAAGAACCCGAGCGTGCTCGCATCCGGCCAGACGGCGGCGGCTTTCGGCACCGCCCTCGCGTCGTCGCTGTTCTGTTCGCCGGAGACCTACACGGTGGCCGGCGCGGACCAAACCTACATCTTCGCCGACCTCGTGCATCCGACCACGCATACGGGAGCGCTGATCGCGCAGCAGATCGAGAAGCAGATCGCTGCCAGCGGGCTTGGGAAGTAACGCGGCGTCAAGGTTGCCTGGATAGCAAAAGGCCCGGCTCACTCGTTGGAACGAGCCGGGCCTTCGTTTTATTCGCTAGCCACGCTATGCAGCGCAGCGAGCCGAGAGCGTCAGCGCTGCGCTTCGAATGCCGCTGCCGCGCGCCCGAGCCGATCGTTGACCGCGATCCATTCGATCGTGTCGGGCAGCTTCTCGATCAGAATCCGCGTGACGTTCGCGCGATCGAGCGCGCGCAGCAAGCCGTAGAGTTCGCGCGCATAGACGTGCGGGTCTTCCGGCGCCGCGACGAAATGCACGCCGTCGGCATCGGCCCACTGTCCCGCACGCGACGCGCGCGCGACCAGCGCGACGCGCTCGCCCGGCGCGCGCACCGCGAGCAGCGGCTCGAGTTCGCTAAACGGCAGCAGCGCGAGCGGCGTGCGCGGCGCGTAATGCGCTTTCAACGTGCCCGACGCGCGCGGCGCGGTCGCATCCGACCCGTCGGGCAGACGCGGCGCCTCGCCAAGCACGTCGGCGATATCCTGCGGCGTCACGCGACCGGGCCTCAGCAGCGCCGGAAAGCCGCGCGACAGATCCAGAATCGTCGACTCGATGCCGACATCCGACGCGCCGCCATCGAGCACATGAATCGCGCTGCCGAACTCGTCGCGCACATGCTGCGCGGTGGTCGGGCTCACATGTCCGAAGCGGTTCGCCGACGGCGCGGCGACGCCGCCATGCCCGCCGCGCAACGCGCTGAACGCTTCGAGCAAGGCCTGCGCTACCGGATGCGACGGGCAGCGCAATCCCACCGAATCCTGCCCGCCGCTGACCGCCGCGGGAATCCGCGCGGCGCGCTTGAGGATCAGCGTGAGCGGCCCCGGCCAGAATGCGTCGATCAGGCGTTGCGCATCGGCCGGCAAATGCTCGACCCAGTAGTTCGGATCGCCATGCGGCGCGAGATGCACGATCACCGGATGATTGGCCGGCCGCCCCTTCGCCGCGTAAATGCGCGCGACCGCGTCCGGGTTCTCGGCATCGCCGCCGAGGCCGTACACGGTCTCGGTCGGAAACGCGACCAGCCCACCCGCGTCGAGCAAGGCCGCCGCGTGCTCGATCTGCGCGGCGCTGACCGGCAACGCGTCGGTGGCGTCCTCGGCGGGTTTCTGTTGATCCGGCATGGCGCAAGCTTCAGCTGGTAGCAATGTGCAGCAGCCGCGCGCAATCGCGCGCCGCCGTGCGGGCTTCTTCGAGCGTCGACGCGGTGAAGTTCACGTGACCCATCTTGCGGCCGCAACGCGCCTCTTCCTTACCGTACAGATGCAGGCGCGCGGCCGGCATCGCCGCGACTTCCTGCCACGGCGGCGTGACCGCCGCGCGCTTCGGACCGTCCGGGAACCACACGTCGCCGAGGATGTTCAGCATCACCGCCGGCGAATGCTGGCGCGTGTCGCCGAGCGGCATGCTGGTCATCGCGCGCACCTGCTGCTCGAACTGGCTCGTCGCGCACGCGTCGACCGTGTAGTGGCCGGAGTTGTGCGGACGCGGCGCCATTTCGTTGGCGACCAGCGAGCCGTCCTCGAGAATGAAAAACTCGACGCAGAGCACGCCGACATAGCCGAGTGTCTCGGCGATCCGCAGCGCGGCCTGTTGCGCCTGCTGCACCAGCGCGGGCGATGCATCCGGCGCGGGAACGATGGTGTGCGACAGCACGCCATCTCGATGGGTGTTCTGCGCGAGCGGATAGACGACCGACGCCCCGCTCGCCGTGCGCGCGATCAGCGCCGACACTTCGAACTTCAGCGGCAGGCGCTTCTCGAGCACGCACGGCACGCCGCCGAGCGACGCATGCGCCTCGCGCACTTCCTCGGCGTTACGCACGCGAATCTGACCCTTGCCGTCGTAGCCCATGCGCGCCGTTTTCAGAATACCGGGCAGCACCGCTTCGAGCTCGGCATCGCCCAGCCCCGCAAGCGCATCCGACGACTCGATCACGACGTGCGGCGCGACCGTCACGCCCGACGACGCGATAAAGCGCTTCTCGGCGATCCGGTCTTGCGCGACGGCGACACAACGCCCCGCCGGGCTCACGAAGGTGGTCTTGCCGAGAAAGTCGAGGCTCGCGGCCGGCACGTTCTCGAATTCGGTCGACACCGCCGCGCACAGCCGCGCGAGCTCGGTCAGCGCCGCTTCGTCGTCGTAGGCCGCGCGCAGGTGGCGGTCGGCGACCGCGCCGGCCGGGCTGGTTTCGTCCGGATCGAGGACGGCAACGCGATAGCCCATCGCCTGGGCGGCAAAACAGAACATGCGGCCGAGCTGGCCGCCACCGACCATGCCAAGCCATGCGCCGGGCAGAATCGGTGAAACCGGTGTGTTGTCAGGGTTCATCTTGGTGGTCGGTCGCGGCCGGATACGCGTCGCGCTCGCATACCGAGCGGCGGGCATCCGGCCGGGGGTCGGACAGGGGACGTCTTATCAAACAACCGGCGCGCTTACAGCGCCGGCAATACCATCGCGTGAGCCGCTTCATTCTGGCGCACGCGGAATGCAGCGAGCTTGTCCGCGTATTCGGCGCTGGTGCCGGACAGCAGCGACACCGCGAACAGCGCCGCGTTCGCGGCCCCCGCTTCGCCGATCGCAAACGTCGCGACCGGCACGCCCTTGGGCATCTGCACGATCGAATGCAGCGAATCGACGCCCTTCAGATACTTGCTCGCGACCGGTACGCCGAGCACCGGCACCGTGGTTTTCGCGGCCAGCATGCCGGGTAGGTGCGCCGCGCCGCCCGCGCCCGCGATGATTGCGCGAATGCCGCGCTCGCGCGCGCTTTCAGCATAGGCGAACATTTCGTCCGGCATGCGGTGCGCGGACACTACCTTCGCTTCGTACGGCACGCCGAATTCCTGCAGAATCGCGACGGCGTTTTTCATCACTTCCCAGTCGGAACTGGAGCCCATCAATACGCCGACGACCGGCGCATCATGCTTATGGGCGGTTTGTGCTTCACTCATCTTTACGGCTTCCTTGTTTCCGGGCGATGCGCGCCTGACACGGCGCGCGCAATCAGATTAGTCGAGCTTGTGCCCGGTCAGGCGCTCGAGCGCTTCCTGGTACTTCTCGCCCGTTTTCACGACCACCTCGTCCGGCAGCTTCGGCGCCGGCGGCTCTTTCTTCCACGGCTGGGTTTCGAGCCAATCGCGCACGAACTGTTTGTCGAACGACGGCGGGTTGGTGCCGACCTGGTACTGGTCGGCCGGCCAGAAGCGCGACGAATCGGCCGTGAGCGCCTCATCCATCAGGTACAGCTTGCCGTGGTTGTCGAGACCGAATTCGAACTTCGTGTCCGCGATGATGATGCCGCGCGTCGCCGCGTAATCAGCGGCTTCCTTGTACAGGCGGATCGAGATGTCGCGAATCGTGGCCGACAGCTCGGTGCCGATGCGGCGCTCCATCTCGTCGTAGGTGATGTTTTCGTCGTGGTGGCCCATCTCGGCCTTGGCAGCCGGCGTGAAGATCGGCTCGGGCAGCTTCTGCGCGTTTTGCAGGCCCGCCGGCAGTTGCACGCCGCAGACCGACCCGGTGGCCTGGTAATCTTTCCAGCCGCTGCCGGCCAGATAGCCGCGCACCACCGCTTCGACGAGGATCGGCTCGAGACGCTTGACGACCACCGCGCGCCCCTTGACCTGCTCGACTTCGTCCGGCGCGACCACCGACTCGGGCGCGACGCCCGTCAGGTGGTTCGGCACCACGTGCTGCAGCTTCTCGAACCAGAAGTTCGCCATTGCGTTGAGCACGCGGCCCTTGTTCGGAATCGGCTCGCCCATGATCACGTCGAACGCCGACAGACGGTCGGTCGTGACGATCAGCAACTGGTCGTTGCCCACCGCATAGTTGTCGCGGACTTTGCCGCGGCCGAGCAGCGGCAGCGAGCGGAGCGTGGATTCGTAAAGGGTAGACATCGTCGTGGTTCGCTAAAAGTGGGGCAAAAAATGTGACCGGAACAAAAGGGAAACGCCGTTCCCCCGATGATGCGGGAACGGCGATCGGACGACAACCTGGCCAAACGGCCAGGTGCGGAGCCAAAACTACAGCTTAGCGGACGACTTGCGCGAGCTCGCCCGACTTGTACTTCTCTGCAATTTTATCAAGCGAAACCGGCTTGATCTTGCCAGCCTGGCCTTCGCAGCCGAATTGCATGTAACGGTCGATACAGATCTTCATCGCCGCTTCGCGCGCCGGCTTCAGGTAATCGCGCGGATCGAACTTGCCCGGGTTGGTCGCCATATAGCGGCGGATCGCGCCCGTGATCGCCAGACGCAGGTCGGTGTCGATGTTGACCTTGCGCACGCCGTGACGGATACCTTCCTGGATTTCCTCGACCGGCACGCCGTAGGTTTCCTTCATGTCGCCGCCGAATTCGCGGATTTCCGCGAGCAGCTCCTGCGGCACCGACGACGAGCCGTGCATCACGAGGTGCGTGTTCGGAATGCGCTGATGGATTTCCTTGATGCGCTGAATCGACAGGATGTCTCCCGTCGGCTTCTTGCTGAACTTGTAGGCGCCGTGCGAGGTGCCGATCGCGATGGCCAGCGCGTCGCACTGGGTCAGCTTGACGAAGTCGGCGGCCTGCTCCGGATCGGTCAGCAGCTGCTCGCGCGTCATCGTACCTTCGGCGCCGTGGCCGTCTTCCTTGTCGCCCTTCATCGTTTCGAGCGAACCGAGCACGCCCAGCTCCGCCTCGACGGTGACGCCGATCGAGTGCGCCGCTTCGACGACCTTGCGCGACACTTCGACGTTGTACTCGTACGATGCGACCGTCTTGCCGTCGGCTTCGAGCGAACCGTCCATCATCACGCTGGTGAAACCGCTGCGGATCGCCGCCATACACACTGCCGGCGACTGACCGTGATCCTGGTGCATCACGACCGGAATGTGCGGATACGACTCGACCGCCGCTTCGATCAGATGACGCAGGAACGGCTCGCCCGCGTACTTACGCGCGCCAGCCGACGCCTGCATGATGACCGGGGCGTTGACCTTGTCGGCCGCGGCCATGATCGCCTGCACCTGCTCCAGGTTGTTCACGTTGAATGCCGGAAGGCCATAGCCGTTTTCCGCGGCATGGTCCAGCAGTTGACGCATTGATACGAGAGGCATGCTTAAACTCCTTGGATTGAAACGAATTCTTTTGCCGTCGGCATCTTTTGCGGCGATTTTATCGCGAAGCAGGCGGCGTTCCCGCGGCGACACCGGCGCTTTGGTGCGCCGTCGCACATGGACCGTGCGGGTTTCGCCGGCCTGCTTCGCTCAATCGAGCCCGTGCCGATCGAGCAGTCCTGCCTGATCAGTACGGTTCACCGACCCGCACGATCTTCAAGGTATTGGTGCCGCCCGCCTGCCCCATCGGCTCGCCGACCGTCAGCACGACCATATCGCCGTGCGACGCATAGCCCTTGCCGACCACCGTTTCGAGCGCCTGCTGCAGCGCCGTGTCGCGGTCGGTGTTGGTGTCCAGATGCAGCGAGGTCACGTTGCGGTATAGCGCCATCGCGCGTTCGCTGCCGACTCGCGGCGTCAGCGCGAAGATCGGCACGTGGGTCCAGTGGCGCGACATCCACAGCGCGGTCGAGCCCGATTCGGTGAGCGCGACGATCGCCTTGGCGCCGAGGTGGTAAGCGGTGAACAGCGCGCCCATCGCGATCGACTGGTCGATCCGCGTGAACGTGCGGTCGAGGAAGTCCTTGTCGAGCTCCGACTGCTCGGACTTTTCCGCTTCGACGCAGATCGCGGCCATGGTCTCGATGGTCTGCACCGGGTACTTGCCCGCCGCCGATTCCGCCGACAGCATCACCGCGTCGGTGCCGTCGAGCACCGCATTGGCGACGTCCGACACTTCCGCGCGGGTCGGCACCGGCGCGTGGATCATCGACTCCATCATCTGCGTCGCGGTGATCACGAACTTGTTCGACTCGCGCGCCATGCGGATCATGCGCTTTTGCAGCGCCGGCACGGCGGCATTGCCGACTTCCACGGCCAGGTCGCCACGCGCGACCATGATGCCGTCCGAAGCGTCGAGAATGCCTTGCAGCGCCGGAATCGCTTCCGCGCGCTCGATCTTCGCGATCATCTTCGGCTTGATGCCGTACGGCGCGCCGGCGATGTTCGCGAGCTGGCGGGCCATTTCCATGTCGGTCGCGTTCTTCGGGAACGACACCGCGATGAAATCGACACCGAGCGACATCGCCGTGCGGATGTCCTCCATGTCCTTCGCGGTCAGCGCGGGCGCCGACAGGCCGCCGCCCTGGCGGTTGATGCCCTTGTTGTTCGACAGCTCACCGCCGATCTTCACGATCGTGTGGATCTCCTGGCCGATCACGCGCTGCACGTTGAGCACGATCAGGCCGTCGTTGAGCAGCAGCACGTCGCCCGGTTTCAGGTCGCGCGGCAGGTCCTTGTAGTCGAGGCCGACGCGCTCGTCGTTGCCGAGCTCGCATTCCGCATCGAGGATGAAAGGATTGCCGGTGACGAGCGTCGTGCGGCCGTTTTCGAATTTGCCGACGCGAATCTTCGGGCCTTGCAGGTCGGCCATGATGGCGACTTCGCGGCCCGCCTGACGGGCCGCCTCGCGAACGTATTCGGCGCGCTGACGATGGTCGTCGGCGGTGCCGTGTGAGAAATTGAGCCGCACCACGTCCAATCCTGCCTGAATCATTTGCAGCAGGATTTCCGGCGTGCTGGAAGCCGGACCGACAGTAGCGACAATCTTGGTGGCGCGATGCATGAGTCTCCTCGTCTGGATAGGATCGCTGGAAAGAGCGCTGCGGGGCTGCTGCGGAGTTCGCGCATCGAACGATGCTACGTGGGGTCGCGCGCCGGTTGTGGCCGGTGTCGCTTTGTGGAGTGAGGCGGGTGAGGCGGGTAATGCGGTATTCGGGACCGGCGCCTCGCGCGCCGGAGATTTGCTGTCCTGCTTGCCGGAAGGCTGTTCCGGCTGGGCCGAATCGTGTTGACCAGATTCGGCTTGTGAAGAAGTTGGCAGTTGCTGCACGTCGGCGGCCGCGGGCGCTATCAGCGCCTCGGCGGCCACGTCCTGTCCGGGCGTCGCCGACGCAGCGGCCGCGCGTGCCGCGCGCTCCCGTGCCGGTGTTGTCGCGCTACCGCGCGGCGCTTTCGCGCCACGCGCCTTGGTCGACTTCGCCGCCGGGGAGCGCGTCGCCACGTTAAGCCCGCGATTCCAGAACTTCGACCGCCGGCAGCTTCTTGCCCTCGAGGAACTCGAGGAACGCGCCCCCGCCCGTCGAAATGTAGCTGACCTGATCGTGGATGCCGTACTTGGCGATCGCCGCGAGCGTGTCGCCGCCGCCTGCGATCGAGAACGCAGCCGAGCGCGCGATCGCGTCCGCGAGCGTCTTCGTGCCGTTGCCGAACTGGTCGAACTCGAACACGCCGACCGGGCCGTTCCACACGATCGTGCCGGCCTTCTCGAGCTGTGCGGCGAGCACCTTGGCCGTTTCCGGGCCGATGTCGAGAATCATGTCGTCGTCCTGCACATCGGCGACGGCCTTCACTTCGGCCTTCGCGGTCGGCGAGAACTCCTTGGCCGTGACCACGTCGGTCGGAATCGGCACCGAGGCGCCGCGGGCCTTGGCCGCGTCGATGATCGCCTTCGCTTCGGCGACGAGATCGGCTTCGGCGAGCGACTTGCCGATCTTCAGGCCGGCCGCGAGCATGAACGTATTTGCGATGCCGCCGCCGACGATCAGCTGGTCGACCTTCTCAGCGAGCGACTTCAGGATGGTCAGCTTGGTCGACACCTTCGAACCCGCGACGATCGCCACGAGCGGACGCTTCGGTGCGCCGAGCGCCTTGCCGAGCGCTTCGAGCTCAGCGGCGAGCAGCGGACCCCCGCAGGCGACCGGCGCGTACTTCGCGATGCCGTGCGTGGTCGCTTCGGCGCGGTGCGCGGTGCCGAACGCGTCGTTCACGTAGATATCGCAGAGCTTGGCCATTTTTTGCGCGAGCTCGTCGGAATCTTTCTTTTCGCCCTTGTTCACGCGGCAGTTTTCGAGCAGCACGACCGAGCCCGGCGCGACGTTCACGCCGTTTTCGACCCAGTGCGCGACAAGCGGCACGTCACGGCCTAGCAGCTCGGCGAGACGCTTCGCCACCGGCGCGAGCGAGTCTTCCGGCTTGAAGTCGCCTTCGGTCGGGCGACCCAGGTGCGAGGTGACCATCACGGCGGCGCCGGCGTCGAGCGCGGCCTTGATGGCCGGCACGGAAGCGCGGATGCGGGTGTCTTCGGTGATGTTGCCTTGATCGTCCTGCGGCACGTTCAGATCGGCGCGGATGAACACGCGTTTGCCGGACAGCTTGCCTTCGGCGATCAGGTCGGAGAGACGCAATACCTTGTTCATGGGCTTGAGTATGCGAGTTGATGAGAAGGCGGTGGCGGACAGCGCGCGGGGACGAGGTGCGGCGAACTCCGGCGCTTCGGCCCAACGGCTCCGCGGGATCGGGCGCCGGCGGCCGGCCGCGGCACCAGGCGCCTTGCGGGGGCGCGCTCAACCCGGAAAAGGGCATTTTAACTGATCCCAACGGCCATCTGACCGCGACGCGGCGAATCTCGCGTATTTGACCGCGAGGCCGTCGCTGCCGCGCGGCGCGGCATCATCTCCACACTTGGAGCCGGACCATCACAGGAAGACGCGCATCAGCGTGAACACGACCATCCCGGTCACGATCGTGCCGAGCATGGTGCGGCGCCACAAAAACCAGCCGAGGCCGGCGAGGGTCGCGTAAAGCTCATGGTTGGAAGCCGCCAACGACAGTCCGTCGGGCGTCGTCAGCACGTCGGGCACCACCACGGCGGCGAGCGCGGCGGCCGGCGCGTAGCGCAGCATCTTCTGCACCCGCGCCGGCAGCACCGTGCGCTCGCCGCCGATCAGGAACATCGCGCGCGTGAGCGCGGTGACGAAGGTCATGCCGAAGATGGCGAGCCAGATTTGCGTTGAGGTCATCGGGAATCTCCGGCGCGATCGTTCACGCCGCGGATGCGGCGCAGGTCCGCGCGCTCGATCATCAGGTCGGCTGCGCTGCCGGCGACGATCGCCGCGATCACCGCGAACGGCAGCGCGAGCCGATACGGCAGATCGAGCGCGAGCAGCGCCACGATGGCGGCCACGCTGACCGCGGCCAGCGTGGAGCGCGTCGCGACCGCCGACACCATGATGGGCAACAGCGCGAGCGTACCGGCGAGCGCGAGCCCCCAGTTGTCCGGAATCAGGCTCGCGAGCAGGATGCCGACGATCGACGACACCTGCCACGACAGCCAGCTCGATACCGCCATGCCCCAGAAGTACGCCTCCTTGCCCGGCACGTAACCGGTCGGAAAGCTCTTCTTGACGAAGAGCAGATAGATCACGTCGCCGTTGAAATAGCCGAGCACGATGCGCCGCCACATCGGCAGATACGAGAAGTGCGGCGCGAGGCCGACGCTGAAGATCACGAAGCGGGTGTTGACCATCGCCGCGGTCAGCAGCACGGTCCACACCGGCAGCTTCGCCGCGAGGAGCGGCAGCACCGCCAGCTGTGACGAACCGGCGTAGCACAGCAGGGACATCGTGAGCGCCTGCGGCAGCGTCAGCACGGACTTGCTCATCGCGATGCCCGTCACGAGGCCCCAGGAAAAAATTGCCATCAGCGTGGGGGCATAGGCGCGCGCGCCTTCACGAAAAGCGCGGCGATCGGTGTCGGACAGTCGAGCGAGCATCGGGCGAAGATTGCGGGCGCAGGGAACGCCGTCAAGAAGGCCGGGCCGGCGCCAGCTTGCGAGACCACCCGCTGGCGCATCCGGAGTTGATTTATGCGTGCGCTGGATTATAGCGTCCGGGGTGCGCCCAAATGCCCGTTGTGTGTGCAAAAGACGCTAAAATAGCGCTCCCGGCTATGTCCTGCGCTCATGGCCGCACCTCATAACGCACCTGCTGGAGAACCGTATGTCAATGGCCGACCGCGACGGCAAGATCTGGATGGATGGCAAGCTCATCGACTGGCGCGATGCCAAAATCCACGTGCTCACCCACACGCTGCACTACGGCATGGGCGTGTTCGAGGGTGTGCGCGCTTACAAGACGGCCGACGGCGCCACCGCGATTTTCCGCCTGCAGGAGCACACCAAGCGCCTGCTGAACTCGGCGAAGATCTTCCAGATGGACGTGCCGTTCGACCATGAAACGCTCGCCGCCGCGCAGCGCGAAGTGGTCCGCGAGAACAAGCTCGAGACGTGCTATCTGCGCCCGATCATCTGGGTCGGCTCGGAAAAGCTCGGCGTGTCGGCCAAGGGCAACACGATTCACGTCGCGATCGCCGCGTGGCCGTGGGGCGCCTACCTCGGCGAAGATGGCATCACCAAGGGTATTCGCGTGAAGACGTCGTCGTTCACGCGCCATCACGTGAACGTGTCGATGGTGCGCGCGAAGGCGTCGGGCTGGTACGTGAACTCGATCCTCGCGAACCAGGAAGCGATCGCCGACGGCTACGACGAAGCGCTGCTGCTCGACGTCGACGGCTACGTGTCGGAAGGCTCGGGGGAGAACTTCTTCCTCGTCAACAACGGCAAGCTGTACACGCCTGACCTGTCGTCGTGCCTCGACGGCATCACGCGCGACACCGTGA
Source organism: Paraburkholderia sp. BR10954 (assembly GCF_040965775.1). Classification (NCBI taxonomy): domain Bacteria; kingdom Pseudomonadati; phylum Pseudomonadota; class Betaproteobacteria; order Burkholderiales; family Burkholderiaceae; genus Paraburkholderia; species Paraburkholderia sp. BR10954. Next base: position 260,875 of record NZ_JBFRCK010000004.1, read on the forward strand.
TCACGCTCGCGCGCGACATGGGCATCCAGGTGATCGAAAAACGCATCACGCGCGACGAAGTCTATACCTGCGACGAAGCGTTCTTCACCGGCACCGCAGCCGAAGTCACGCCGATCCGCGAACTCGACAATCGCAAGATCGGCGCCGGCGTGCGCGGCCCGATCACCGAAAAGCTGCAGTCCGCCTTCTTCGACGTCGTGAACGGCAAGAGCGAGAAGTACACGCACTGGCTCACGAAAATCTGAGCGACGTTTTGAGATGTGCCGCGCCGCCCATCGGCGGCGCGCTGCAAGCACCCCGCATACAACGAGAAAGTGTCATGAGCGAAACCAAGGAAATGCCGCTGGTCGAACTGACGGCAAAAGATCTGCCGGCATATTGTCCGAACCCGGCCATGCCGCGCTGGAGCGCGCATCCGCGCGTGTTCATCGACGTGTCGCACGGCGAAGCGCGTTGCCCGTATTGCAGCACGCGCTACAAGCTGCGCGACGGCGAAGTAATCAAGGGTCATTGATCCAGCGCATCGAGCGGTCCTGAGCCAGCTTCAGCGGCGCAAGGCGTGACTTTCCGATCGCGCGCTCGCCGCGCCGCAGGCTCGATCGCCGGACCCGCGCGGCCGTCGCGCCGCGCGGCTTTCCGCTTTCCCCTTTTACCCATCCGAGTGCCACGCGCATCGCGCGCGGCGCTTGTTATCGACACCGGACACCCACTCTGATGCGTCGCGCGTTGGTTATCGCACCGAACTGGATCGGTGACGCATTGATGGCGCAGCCGCTGTTTGCGCGCCTCGTGAAATTGCATCCGCGCATCGTCATCGACGCGGTCGCGCCCAGCTGGGTCGCCCCCGTGCTCGAACGCATGCCGGAAATCCGCGACGTCTACGCGACCGATCTCGCCCACGGCAAGCTGCAGATGCTGCGCCGCTGGCAGCTGTCGAGCGATCTGCGCGACGTCGGCTACGACGCGGCCTACGTGCTGCCGAACTCGTTCAAGTCGGCGCTGATTCCGTGGCTGGCGGGCATTCCGCTGCGCATCGGCTACACCGGCGAGAGTCGCTACGGCATGCTGAACGTGCGTCACGCGAATCCGCGCAAGGACGCGCGGCCGCCGATGGTCGGCCACTACGCCGCCCTCGCCTACGCGCCCGGCGCCAAGGTTCCCGAAGACCTGCCGATGCCGCGTCTCGACACGGATCTGAACGAGGCGTCGCGCGTATCCGCGCGCTTCAACCTCGATACCCGCGTGCCGCTGCTGGTGTTCTGCCCGGGCGCCGAGTACGGTCCCGCCAAGCGCTGGCCGCCCGAGCACTTTGCCGCGCTCGCGCAGATGGTCGGCCAGTCGTTCCCGTACACCCAGATCATCGCGCTCGGCTCGCCGAAAGACGCGCCGCTCGCGCAGGCGATCGCCGAGAAAGCGCCGAACGTGCGCAACCTGTGCGGCCAGACCGCGCTCGGCGAGGCTTGCGCGCTGATCTCGCGGGCCAACGCGGTCGTCACCAACGACTCCGGGCTGATGCACGTCGCCGCCGCGCTGCGCCGCCCGCTCGTGGCCGTTTTCGGTTCGACCGATCCGCGCCACACCCCGCCCTTGTCCGAGCTCGCGAAGGTACAATGGCTTCATCTCGAATGCAGCCCCTGTTTTGAGCGCGAGTGCCCGCTCGGTCATCTGAACTGTCTGAAGCAGTTGAGCGCCGAGCAGGTTTTTGGCGATTTGCGCGGCATGCTGCTCGCGCAGCGCTGAGCCGACTGGTACTTGCACGCAACACCGCACGCCCCCGAGCGCGTCGCGTCATGTTCGCGCCTTGCGGCACGGGCAAGCTGACGCCGGGGGCGATGGTCCGGCGCTCTGGACCGTCCCGCTACCGCTGACCCGCAACCGCGCGCCGCGCACTAGAGACTGACGAGCCATGCCACGTTTTGCCCATATCTTCGAAGCCGCCGCCGATACCCTGACCGCCTACTATCAGGCCGTCGCCGAGGTCAATATCGACAGCTTGATGGGTTTGTGGATCGACGAGGAGTTCGTCAGCTGCATCTGCGCGGACGGCTCGCATCTGCACGGTCTCGAGAACATCCGCAATGGCTTGCAGGCTCAGCTCGAGGTGCTGCCGGTGTCGATCGAGCCGCTCGACATCCGCGTCTACGACAGCCTCGGCACCGTCGTCTATGCGATTGCCGAAGCGCATCGTCCGGCCGATCCGACCGCCACGCCCGCGATGGTCTTCACCACCTACGTTATGGTCCACGAACGCGGCGAATGGCGCATTGCGCATATTCACGCGAGCCCGATGCCGAACGAGGCCGCCAGCCAGTTCGCGACCAAGATGCGGCATGGCCAGGGCCCGCTGCACTGACGCGCGGCACCACGACAGATTCAGACTCACGTTTTTTCGCTTTTCCGCCGGTATGAGTTCGACGCCACATAAACCCGCTTCCTCCGGTACGGCCCCCGCCAAGGTGGCGGCCGCCGTCGAGGCGACCGTCGAGCTGCTGTACCGCGCGCCGCTGTGGCTGCCCAACCGACATGCGCAGACGATCGTCCCGTCGTTGTTCGCGCGCCGCCCCGCCGTGTCGTTTCGGCGCGAGCGCTGGGACACGCCGGACGGCGATTTCATCGATCTCGACTGGGTCGCGCACGATACTCCGCTCACCGATACCGCCCCGCTCTTCGTGCTGTTCCACGGCCTCGAAGGCAGTTCGTCGTCGCATTACGCGGTCGCGCTGATGGCCGCCACGCGCGAATACGGCTGGCACGGCGTGGTGCCGCACTTTCGCAGCTGCAGCGGCCCGCTGAACCGGCTGCCGCGCTTCTATCATCTGGCCGACAGCAACGAGGTCGACTGGATCCTGCGCCGCCTGCGCGCCGCGCATCGCGGGCCGGTAGTCGCGGCGGGCGTGTCGCTCGGCGGCAACGTGCTGCTGCGCTGGCTCGGCGAGCGGCAAGACGATGCGGCGCAGGTGGTAGCCGCCGCCGCCGCGATTTCGACACCGATCGACGTCCATGCGGGCGGCCGCGCGCTGTCGCAGGGCTTCGGCCTCGTCTACACGCGCAGCTTCCTGAAGACGCTAAAACACAAGGCCAACCAGAAGCTCGCGCAGTTCCCGGGCCTGTTCGATCGCGACGCGATGCTCGCGAGCCGCACGATGTACGAGTTCGACAACGTCGTGACCGCGCCGCTGCACGGCTTTCGCAATACCGACGACTACTGGAGCACCGCCACCACCCGCCCGCTGCTGCCGCTCATTCAAGTGCCCACGCTGGTGCTCAACGCGCGCAATGACCCGTTTCTGCCGGCCGAAGCGCTGCCGTCGCGACACGATGTGTCGGCGGCGGTCGAGCTTTATCAGCCTGAGCACGGCGGCCACGCGGGTTTCATGACCGGGCCGTTCCCGGGCCGCATCGACTGGCTGTCGCGGCGCGTGTTCGGCTATCTGGAGCGACACGTCAATCATGGATGACATCGTCAAACAGTCGCTCGCCAAATGGCCGAACGTGCCGAGTTGCACGGGCTGGTTGATGCTCGACCGGCGCGGCAACTGGCGCATGCGCGACGAAGCGGCCCAGGCGAGCGGCGCGCACGGCGTGCCGATCCGGCACGAAGCGCTGCTGGGATTCATCAACCGGAACTATGAGGCCGATGAGCGCGGGCAGTGGTATTTCCAGAACGGGCCGCAGCGGGTTTATGTCGAGCTGGCTTACACGCCGTGGGTGGTCAGATTGTCCGCGCGCGCGGATGGAACGCTCGCGCTGCACGACCAGGGCGGCGGCGCGTTCGAGCCGGCGGCGGTGTTCGTCGATGAAGACGGCGGCATTCTGTTCGCCGATCGCTCGCAGCCGGCACGCATCGCGGCGCTGCACGATCACGACCTGGAGATCTTCTCGGATCACGCGACGCTCGCCGACGATGGCTCATTGAGCGGCGCATTCCACTGGAGCGCTCAACTCTCACTGCCGCTGCAAAGCGTGCGACGCGATCAGGTGGCCGCGCGCTTCGGCTTCGTCGCGAGCCCGGCGGCGGCGCAGGTCTGACGCACGCGCCGGCGTGCGCCTGCGTCCACCCTACCCCTTCTCGTCGAGCCGCTCCTCCTTATAGCGGTTCTCCATCTCGTGCAGACGCGCGTCGACGGTCGCGAGGTCGTAATAGCCGATCGTCTTCAGGTCGCGCGCGTCCTTCAACTGCCGGATCGCCGACGGCCACGCACCCTCCAGCGCGAACTTCTCCGCCATCGCGCGATGCTGCGTCAATGCATCGCCACTGCCCGCACTCGCCTGCGCGAGATACAGCCACCACGCGGGTTGATCGGGGTGCGCCCGGGTTTCGTTTTTCGCGAGCGCCTGGGCGTCGGTGAAACGGTGCAGCGTCAGCAGCGTGCGGATATGTATGTCGATCGCCGCGTTCGACTGCGGCCAGCGCTTCTGCGCGAACTCGGCGAGACGCGCGGCTTCGTCGGCCTGACCGGCACTCCGCGCGATGTCGGTCGCGAGCACGTCGAGACTCGGCGAATCGCGCTCGGGCTCGCCTTCCGCACGCGCGCCCGAGACGAAGGTCGCGCGCGCGTTCGCGAGCGAGGCGGCCGCGTCGTCGTAGCGCTCGAGCAGCATCTGCCCGTACGCGATGCCGTACCAGTTCGCCGCGACGTTCAGCGCGGTCCGGTCCTCGATTTCCGAACGCAAACGCGAAATCTCATCCGCGTATTCGCTGCGCGAATGGCCCTGCAACAGACCCGCGCGCGCCCGCACGAAGCCGTACTCGGAGTCTTGATGCGGCTGCCGGTATGGCGCGCGGCGCGCGCGATCCTCCATGTCGGCGATCCGCTCGCCGGTCAGCGGATGCGTGCGCGCGTAGGCCGGAATGCCGTTTTCGTTCATCGCCGCGCGGTCGAGCCGGTGGAAGAACGTCGGCATCGCGTAGGGATCGTAGCCGGCGCCGACGAGCAGCAGAAAGCCGACGCGGTCCGCCTCCTGCTCGGCCGATCGCGAGAAGCGCAACTGGCTGTCGACCGCATACGCCTCGCTGCCGAGCGCGATCGCGCTGCCGAGGTCGCCGCTATGCGCGAGTACGCCTGCCAGCACGCCGAACAGCACGCCGACGAGCGCCGCGTAGCCGCCGCGCTCGCCGTTCGAGATCATCCGCGAGATGTGCCGCTGCAGCACGTGCCCCATCTCGTGACCCAGCACCGCCGCGAGTTCGGACTCGGTCTGCGTGGCCACGATCAACCCCGTGTTCACGCCGATGAAACCGCCCGGCAGCGAAAACGCGTTGATCTGCGCGTCGCGCACCGCGAAAAGTTCGAAATCCGGTCGATAACCGCCGATGTACAGCGCGCTGGCCGCTGCCGCGAGCTTGGCGGCGACCGAATTCAGGTAGTCGCGCACGAGCCAGTCGTCGAGATAATCGGGGTCGCGGCGTATGTCGCGCATCACGCGCTCGCCGAGCTTGCGTTCGGCCTGTGGAGTCAGCGAACCGGCGCCGCCGCTGCCGAGATCGGGCAATTGCTGCGCGACGATCGGCGCGCGCCAGTCGTTGCTGCCCGTTTTGCCGCCATTGCTGCCGCTAGCGCCGCCATTGGAAAAACGGCTCTGCGCGCCGCCGTAGGTGCCGAACACGCCGCGCGCGATGTCGGGCGGCAGGATCGACTCGGCATGCTCATCGCTCGGGCCGCTGACGAGCGGCGCCTCGGACGATGCGGTTCCCGGCGTGATGGCCACCCCGCCGGTCGATTGCGCGAACGCGCCGGGCGGCATTGCGAGGGCGACGGATAGCAACGCAGCGAGAAATCGTTTTGAATGCATCGCGAAGCCGGTCTGACGAAGTCGAAAAACGTCGCCCGTGGCCCGGACTAAGATAGCGGGCAAGGGCGTCGAAGGACGCGTACGAGGCAAAACGCAGGGTACGGCATAGCGCAAGTGTGACCAGTCGCCACGACGATTCGGGGCCACGCCGCACTGCTATGATAGGCGCCCTCTGAAGGAGTCAACCATGCCTGAACTCACTCATTTCGATGCGTCCGGTGACGCGCATATGGTGGATGTCGGCGGCAAGCAGGAGACCAGGCGCATCGCGATTGCGCGTGGCTCGATCCGCATGCTGCCCGACACGCTCGCGCTGATCCGCGACGGCAACGCCAAAAAGGGCGACGTGATCGGCGTCGCGCGGATCGCGGCGATCCAGGCCTCGAAGCGCACCGCCGATCTGATTCCGCTGTGCCATCCGCTCGCGCTGACACGCGTGAAGGCCGACTTCGAACTCGACGAGCAGATGCCCGGCGTGCATTGCACGGTCCAGGTCGAGACGTTTGGACGCACGGGCGTCGAAATGGAAGCGCTCACCGCCGTGCAGGTCGGGCTGCTGACCGTGTACGACATGTGCAAGGCGGTGGATCGCGGCATGACCATCACCGATGTGAAGGTGATGGAAAAGCATGGCGGGAAATCGGGGGATTGGGTCGCGCAAGCTTGAAGCGCGGATCGACAACTATCCGGGTAGCAACATGACCATCGACGAACTGCTCAAGCAGCTACTGGCGTTTCGCGACGCGCGCGACTGGCGGCAGTTTCATACGTTGCGCAACCTGATCGTCTCCACCGGCATCGAAGCCGGCGAGCTTCTGGAGACGATTCAATGGAAGTCCGACGCGCAGATCGACACGCTGCTCAGCGATCCCGAGCAATCGACGAACCTCCGGCACGAGTGCGCCGACGTCTTCATGTACCTGCTGCTGGTGGCCCATACCGCGGGCTTCGATCTCGTTGACGCGGCAGCGGAAAAACTGCAGCTGAATGAAGCGCGCTACCCCGTCGACAAGGCGAAAGGCACCGCCGCGAAGTATTCAGAGCTTTGAACTTCGAGGCGCGGAGGCCTGCCTTGGCGGGAGCATGCTCGAGCCCCCGCGGTTCGATCAATCTTCGTCGCTGTCGTCGTCCGGTACCGCAACGGCTGCCGGCGTGCCGTAGCGCTTCACCAACTGCTCCTTGAAGCCCGCGAGCGACTTCTGCTCGTCGACGAGCTGGTACAGATAGCCGAGCTGCGCGGGCCAGTCCTTCAGCTCCTCGGCGAAAATCCGCAAGCGTTCGACCGTATCGAGCGCCGCCGCGGTATCGCCAGTCAGCGCCTGCAGCACCGCGTAGCGACGCAGCACGGTTTCGCCCGGCAATAGCGCGATCGCCTGCTTGTGCATCGCGAGCTTGCGTTGCAGGTTCAGTGGATTCATCGGCTGCAGCGTCGCGAGACCGTATTCGCCCCACGCGCCGAACATGAACGACGGGGCGGCGCTGTACTGTTCGGCTGGACGCTGGCCGTAGTACAGCACCTCGGCACGCGCATAGTCGCGATAGATCGGATACAGCGCGGCGAGTCCGCCGAATACCACGACCGCGAACGCGCCGAGCGACAGATTTGCGGGCACCGCGCGCAACGGCCGCGTTTCGAGCAAGCCGAACACGAACATCGCGGGCAACAGGAAGAACATGTACTGCTGCGGATACTCGACGAGCGCATGCATCGTCAGCACGCCGATCAGCGCGATGCCGAACACGCGCGTGGCGCTTTGCGGCGCACGCACGAGACGCACGAGCCACGCGACGAGACCCACGAGCACGATTCCTAGACCGATCAGACCGGTTTTCGCGAGCAGATCGACGAAGATGTCATGCGAGTTGTTGGCGATTTCGACGCCGCCCAGTTGCCTGACGAGCTCAAATTGATAGCTCGGAAATTCGCCCCAGCCGACGCCGAGCAGCGGATGCTGCTTGAACATCGTCCAGCCGTATTTCAATAGCGCGATGCGCGGTGCGATCTGGCCGGCATCCTGGAAGCGCTCGGCCGCCGACTGCCCGAGTTCGAGGTGAAAGCGCGCATTGGCCCAGCGAATCACCGCATTGACCACGAAAAACAGCACCGCGAGCGCGAGCGGCACCAGCCAGTCACGGTTGCTACGGCGCGATTGCGGTTCGTTGCGGGTTTGCGCGAACGCCATCCAGAAGCCGGCCACGACGATCACACCCATCTGCAGCCACGGACCGCGCGACACGGTCAGCGCGAGGCCGACCGAGAAAATCGTCGACACGAGCAGCCAGATCGGGACCGCGATGCGGCGCGTCTGCACGAGGTAGAGCGCGCCCGCCATCGCGAACGCGATATAGGTCGCGAGGTGGTTCGCCTGCGCCATGTTGCCGAACGGCCGGCGATCGACGGTGAGGTTGTACGCAACGACGAGCGGCGCCACACGCGTTTCGAGGTGAAACAGCTGGATCACCTGGCTGAACACCGCGAACAGGCCGCCGACGATCAACGCCCCCGCCGCCCAGCGCAACGCGGTCTCGTCGAGCTTCACGCGCGCGAAGCCATAGCCCACGTGCACGGCCATCCACGCAGCGAGCAGGAAGCCCGCGCCGAGCCAGTTCATCGACGGCTTCGCGACCGGCAGCACGAAGGTCTGCACGACCAGCACGAGGCCGAACAGCACAGGCACGAGCGCGACCGTGGGCGACGCGAAGCTCACGCGCGGCCGCGTGGTCGCGACCATCAGCACGACGGCCACCCCGGTCAGCAGATACAGCCCGAGCGAGGTGAATTCGGCGTAGAAAGTTGGGATCGGATACGTATGGTTGGCAACCGCATAGGGGACGATCAACGCAAGAGCCAGCAGTACGAGAGACAGGTAGCGCGCGAAAGGGGTGGGCATCGAATCAACGGTGGGCGTCAGCAACCGGCGCACTATACAAAAATTTCGTTGCACTGTGCGCCGGTTCGGCCGAAATAGGCTGCAAATCAGCCTTTTACGTTGTGGCTACGAGTCGTCCGGTCAGCGCTCGGCCGTCGCCTCGTTCGCTCGTTCATCTGCCCCCTTACGAACGGCACTCGGGCGGCGCCAGATTCGCGGCGAGCGTTGGCGCTTCACCCGGCATCGGCCCCGACCCCGGCGCCGGCAACGACGACGCGCTCTTGCCGCTCGCAAAGCATTCCCACGTCAGCGCACCGGTCTGCACCGTGTCCTTGCTCAACGCGACGCGTGCGCTCGGCGCATCGGCGTTGTCCGGCACCGAGGGCACCAGCGTCATCGTGTTCGCGCCGGCCTGCGCGACGCGCGTCGAGTACGTGATCGTGATCTGGCCGGTGTCGTCGTCGATCTGGATGGACTCGACGTTGCGTGTGGCAGGCGGCGACGCATAACCGCCGCTGAACGTGTTGCCACTCGCGGCGTTTTCGGCCACCGCGAGCCGCGCCGACGCCGCGAGCGACAAGCCCTCGCCGACCCGGCTGCGCGCCAGATAGTCTTGATACGCGGGAATCGCATAGGCTGCGATCACGCCGACGATCGCCAGCACGATCATCAACTCGATCAACGTGAAGCCGAGGCCGCAGCGCCGGCAGAGGCGCGTGAACCAATTCTCGCGCCAGCGAGCGCGGCGTGACCTGCGCGAGAATTGCGTCGATTGGGAGTAAGGGGAATATGGCAAGGTAACGATCATCGGCAGACTCCTGATACGAGAAACGCCCGGCCCGTGGATCGGGAACAGGCGTTTCAATCGTAGCGAGCGACGCTCGCGCGTCACAGTCAGCCGGATGGCCAGGCCTGCATTCGGACGGCATCACGGCTTAGGCAGCGGCGCACCGTAAATGCCATGCTCACACCGCCGCGCGTTTCGCGTTGCGCCGCTTCAACAGATAACCGACGATCACGACGAACAGCGCGCCCGCGATGCTCATCCCGTATTCGGCGACGGGCGTATCGAGGATCGGCCAGCGGTCGCCGGCCGGGTCGTTGACCATCAGGCCACCCGCGATCCAGCCGAGCAGACCCGCGCCGAACAGCACGATGCCCGGAAAGCGATCGAGCAGCTTCAGAATCAGCTGGCTGCCCCACACGATCAGCGGAATGCTCACGACGAGGCCAAAGATCACCAGAGCCAACCGGTGCTCGTGCTCCGCGGCTTCGGCCGCGCCCGCGATCGCGATCACGTTGTCCACGCTCATTACCGCATCCGCGAAGACGATCGTCTTCACCGCCGAGATCAGCTTGTCGGCCGGCTTCACCTTGTCGTGAACGTCGTGCGCGGGCGCGAGCAGGCGCACGCCGATCCACAGCAGCAGCAACCCGCCCGCGAACTTCAGGAACGGCACGTCGAGCAGCGCGACTGCGAACGCGATCAGCACGACGCGCAGCAGGATCGCGCCGGCGGTTCCCCATACGATGCCGCGCATGCGTTGCGACTGCGGCAGGTTGCGGCAGGCGAGCGCAATGACGACCGCGTTATCGCCGCCGAGCAGAACGTCGATGACGATGATCTGAAAGACCGCGCCCCAATTGAGCGTCGTGAAGAATTCCAGCATGGAAAAAGAATAAGAAAAAATCGACCGGGCGGACAGAATCACGGCGCGAGCACGGACGAAAAAAAGCGGGGGAGTCTGCACTCCCCCGCTTTTCGGGACCGCTCGCTCTCGAAAGGACTTCGAAAGCGTATCAAAATCGCGCGCGCACGGCACGCGAATTCGATTTACAGCATCGCCTTCAGAAGACGCGCCATTTCCGACGGGTTCTTCGTGACCTTGATACCGCATGCGTCCATGATTTCCAGCTTCGCTTCAGCGGTGTCCGCACCGCCCGAGATCAGCGCGCCGGCGTGGCCCATGCGCTTGCCCGGAGGCGCCGTGACGCCAGCGATGAAGCCAACCACCGGCTTCTTCATGTTGCCCTTGATCCACTCGGCAGCGTTCGCTTCATCCGGACCGCCGATTTCGCCGATCATGATGACGGCGTCCGTATCCGGATCGTCGTTGAACATCTTCATCACGTCGATGTGCTTCAGACCGTTGATCGGGTCGCCGCCGATACCGACTGCCGACGACTGGCCGAGGCCGATCGCGGTCAGCTGGCCGACTGCTTCATACGTCAGCGTGCCCGAACGCGACACGACGCCGATGCGGCCCTTGCGGTGGATGTGACCCGGCATGATGCCGATCTTCAGCTCGTCCGGCGTGATCGTGCCCGGGCAGTTCGGTCCGAGCAGCAGCGTCTTGCGGTTTTCGCGACGCATACGGTCCTTGATCTCGATCATGTCGCGGACGGGGATGCCTTCCGTGATGCAGATTGCGAGATCCAGGTCGGCTTCGACGGCTTCCCAGATTGCCGCGGCAGCGCCTGCCGGCGGAACGTAAATCACCGACACGGTCGCGCCCGTTTCAGCCTTGGCTTCAGCGACGCTCGCGTAGATGGGGATGCCTTCGAAATCTTCGCCGGCGCGCTTCGGGTTCACGCCCGCGACGTACGCTTCGCGGCCGTTTGCGTATTCACGGCAAGCACGCGTGTGGAACTGACCGGTCTTGCCGGTGATGCCCTGCGTGATGACCTTGGTGTCTTTGTTGATCAGAATCGACATGTATTGACCTCTGTTCGTTTGGCGTCGCGCGGCAGCGCCACGCGGCGCGATGCTTCACGCCTGTGTCGCTCGCGCGCCGCCACTCGTCATTTTGGCAAATGAGCTGGTAAATGCGCCGTAGACAGGTGGCTTACGCCTTGCCCGAAGCAGCCGCGACGACCTTCTGAGCCGCTTCTTCCATGCTGTCCGCCGAGATGATCGGCAGGCCGGATTCAGCGAGCATCTTCTTGCCCAGGTCTTCGTTCGTGCCCTTCATGCGGACCACGAGCGGCACCTTCAGCGACACGGCCTTCGACGCCGCGATCACGCCTTCCGCGATCACGTCGCAGCGCATGATGCCACCGAAGATGTTGACCAGAATCGCGGTCAGGTTCTGGTTCTTCAGCATGATCTTGAACGCTTCGGTGACCTTCTCGGTCGTCGCGCCACCGCCGACGTCGAGGAAGTTCGCCGGTTCGCCGCCGAACAGCTTGATGGTGTCCATCGTTGCCATGGCGAGGCCAGCGCCGTTCACGAGGCAGCCGATGTTGCCGTCGAGCGAGATGTACGCGAGGTCGAACTTCGACGCTTCGATTTCAGCCGGATCTTCTTCGTCCAGATCGCGGTAAGCGACGATTTCCGGGTGACGGAACAGCGCGTTCGAGTCGAAGTTGAACTTCGCGTCGAGTGCGATGACCTTGCCGTCGCCGGTCAGGATCAGCGGGTTGATCTCGGCGAGCGATGCGTCGGTTTCCCAGAATGCCTTGTACAGGCCTTGCAGGATTGCGCGGGCTTGCGGGATCGAAGCGTCGGGCACGCCGATCTTCTTCGCGAGGTCGTCTGCTTCCGAGTCCTTCAGGCCGGTCGACGGATCGACCGCAACCTTGTGGATCAGCTCGGGCGTCTTTTCCGCGACTTCTTCGACGTCCATGCCGCCTTCGCTCGACGCCATCACGACGATCTTCTGCGAAACGCGATCGATCACGAGACCGACATACAGTTCCTTCTTGATGTCAGCGCCTTCTTCGATCAGCAGACGGTTGACCTTCTGGCCTTCCGGACCGGTCTGGTGCGTGACGAGCTGCATGCCGAGGATCTGGTTCGAGTACTCGCGAACCTGTTCCAGCGACTTGGCGACCTTGACGCCGCCACCCTTGCCACGGCCACCTGCGTGGATCTGAGCCTTGACGACCCACACCGGGCCGCCGAGCTCTTCAGCGGCCTTGACCGCATCGTCCACCGAGAAGACCGGCTTGCCGCGCGGTACCGCGACGCCGAATTTCCGCAGGATTTCCTTACCCTGGTACTCGTGAATCTTCATGCGTGATTCCCTTCAGTCTGAGAGTTGGATAGAACTTCGATTCCGTTTTGCCGCCGTTCAGGCCGACGCGTCGCCGCCTCGTGCGCGGGCCGCCGCGTCGTCCGACGAGGCCGCGCGTTCCGCCGGACGCGGTGCGTGGCCATACCAGCGCGGATAAAACTGTTTCACCGCCTCGCCGTCGAAACGCAGCGCATGGCAGCGTCCCAGCTGGAATGGCGGCTTGTCGTTGGAATGCTCGCCTGTGCCGTTAGACGATTCGTCTCCCGAACCCGCGTTCGCGCCCGGCGTGCCTTCATCGGTGTTCCACACTTCGCCGGCGAACGCCTGGATCGCGGCGGTCGGCAGCATCGCGCACAGCTCGGTGAGATGCGTGCAACCGGCCGTGCCGGCCAGCAAACGGGCAGCATCGCGGCGGAAGTTGTGGAACAGATTGAGCCCGATGAGGGCACGGTAGGCGGGATTGCTGGCCTGGCATAACCCTGGATAGGGCACCCAGTCGGACGACGCCTCGGCGTCAACGACGTTGAGCTTGCGATCGATGGTGATGCGAAGCCAGAGTTCATGGATCGGCTGACCATTGGGCCGGATTCCCGACGGAAGCGCCACATCGCGAGGCTTTTCGTCGGTCAGGCACGCTTCCACATCCCACAGGCCATCGGCTCGCTCGTAAGCTTCCGCTCTGATTGCGCGACGATGGCGCAACTGACGGGACACTGGCGGGGAGAGCGACATGCGGGAAGGAAAGGCCGGATTGGAAAACCTCCGGATTTTAGCATAACGGGTATTTGGGACAGCCCCGATTGCGCATGGCCTCGAGCCGGGTTACGGCGTGGCAATCGACGGCCGTCAGGGCTGACGCGCTAGTCGCCGTCCCAGATGTCGTCGATACCCTTCAGGATCTTGCCGATCGTCGCGCCGGAGAAGCCGCGCGACGCGAGGAAGCGCGCCTGCTTCGCGCGCTCGGCCGGGGTTTGCGGCAGCTGGCCGAACTTCTTGCGCCAGACCGCCTGAGCGCGCGCGAGTTCGGTTTCACGCAATTGCGCACTCGCCTCTTCGACGACCGCCGGGTTCAGCGCGTGCTGCTTCAGTTCACCGAGAATGCGGCTCGTGCCAAGCCGCGATGCGCGCCGGTGAACCAGACTTTCCGCGAAGCGCGAGTCCGATAGCCAGTTTTCGGCTTCCAGCGCGTCAAGCACCGTGTCGAGCGAATCGGTTTCCTCGACGTAGGGCTTCAGCTTGCGCGCGAGTTCGGCGCGGCTATATTCGCGACGCGACAGATAGCCGAGCGCCCGTGCTTTCAGCGAACGGGCTGGGCGTTGGGATTTTCTGCTGTCGTCCTGGTCGGCCTGCCCCGGCTTCACTTCGTCGGCCTGGCGACGCGAACGGCTGTAGGTGACTTCGGAGGGGGGGCGGGAATCGCGCCCGGAGAAATCCGGGCTGGACGATGCTGCAGGGGATGCAGACCGTGTACGCTGCGGACCGCGGCCTGCGGCCCGGTCGTGTGCGTCGAACGATTCGAACGGATCGAATGGATCGCCGGAATCTGGCGATCCATCCGCCGTGTCGCGCGGGCCGTCCGGGTAGCGTCCAGAGTCGGAACCGGACAGCGGCCGGCCTTTGCGTATCACGTGATGCTTACTCTTCTTCGTCCGCGACTTCAGCGTCCGCGCCAGTCACGGCGTCCGCCATCGCGGTGACGCCCAGCGATTCGCGGATACGATTTTCGATTTCGCGAGCGATGTCCGGATTTTCGCGCAGGAATTCACGCGCGTTGTCCTTGCCCTGACCGATCCGCTCGCCGTTGTAGCTGTACCATGCGCCAGCCTTGTCGACGATCTTCGCCTGCACGCCGAGGTCGATGATTTCGCCCTGACGCGAGATGCCCTCGCCGTACAGGATGTCGAAGATCGCTTCGCGGAACGGCGGCGACACCTTGTTCTTGACGACCTTCACGCGCGTTTCGTTGCCGATCACTTCGTCGTTCTTCTTGATCGAACCGATGCGGCGAATGTCCAGACGCACCGACGCGTAGAACTTCAGCGCATTACCGCCCGTGGTGGTTTCCGGGTTGCCGAACATCACGCCGATCTTCATGCGGATCTGGTTGATGAAGATCACGAGGCAGTTCGTGCGCTTGATCGTGCCGGTCAGCTTGCGCAGTGCCTGCGACATCAGACGCGCCTGCAGACCCGGCAGCGAGTCGCCCATTTCGCCTTCGATTTCCGCCTTCGGCACCAGCGCCGCCACCGAGTCGATCACGATCATGTCGATCGAGCCCGAGCGCACCAGCGCGTCGGCGATTTCGAGCGCCTGCTCGCCGGTGTCCGGCTGCGAGACCAGCAGGTCGGCGACGTTCACGCCGAGCTTGCCCGCGTATTGAATGTCCAGCGCGTGTTCCGCGTCGATGAACGCCGCGGTGCCGCCGAGCTTCTGCATTTCGGCGATGACCTGCAGCGTCAGCGTGGTTTTACCGGACGATTCCGGACCGTAGATTTCGACCACGCGGCCGCGCGGCAATCCGCCGACGCCCAATGCGATGTCGAGGCCGAGCGATCCGGTGGAGACCACCTGGATGTCTTCGACTGCCTCACCTGCGCCGAGCCGCATGACCGACCCTTTGCCGAACTGCTTTTCGATCTGCGCGAGCGCGGCGGCGAGAGCCTTGCTCTTTTCAGCAGTCAGTCCAGCCGAGCCTTTCTTGCTTTCTTCCATGAATCGTCCTTTGCTATGATGAACGGCGTCTGAGGCAGGTGTGCACCCGTGGTTTCACTCGAATTGAGCGGAGCCTGCAGGACATCACACGAAACTCAGATACTGTATAAAAAAACAGTGGTTTTGGCAAGCGCGATTATGATGCGAACGCGCATTTTTACTGTCGCGTCGCCCCCACTACCCACAATAATGTTCGGAGACCGCTGCGCGCCGGGGCAAGCCCCACGGTGCCGGCAAAGCCAGGCTGGCGCACCATGCGAATTCTGATTGCCGAAGACGACAGCATACTCGCGGACGGTCTGGTTCGATCACTCCGCCAATCGGCCTATGCGGTCGATCACGTCAAAAGCGGCGTAGAAGCCGATACCGCGTTGTCAATGCAGACGTTCGACCTATTGATCCTCGATCTGGGCCTGCCGCGCATGTCCGGGCTCGAGGTGCTGCGCCGCCTGCGCGCGCGCAATTCGAACCTGCCCGTGCTGATCCTGACCGCCGCAGACAGTGTCGACGAACGCGTCAAAGGCCTCGACCTCGGCGCCGACGATTACATGGCCAAGCCCTTCGCGCTGAACGAACTCGAAGCCCGCGTGCGCGCGCTGACGCGGCGCGGTGCCGGCGGTGGCCCGACCGTCGTGCGGCATGGCTCACTGTCGTTCGATCAGGTGGGCCGCATCGCCTATGTCAATGACCAGGTGATCGATCTGTCCGCGCGCGAGCTCGGTCTGCTCGAAGTGCTGCTGCAACGGATCGGCCGGCTGGTCTCGAAAGAGCAACTGGTCGACCATCTGTGCGAATGGGGCGAGGAAGTCAGCAACAACGCGATCGAAGTCTACGTGCACCGGCTGCGCAAGAAGATCGAGCCGAGCGGCGTGCGCATCATCACCGTGCGCGGGCTCGGCTACTGCCTGGAAAAAGCGGCGCCGCCGGCGAATGCGAACACGCCCGCCGCCGCTGCCGGCTCCGAGCCGCAAACGGCACAAGCGGCACAAGGGGCACAAGCGGCACCACCATCCACCCCGCCGTCGTCTGCCGCGATGCCGGCGAGCCATCACTACAAATAGAGGCCAGCGATGTCCGCACGCGCTGATCGCGCCACGGCGCACGCGGCGGACCTCGACGAGGCGCGCGACGCGCGCTACGCCAACCCGTTCGCCCCGCCCGACGAAACCGAAGCCGCCGCCGAAGCGCGTCCGCGCTCCCTGTTCGGCGAGATTCTCGACTGGATGCTCGCGCCGCTCCTGCTGCTGTGGCCGATGAGCCTCGCGGTCACCTATCTGGTCGCGAAGTCGATCGCGAACGGCCCGTTCGACCGCGCGCTCGAAACCGACGCCTATGTGCTCGCGCGCCAGATCCATCCGGTCAACGGCGTCGCGGAGCTGTCGCTGCCCGAGTCGACGCGCGATTTCCTGCGCGCCGACAACGTCGACAGCGTGTTCTTCCAGGTGCTCGGCACGCGCGGTGAGCTGGTGGCCGGCGAGCGCGACATGCCGCTGCCGCACGAGGAGGACCGCCCGCCACCGGGCCTCGTCGAATTCCGCGACGACGTGCTGCGCGGCAATGACATCCGCGTCGCGTATACGACCGTCGAGTTTCCGCAGACGCCGGGCGCGCAGCCGGTGCTGGTGCAGGTCGCCGAAACGCTCGACAAGCGCAGCCAGCTCGCCAACGACATCATCAAGGGCGTGATCCTGCCGCAGTTCGTGATCCTGCCGCTCGCGATCCTGCTCGTGTGGTTCGGGCTGTCGCGCGGGCTGGAACCGCTGCATGCGCTGCAGGCGCATATCCGCGCACGCCGGCCGGACGATCTGTCGCCGCTCGAAGCGCGCCGCGCGCCGCCGGAAATCGAGCCGCTCGTCACGTCGTTCAACGATCTGCTCACGCGCCTCGAACAGAACATGGAGCTGCAAAAGCGCTTCATCGCCGACGCCGCGCATCAGATGAAAACGCCGCTCGCCGGGCTGCGCACGCAGGCCGAGCTTGCGCTGCGCCAGAACGCGTCGGCCGAGGTGCATCGCTCGCTCGAACAGATCGCGACCAGTTCCGAGCACGCCGCGCGGCTCGTCACACAGCTGCTCGCGCTCGCGCGCGCGGAGAACCGTCGGTCGGGGCAGATCTTCACGCCGGTCGAACTCGGCGAGCTCGCCCGCAGCGCGGTGCGCGAATGGGTGCAGGCGGCGCTCGCGAAGCAGATGGACCTCGGCTACGAAGCACCCGACGAGCCGGTCGAAGTCGCTGGCAATCCGGTGATGCTGCGCGAAATGCTGTCGAATCTGATCGACAACGCGATCCGGTATACGCCGGCGGGCGGCCGCATCACCGTGCGCGTGCGCCACGACGCCCCGGCGCGGCTCGTGCATCTGGAAGTCGAGGACACCGGGCTCGGCATTCCGGCCAGCGAGCGCTCGCGCGTGGTCGAGCGCTTCTACCGGATTCTGGGCCGCGAGGGCGACGGCAGTGGCCTCGGTCTCGCGATCGTGCGCGAGATCGCGGCGATGCACGGCGGCGAGCTCGCCATCGACGACAACGTCTACCAGGAGTCGCCGCGACTCGCCGGCACCTTGGTGCGTGTCAGCTTGCAGGTGCTCGAACGGGGGCGGGACTTACCCTAACACGGCCGCATTGTCAGCTTGATCGTCAGCGTGTTTTTGAGATATTTCAGCGCGGATTGCGCAAATATCGCCGCACAATGACCGAAATTGATTGCCTGTTCGCCGGTTTACCGGACTACCCCAGGTTTTGGCGTCGAGTCAGAACGCCGTAAGTTTCCACTCCAATAATCGGTTGCACGGGGACGCCTGCGCTGGCGATCCGTGTGTATATCAATATTGGAGACGACATATGGCTACCGTTGGCGGGCAACTCTCGCACGCGCCGATGACGCGCGATGAGAAGCGGGTGATCTTCGCATCGTCGCTGGGTACGGTTTTCGAGTGGTACGACTTTTATCTGGCCGGCTCGCTTGCGGCCTTCATCAGCAAGAGCTTCTTTTCCGGCGTCAATCCGACCGCGGCGTTCATCTTCACGCTGCTCAGCTTCGCCGCGGGCTTCGCGGTACGGCCGTTCGGCGCGATCGTATTCGGGCGGCTCGGCGACATGGTCGGGCGCAAGTACACGTTCCTGATCACGATCATCATCATGGGCCTGTCGACGTTCCTCGTCGGCTTCCTGCCGGGCTATGCGGCGATCGGCATCGCTTCGCCGGTGATCTTCATCGCGATGCGTCTGCTGCAGGGTCTCGCGCTCGGCGGCGAGTACGGCGGCGCCGCGACCTACGTGGCCGAACACGCGCCGGCGAACCGCCGCGGCTTCTACACCGCGTGGATCCAGACCACCGCGACGCTAGGCCTGTTCCTGTCGCTGCTCGTGATCCTCGGCGTGCGCACGTTCATGGGCGAGGACTCGTTCGGCGCCTGGGGCTGGCGCATTCCGTTCGTCGTGTCGATCCTGCTGCTCGCGGTGTCGGTGTGGATCCGTCTGCAACTGCACGAGTCGCCGGTGTTCGAACGCATCAAGGCCGAAGGCAAGACCTCGAAGGCGCCCCTCTCCGAAGCGTTCGGCCAGTGGAAGAACCTGAAGGTCGTGATTCTCGCGCTGCTCGGCCTGACGGCCGGCCAGGCTGTCGTGTGGTACACGGGCCAGTTCTACACGTTGTTCTTCCTCACGCAGACCCTGAAGGTCGACGGTTCGAGCGCCAACATCATGATCGCGCTCGCGCTGCTGATCGGCACGCCGTTCTTCCTGTTCTTCGGCTCGCTGTCGGATCGCATCGGCCGCAAGCCGATCATCATGGCCGGGCTGCTGATCGCCGCGCTGACGTACTTCCCGCTGTTCAAGGCGCTCACGCACTACACGAACCCGGCGCTCGAAGCCGCGACCGCGAAGTCGCCGATCGTCGTGATCGCCGATCCGGGCGAGTGCTCGTTCCAGTTCAACCCGGTGGGCACGGCTAAGTTCGTAACCTCGTGCGATATCGCGAAGGGCGCGCTGTCGCGAGCCGGCCTGAACTACGACAACGTCGCGGCGCCGGCCGGCACGATCGCGCAGATCCGAGTGGGTGATACGGTCGTCAACACGTTCGACGGCCGCGCCCCGGATGCGAAGGAGCAAGCCAAGGCCTTCGAGAAGACGCTCGCCGCAACGCTGAAGGCTGCCGGCTACCCGCCGAAGGCCGATCCGGCTCAGATCAACTGGCCGATGAGCATCGTGATCCTGACGATCCTCGTGATCTACGTAACGATGGTCTACGGTCCGATCGCGGCGATGCTGG
The DNA here is from genome assembly GCF_040965775.1 of Paraburkholderia sp. BR10954. NCBI lineage: Bacteria > Pseudomonadati > Pseudomonadota > Betaproteobacteria > Burkholderiales > Burkholderiaceae > Paraburkholderia > Paraburkholderia sp. BR10954. The sequence goes on from NZ_JBFRCK010000004.1 coordinate 280,533, forward strand.
TCGAGATGTTCCCGACGCGCATCCGTTATACATCGATGTCTCTGCCGTATCACATCGGCAATGGCTGGTTCGGCGGCTTCCTGCCGGCGACCGCGTTCGCGATCGTCGCGGCGCGGGGCAACATCTACTCGGGGCTCTGGTATCCGATCATCATCGCGGTGATCACCTTCGTGATCGGCATGCTGTTCGTGCGCGAAACCAAGGACTCGGATATCTACGCAAAAGATTGAGCGGACCGCCAGTCTGGGCTATCTGAAAAAGATGTGCGCCGGGGGTTGACAGCCTCCGGTTGCCCCAGCATAATCTCGCTTCTTTCGGCGAATTAGCTCAGTCGGTTAGAGCGACGGAATCATAATCCGCAGGTCCGGGGTTCGAGTCCCTGATTCGCCACCAGCTTCAAGAAAAAGCCGCTGTCCCACAAGGACAGCGGCTTTTTTGTTTTTCACCGCTGCCACGTCAACTCAGGTCGTTGCCCGATCCGGCCGGTGTCTGGTGAAAGAGAAGCGCCACGACGGTCATCAGCCCGAAGGCCGCCCCCGCATAAAACGTCATGGCTGCACCCACACGTTCCCACAACTGACCTGCGATAACGCTCGAAACCAGCGTCACGATGCCGCTCAGCAGATTGAAGAAACCAAACGCAGTCCCACGCAAATGCGCTGGCGCCGTGTGCGCGACCATCGTGGCGAGCAGGCCTTGCGTCATCCCCATGTGCAGCCCCCAAAGCGCTACCCCGACGACGACCATGCTCCAGTGGGTGCCGTGTGCCAGCACGAGGTCGGCGCCGATCAACACGACCAGACCACCGATCAGCAGCCGCGTATGACGCATCGTGTCCGCGAGCTTCCCGAACGGATAAGCGGACAGCGCGTAGACCACATTCATTGCCACCATGACCAGCGGAACGAGCGCAATCGGTACGCCGCTGCCCATCGCACGAAGAACCAGGAAAGCCTCGCTGAATCGCGCCAACGCGAACACAGCCCCTATCCCTACGACCCACCAGTAGTCCAAACCAAGGTCCTTGAGACTCTGCCACCGCACTGGGTTGCTTCTTTTGGCAAGAGGCTCGTGCTCAGGCTCCGTGATACCGAACGCCAACAGCGCGACCGCGAGCACGCCGGGAATGACGGCAAGCCAGAACGCAAGCCGAAAATTATCTGCCCAGATCAGCATGATGAGAACCGCCACCAGCGGTCCGAGAAACGCACCGACCGTATCGAGCGATTGGCGCAGGCCGAAGGCCGCGCCACGCAGGTGCTGCGGCGTGACATCTGCAATGAGCGCATCGCGAGGCGCACCACGAATGCCCTTGCCGACACGGTCGATGACGCGCGCCGTCACCACGACTCCCACCGACGACGCAATGGCAAAAAGCGGCTTGCTCATCGCGCCGAGCGCATACCCGGCTACGGCGAGCCACTTTCGGTTGCCGAGGTAGTCGCTTAGCGTTCCCGAAAACACCTTGACGATTTGGGCCGTGGCCTCCGCGACGCCTTCGATGAGCCCAATCGCGCCGGCCCCGGCCCCAAGGCTCGCCAACAGAAACATCGGCAGCAGGCTGTGGATGATTTCGGATGAGATGTCCATGAAAAGACTCACACATCCTAGGACCCACACGCTGCGTGGAATCTGCCGCACGGCATTGACTTGCGATTCGTTTCGCATTCGATAGGGATGGCGTCAAATAACGCGGTCGAAACGGCACGGTCGCATGCGAGCGCTAGCGCAACTTGCTACGACCGCTCCATCTTATCTGGCATCGCTGAATCTAATACCCCTGTGGCGCGTCACCGATGGCGGCGCAAGAATTGCTGACGAAGTGTGGGAAATGCCCAGCGCTGGGTTCGGCTCGTTCATCGCGATTGATGGAACGAACGACGAGCAGCAGCGTCGCAGAGTATGGGTAGTGAAGCGCCGCCGGTTTCGTTGGCAGCTCCGTCTCTTGAGAGAATAGCGCCCCGAGAAAGTCTGGCAAGTTCTCTCCGGAGGTTCAACGCGCGTCCACAATGCAGAACCTGGCAGGCTTCCTTCCGCAATTCCGTCGCAACTTCGAGGAGGTTCGTTAATGACGTTCCGCACCGTCGCGCTTGCCGCAACCACCGCTGCGCTCACGCTCGCCGGCACGACCGCCGCCCTCACCGCACAGGCCCAAACGCCGAGCACGTCCGACAGTCAATGGCGCGCCAGCTCGACCATGCTCGCGACGCTGCTGCAGGACGGCTACAAGATCGTCGCCGTGGTCAACAACGGGCCGGCCGACACGATCTTCGTGCAGCGCGATCAGAGCGCGTTCAAATGCATCGATGCGCAGCAACCGGAAGCAAAAGCGAAAACGGCGGCGGCGGGCTGTTACGAGCTGGTACCGCCGAGCGGCGGCGCGCCAGCGTCGGAATCCAAATAATGTGATTTGAAGCGCGTGCCCAACGTCGCTCGGGCTCGCGGGAAAGACTTCAGCGTCTCGCCAACACCGCGACGCTTCAGCGATCCACCAGCCGGCTCAGGTTGCCGCGCACCCGCTGCAGCAGCGCGATCAACTGCGCCGCTTCTTCATCGCTGAAACCATCGAGCGCTTCGAGCGCGACCTCGTCGCCGACCTTGCGCGCCTTGCCGAGCGTGCGCTCGGCCTTCGGCGTCATGCGCACCTGGCGCTCGCGGCGATCCTGCGGATTCGCGGTCCGCTCGATCCAGCCGCCCTCCTCCATCCGGTCGAGCAGCCGGCCCGCCGAGATCGGCGCGACCTCCAGCAGATCCGCGAGCCGGGCCTGATTGATCTCGCCGTAATGGCCGAGATAGGCGAGCACGCGACACTGCGCGCGAGTCAGGTCGACCGACGACTTCGCATGATCGTCGAAACGCTTGCCCGCCAGCCGGCCGACGTCGTAGATCAGAAAGCCGAAGCGCTCTTCGAATTGGGTTTTCATGCGCGGATTATACGGAAGCACTTCGGCTTACAGCGCGCCTGCGCGTGCGCATGCGTTCCGGCTTCAGCACAACTCCCGATCGCGCAAAACGCATTGACGATATACTAAGCATGCTTACGATATCGACGCCCCCCACCTTTCATGTCTTCCGCCTCCACACCGGCGAGCGCCACTGAGCTGCTCAACCGGCCGATGATCACGATCTCGATCATGCTCGCGACGCTGATGCAGACGCTCGACAGCACGATCGCCAACGTGGCGCTGCCGCATATGCAAGGCACGCTGTCCGCGTCGCAGGACGAGATCACATGGGTGCTGACTTCCTATATCGTCGCTGCGGCGATCGCCACGCCGCTCACCGGCTGGCTGGCGGACCGCCTCAGCGTCAGGCGGCTGCTGCTGATCGCGATCGGCGGCTTCACGGCGGCGTCCGCGTTGTGTGGGCTCTCCGAGACGCTGCCGCAGATCGTCGTGTCGCGCTTGCTGCAAGGGATCTTCGGCGCGTCGCTGGTGCCGCTGTCGCAATCGATCCTGCTCGACATCAACCCGCGTGAAAAGCAGGGCCAGGCGATGGCCGTGTGGGGCATGGGCGTGATGGTCGGGCCGATTCTCGGGCCGACGCTCGGCGGCTGGCTCACCGATAGCTACAACTGGCGCTGGGTGTTCTTCATCAACGTGCCGATCGGCGCGTTCGCGCTGTTCGGCGTCGCGACCTTCCTGCCGACGCGCGAGCCCAAGCACGACGTGAAGTTCGACGCGTTCGGCTTCATCACGCTCGGCCTCGCGATCGGCGCATTGCAGGCGATGCTCGATCGCGGCGAGCAGCTCGACTGGTTTTCATCGACCGAGATCGTGATCGAGGCGCTGGTCGCGGCGATCAGCTTCGCGTTTTTCCTCGTCCACACGGCGACCGTCGGCGAGCGTTCGTTTTTCAAGTACAAGTTGCTGAAGGACCCGAACTTTGCGACCGGCACGTTCTTCATCTTCGTGATCGGCGCGGTGATGTACGCGACCCGCGCGCTGCTGCCGCCGATGCTGCAAAACCTGATGGGTTATCCGGTCGCGACCACCGGCCTCGTCACCGCGCCGAGCGGCGCCGGCACGATGGTCGCGATGCTGATCGCCGGCCGGCTGCTCAAGCGCGTCGATGCGCGGCTGCTATTGCTCTGCGGCTTCCTGATCTCGGCGTTCGCGCTGTGGCAGATGATGCATTACACGATCGTGCTGTCGGAGTCGAACATCGTGTGGCCCGGCGTAATCCAGGGCTTCGGGCTCGGTCTCGTGTTCGTGCCGCTGTCTGCACTGACGTTCTCGACGCTGTCGCCGGAGCTGCGCGCGGACGGCACCGCGACTTATAGCTTGATGCGCAATATCGGCAGCAGTATCGGCATTTCGATCGTGCAGACGCTGATGACGCGCAACACGCAAATCTCGCACGCGGACCTCGCCGCGAACGTTACCGCGTTCAATCCGGCGCTGCAGTCGATGCTCGACGGCGGCTCGCGCTACGACATCGCGGCACTGAACGCGTCGATCACGCAGCAGGCGGCGATGGTCGCGTATCTGAACGACTTCAAGCTGATGTTCGTGGCAACGCTGCTGGTCATCCCGCTATTGCTGCTGATCCGGCCGTCGCATAAGGCGCTGGATGCGTCGGCCGCGCATGCGGCGATGGATTGAGATCGAGCGCGGCGCCGTCCGTCTCAGCCTTCGATTCGCCCGCGCGTCACGCCAAGCAATGACGACATCGCCGCGTACGCCGCGGCGGCATCGCGCGCGCGGATGGCGTCGTACACCGCCGTGTGCTCGGCGAGCGACGCGTTGAACACATCGGCGCGTTTCGCATTGAGCCGCAACTGTGCCTCGAGCGTGCGCTCGATCAGCGCGCCAAGCGGAATCAGCAATTCGTTGCTGCACGCGGTCAGCACGCACAGATGGAACTGCAGATCCGCACGCACCCACTCATCGACGTTACGCGCCGCCACCATCGCGGCATGAGCGGCCGCAAGCGCGCCCAACGTGTCATCGGTGCACGCGGTGGCCGCAAGGCCGGCCGCGTAGGGCTCGATCATCTCGCGCATTTCCTGCAGTTTGAGCGCAAACGCCATCGGCTCGGCGACGCGCGAATACCAGTCGAGCAGATCGGCATCGAGCAGGTTCCACGCGGACTTGACCCGCACCCGCGTACCCACGCGAGGCCGCGATTCGATCAGCCCTTTCGACGTCAGCGTGCGCAGCGCCTCGCGCAACACCGTGCGGCTCACGCCGAACGTCTCCATTAACTCGGCTTCGCGAGGCAGGATCGACTCCGGCGCATAGTCGCCGCGCAGAATCGCGGTCGCGAGCAGTTGGGTGACTCGCCCATGCAGATCGTGCGGAATGGTTTTCTCCTAGCGGGTGGTGGTCTCGTCGCGCAACGCGGCAACTAGTATTCCAAATCTCACCACTATGTGGCAAATAGTACTATTAATAGTATTTAAATGCACTTTTGTTGTAGCATGGAATTCCCAAAATTCTTTTGCGTGCCGGCAGATCGTCAGGAGACACACACCATGAAAATCACCAAGCTCGAAACCTTCGTCGTCCCGCCGCGCTGGTGCTTCCTCAAGATCGAGACCGATGAGGGCATCGTCGGTTGGGGCGAGCCGGTGGTGGAAGGCCGCGCGCACACGGTCGCCGCGGCCGTCGAGGAACTCTCCGATTATTTGATCGGCAAGGACCCGCTGCTGATCGAGGATCACTGGCAGGTGATGTACCGCGCGGGTTTCTATCGCGGCGGCCCGATCACGATGAGCGCGATCGCCGGCGTCGATCAGGCGCTGTGGGACATCAAGGGCAAGCATCATGGCGTGCCGGTGCATGCGCTGCTCGGCGGCCAGGTGCGCGACAGGATCAAGGTGTACTCGTGGATCGGCGGTGACCGCCCCAGCGATGTCGCGAACAACGCGCGCGCGGTGGTCGAGCGTGGCTTCAAGGCCGTCAAGATGAACGGCTCGGAAGAACTGCAGATCATCGACACCTTCGACAAGGTGCAAGGCGTGATCAACAACGTCGCGGCGGTGCGCGAGGCGGTCGGGCCGAACATCGGCATCGGCGTGGACTTCCACGGCCGCGTGCACAAGCCGATGGCGAAGGTGCTCGCCAAGGAACTCGATCCGTACAAGCTGCTATTCATCGAAGAGCCGGTGCTGTCGGAGAACGCCGAGGCGCTGCGCGACATCGTCAATCAGACCAACACACCGATCGCGCTCGGCGAGCGTCTGTATTCGCGCTGGGACTTCAAGCACATCCTGTCGGGCGGCTACGTCGACATCATCCAGCCGGACGCTTCGCACGCGGGTGGCATCACCGAGTGCCGCAAGATCGCCGCGATGGCCGAAGCCTACGACGTCGCGCTCGCGCTGCATTGTCCGCTCGGCCCGATCGCGCTCGCAACCTGCCTGCAGATCGACGCGGTCAGCTACAACGCATTCATCCAGGAACAGAGCCTCGGCATCCATTACAACCAGGGCAACGACCTGCTCGATTACATCAAGAACCCGGAAGTCTTCAAGTATGAAGACGGCTTCGTGTCGATCCCGCAAGGCCCGGGCCTCGGCATCGAGGTCAACGAAGAGAAGGTGCGCGAGATGGCGAAGGTCGGTCATCGCTGGCGCAATCCGGTGTGGCGTCACGCGGACGGCAGCGTCGCCGAATGGTGATTCGTGGGCCATTGCGCCCGCGCGTTCCGGCCACGTGACGCGCGGGCCCCTCCCTGCCTCGATACCCGCACAGCCTTCTCCCGCCCAGCTCTCGCGACGTTTGTTCGGTATCGGACAGACGCATGGTCTGCTCCTTGCTGAAATGCATGCCGACAACGCATGCAGCGGGGAGCACCATGGGCGAATTCCTTCCTGACTATCTGATCCGCGAACAGGCGGCGGTCGGCGCGCTGGTCGTCTTCGGCGTGCTGCGCATCATCGGCGCGATGGTCGCCTACGAGCGCGGATGGAGCATCGCGGTGGTCGGGAAATTCTTTATCGCCGCGGCACTGCTGTACTGCCTGCCGCAGGTTTTCGATCTGCTCACGCAGATGGTCGGCACGCGCGCTGCCGGCGCCGAACTCGAAGGGAAGGCCGCGGGCTGCGCGATCGCGTTGTTCTGCGCGCCGATTCTCGGTCATCGCCTCGGCCTCGAGTAAGCGCGCAGCGAGCCGGACCGCGTGATGCGACTGACGCCTGCATTGCTGGAACGCGCGCGCGACGACGCGCTGCTTGCCTGAAGAGTAGTAGCGGATGCGCTGGCCTCAGCCAGGCGACCGTGTGTATTGCGCCGCACGTGCTTTGCAGTGCGGCGCTTTTTTATGCGGCGCGCCGCGCGTTCAGCCGAGCGCAGCGAACGCCGGCACGGTGTGCGACAACGCGGCCGCGACGACGAACACCCCGATCATCACGAGCGCTTCCAGATAGATCACGTTGACGAAGGTATGCGCATCCATCGTCGACGCGGTACGACGCAGGCGCGGCAGCGCCGACGTGCGGTTCAGCGCGCCGAGCACCAGCGCGAGCGCGACCAGCACGAGCTTCAATGTCAACACATGGCCCCACGTGCTGCCCTGAATCGCTTCGAACGACCCACCCGAGCCGCGCACCGCATTAAAGACGCCCGACAGCAACACCAACCCGACCGCGACGAGCGACACGTTCGACACCTGGGTCGCCGTGCGAATCAGCATGCCGCGCGCGGTCGATGCGCCGAGCGCCGGCAGCACCGCGAAGCCCGCGGCCATCGCGACACCGCCCCATACGCTCGTCGCGAGCACGTGCAGCGTCTGCATGCCGATCGCGGCCGATACGACGCCGGCATCGGCAGCATGACCGAGCGACGCCTTGCCCGCCGAGATCGCGAGCACCGCGAGCCACAGCAGCGTGTTACGCAGCATGCCGGTGCCGTGGCTCAGCGCGGTGCCGAGCAGCACCAGTGCGCCGCCGAACGCGACGCTCCAACCATAGCCGACATGCGTTTGCGTCAGCACCGTCGGCACCACGCCGAACGCCGCGGGCAACGCGACGCCGCTCATCGACGCCGCCTGATACAGCAGCCAGCCGAGATCCGCGAGCACCAGCACGATGGTGGCCGCGAACATCGAGCGATGTGCGCGCATCCAGCCGGGCCGCGCCGGTGAAGTGCCTTGCTGCGCGTCCTTCGCGAGCCATGCGCCGAGTAGCGCCGAGCCAACGGCGAAGCCGAACGCGACGTTCATGAGCGCGGCCATTGCGACCTGCCCGATCCACAGTGCGTCGAAGTTCATTTGACGTTGAACGCGAAGTCGCCTTGCGTACGATGGCCATCGGTGGCCACCGCGACCCAGTGCACCGAATAGCGGCCGCTCGTCAACTGAGGCAGCGCGAGGTGCATCTCGCGGGCGTCCGCGCTATCGACCGTCGACGCGGTCGAAGTCGCAGGCTTGCCGCTTGTATCGGCGAGTGTGATCTTGCTGAACGCAGGCTCGAGCGGCTCGGTGAAATGGATGGTCACGTCGGCGGGCGCGACGGCCTCGGCGTTCGCGGCCGGCACGCTCGAGATCAGGTGCGCATGCGCGAACGCGGTGGATGACATGGCCAGCGCCACCGCGCCGGACATCAACGCTCGCAGCGTCGATGAGGAGAAATCGAATAGCTTCATGTGGGGCCGATAGCGGATGAGAACGAACGAAACAGAGCCGGGCCGACGACGCGCATCATCTGCACGACGGCCGGCGAGCCCGGAAGTGTACGCTTCGATGGCGCGCACGGGGATCGGTTCAACCTTGCTTGATGAGACAACGATATTGATCTCGACGCACGACGCAACTGAAGTCCGAAACTGGCAAACGCGACACACTGTCGCATGGCGGTCACACCTGGAACCGCATCTAATGCGGCAAATAGTCACCATCACCCGTCGATGATAGAATGCTGCGTCGCCGCAGCGACGGCTGTCCTTCACACCGAGCCGCCCGAAGTTCGGTCAGGTCCCCGATTCTGATGGAGTTACGCGTGTCTTCAAGACGCCTCTTCCGCCCGTTGCTTGCCCTTCTGCTGATCGGCTCCGCGGGTGTCTATAGCGCTGCGAAAGCGCAGACTCAACCGAAGGCCCCCGACACGATGGAAGCCCGCGTGCAAGGCTGCACGGCCTGCCACGGCTCGCATGGGCAAGGCACCGACAATGACTACTTCCCGCGTCTCGCGGGCAAGCCGGCGGGATATCTGTTCAATCAGTTGCAGAACTTCCGTGAAGGGCGCCGCAAGTACCCGCCGATGAACTACCTCGTCACGTACCTCTCCGACGACTACCTGCATCAGATCGCCACCTTCTTCTCGCAGCAGCGCCCACCGTATCCGACGCCGGCCAAGCCGACGGCCTCCGCCTCCACGCTCGCGCGCGGTGAGCAGATCGTGCTGCATGGTGATGCGAACAAGCAGGTGCCCGCTTGCGCGGCCTGCCACGGCAAGGCACTGACCGGTATGGAACCGGCGATCCCGGGTCTCGTCGGCCTGCACGCCGATTACATCAGCGCGCAGCTCGGCTCATGGCGTTCGGGCACGCGTCGTGCGATCGCACCGGACTGCATGCACACAATCGCCACGCGCCTTAGCGACGAAGACGTGAACGCCGTCGCGGCCTGGCTTGCCACGCAGCAGGCTCCGCAAAACCCCGTGCCGGCTCCGGCCCGCTCCTTGAAGACTCCGCTTGCCTGCGGCAGCGAACCGCAATAAGGCGCCGGGAGAGACATTCAAATGAAACGCAAGTCTTTGTTCGCCCTCTCGGCAGTCGTCGTGGTAGCGGCCGCCGCACTCGTTCCCGTCCTGTGGTCGGGCGGCGACCATCTGCATAGCAGCGGCGCGGCCGTCGCGGCAACGCCCGCGGACCAGGCCGACCTGATCAAGAAGGGCGAGTACCTCGCCCGCGCGGGCGACTGTATCGCCTGCCACACCGTGCGCGGCGGACTGCCGTTCGCCGGCGGCCTGCCGATGGCCACGCCGTTCGGCACGATGTTCACGCCGAACATCACGCCTGACGACCAGTACGGCATCGGCAAGTGGACCCAGGACGACTTCTATCGCGCGATGCACACTGGCCGCTCGAAAGATGGCAGCCTGCTCTATCCGGGCTTCCCGTTCACGAGCTACACGAAGGTCACGCGCGCCGACTCCGACGCGATCTACGCGTACCTGCGCTCGGTCGCGCCGGTCAACGTACCGAGCCGTCCGCACGAACTGAAATTCCCGTTCAACCAGCGCAACATGCTGATCGGCTGGCGCACGCTGTTCTTCCGTGAAGGCGAGTTCAAGCCGGACCCGACCAAGTCGGTCGAATGGAACCGCGGTGCGTATCTGGTCGAAGGCCTCGGCCACTGCGGCATGTGCCATACGTCGATCAACGCGATGGGCGGCCCCGTCAGCTCGGCGGCGTTCGCGGGCGGTCTGATTCCGCTGCAGAACTGGTATGCGCCGTCGCTGACGTCGAACAAGGAAGCCGGCCTCGGCGACTGGGACCTGAGGGACATCGCCGATCTGCTGAAGACCGGCGTGTCGAGCCGCGGCGCGGTGTTCGGTCCGATGGCCGAAGTCGTTCACAACAGCCTGCAGTATCTGTCGGCCGAAGACATCAACGCGATGGCGACGTACCTGAAGACGATTCCGCAGAAGAGCGAAGCACCGGAACCGCTGCAGCTCGAAACCTCGGAAAAGTTCGGCGGCGAACTGCTGAAGCAAGGTCAGAAGATCTACGCTGACAACTGCGCGAAGTGTCACGAAGACAATGGTCTCGGCCGCCCGCCGGCATTCCCGCCGCTCGCGAATAACCAGTCGATCCAGATGCCGTCGGCGGTCAACCCGATCCGCATGGTGCTGAACGGTGGTTATCCGCCGAGCACGGACGCGAACCCGCATCCGTACGGCATGCCGCCGTTCGCACAGTCTCTGTCGAATCAGGAAGTCGCAGCGGTCGTGACGTACATCCGTATGTCTTGGGGCAACCACGGTACGGCCGTGTCGCCACAGCAAGTGGCCGAGTTGCGTTCGGCGCCGCTCGACTAAGCAGGGTTTCACGTACCCTGGGCGCGGCCTGCGAGTTTCGCGGCCGCGCCCTTCGTTTTTTCAGGACCGGTATCATGTGGGCCTGTTTGTGTTGGTAGTCGCCTTCGTGGGACCGTGCAGGAGGAAAGAGTCGTGCCCTTTGGTGAGCGTTTGAACAGCATTACCCATCTCGTCGGCGCCGTGCTGTCGGTGGTGGGGCTGGCGGCGCTCGTCACGATGGGCGCGCTCGCCGGCGACGCGTACAAGGTCGTCAGCTTCAGCGTGTATGGTGCGATGCTGTTCGTGCTGTATGCGATCTCGACGCTGTATCACAGCGTCAGCCATGCGCGACTGAAGGCGATTCTGCAGAAATGCGATCATTCGGCGATCTACCTGCTGATCGCCGGCAGTTACACGCCGTTCACGCTCGTCACGTTGCGTGGACCGTGGGGCTGGTCGCTATTCGGCGTGAGCTGGGGGCTCGCTGCCCTCGGCATCGTGCAGGAACTCACGCTCGGGCGACGCACCCGCAGCGTGTCGATGGTGCTGTATGTGTTGATGGGATGGCTCGCGCTCGTAGCTGTCCGCCCGCTGGTGCAGGCATTGCCGGCCGCGGGTACCGCGTGGCTCGTGGCCGGCGGCGTCATCTACAGCGCCGGCATCTATTTCTTCATCAACGACGAGCGCATCCGCCACGGACATGGTATCTGGCACCTGTTCGTACTGGCGGGCAGTCTGTGTCAATTCGTCAGTGTCGCGCGCTATGTCGCGTGACGTTCCACGGCGACGAATTGCAACTTAAGGCCAGTCGACGTGTCTGCATAGCGCGTTGAAACATTCGGCACATCTGTAAGCGTGCCGCCGATTTCTCCGTGAACGGAACCGGGCTGCGGCCTCGCACACGCCATGCGGGCGTGTCGATGCCGCGCTGGTTTTTCCGCGTTGGGGTCCTATGGGCTCAGCGGGGCCGTTCGCGAAACTGCATTGCAAAGAGCTTCTATGTCTTTTGATTCCCTCGGCTTGTCCGAACCGCTGGTCCGCGCTGTCAATGAACTCGGCTACACCAGCCCGACTCCGATCCAGACTCAGGCGATCCCGGCCGTGCTCAACGGCGGCGATCTGCTCGCCGGCGCGCAAACCGGCACCGGCAAGACCGCCGGCTTCACGCTGCCGATCCTGCAGCGCCTGAATTCGATGTCGCCCGCCGCCGGCGGCAAGCGCGTGGTGCGCGCGCTGATCCTCACGCCGACGCGCGAACTCGCCGCGCAGGTCGAAGAAAGCGTGCGTGCGTACGGCAAGTATCTGAAGCTGAAGTCGACCGTGATGTTCGGCGGTGTCGGCATCAATCCGCAGATCGATGCGCTCAAGCGCGGCGTTGACATCGTCGTCGCGACGCCGGGCCGTCTGCTCGATCACATGCAGCAGAAGACCATCGACCTGTCGCATCTCGAGATTCTCGTACTCGACGAAGCGGACCGCATGCTCGACATGGGTTTCATCCACGACATCAAGCGCGTGCTCGCGAAGCTGCCGCCGAAGCGGCAGAATCTGCTGTTCTCGGCAACCTTCTCCGACGAGATCAAGGCGCTCGCCGACAGCCTGCTCGATTCACCGGCGCTGATCGAAGTCGCGCGCCGCAACACGACGGCCGAAACGGTCGCGCAAAAGATTCACCCGGTCGATCGCGACCGCAAGCGCGAGCTGCTCACTCATCTGATCCGGCAGCACAACTGGTTCCAGGTGCTCGTGTTCACGCGCACCAAGCACGGCGCGAATCGCCTCGCCGAGCAGCTGACGAAGGACGGCATCAGCGCGCTCGCGATCCACGGCAACAAGAGCCAATCGGCCCGCACGCGCGCGCTTGCCGAGTTCAAGGACGGCACGCTGCAGGTGCTGGTGGCAACCGACATCGCCGCACGCGGCATCGATATCGATCAGCTGCCGCACGTGGTCAACTTCGATCTGCCGAACGTGCCGGAAGACTACGTGCACCGCATCGGCCGCACGGGTCGCGCGGGCGCGACGGGCGAGGCGGTGTCGCTCGTGTGCGTCGATGAACTGCAGTTGCTGAAGGACATCGAGAAGCTGATCAAGCGTCCGGTCCCGCAGGAAGTTATCACCGGTTTCGAGCCGGACCCGAGCGCGAAGCCGGAGCCGATCCAGCGACGCGGCCAGGGTGGCGGCGGGCGTTCACAGCGCCAGGGACAAGGCACGGGGCGTCGTGACGGCGCTGCTGGTGGTGGCGCATCGGCCAAGCCGGCTCAAGGCTCCGGTCAGCGTTCGGGACAACGTGTGTCGAACGTTCAGCCCGCGCAAGGTGGGAAGCCGGCCGGCAATGGCGGTCAGCCGCGTCGCGATACTCAGCGGCACGACGATCGGCCGCGTGCCGCCGCGCATGATGGCGCTACCGCGCACCACGCGCCGCGCAAACAGCAAGGCAATCGTTCGCCCAACGGCAATCCGGGCGCGTTGCTCGGCGGCGGCGTGAAGCGCAACGATGCGCCGCGTGGCGGGCAACCGTCGCGCAACGGCGACGGCGGCCGTTAAGCGTCGCTCGGCCTAAGGGCTGCCAGCGTGCGTACCAGCCGTTAGCGCTTCCCTGCTCGAAGACTAACGGCTGCTCGCGGCGGCAGCCCGCTTCAAATGCTCGATCTGCTGCTCCCATCGCTCGAGCACTGCACTCCCCTGTCCCTGCAATTCGAACGTGATGCCGCCCGTCAGGCGCGCATAACGGACGCTTTGCGCTTCCGCTGTGTCGATCGAGCCGAGCAGATAGACGAGGTCGCTGTCATCGCCCGCAACACCGGGCAGCGGCGCGATACGCAATTGCACCTGATAGAACGCCGCATCGCATACAAAGCTCAGCGCCGCGCGCCCGCTTTGCGCAATCGCGCCCGTCGCGCGCGCCTGCGGCCATAGCGCAATGCACAGCGTGCGCGAGTCGGGTGCATAGAGTTCGCCGACGCTCAACAGCGATGTGCGCACGTGCCCGTTCGCATCGACGCTCAACAGCGACGCGGTGAAACCCACCTTGTCCGCAAGCGACGAACCGTCGAACAACGCGCGCACGTTGGCCGGCCATTCGTCGAACACATTCTGTTCGAGCGGACGCGCGGACGGTGATGCGGAGGAGGAATCGCTCATGCCATCGATCCAGTCGAAGTAGTGGGTAAAGCTCAATCATGCCTCGAAAAAAGCAAAGCCCGCTGATGCGGGCTGATGCGGGCTTTGCTCTTTGATTCGCTTTCAAGGCTCAGCGAAAGAACACATGCTGCGTGATCTTCGCGAGCGGATAATGCACACCCGGCTGAATGCGCGCCGGCAGATCGAGCGGCTTGAGCAGCATCTTCACGCACATGTCGGCGGACAGATTGCGCCGCACCAGCTTATTGATGCGCGCCGCGCGCTCGCGGTTATATGCGGAGTCGTGCACGCGCTCCGGATAGCGAATCGCGAACACGTGGCGCAATGCGATCTCCGAATCTTCGTTCTTGATTTCCATCACGCGACGCATCAACGCGCCGAGCACCGCGAGCCGGCCGTTGCCCTCGATCCGGTTGTACTTCTTGAAGTACCTGAAAAAGTGCTTGTAATGACGGACTTCGTCGGTGCGGATGTTGTCGGTGATCTGCTTGAGCACCGGCTCATCCGAGCATTCGTTGATCGCTCGATACAGCGTCGCGGTACCCGTTTCGACGACGCAACGCGCGACCATCTCCAAGGCGCGGGTCTTTTCGAAATCGTCGACCGAGCAAGTCAGCGAATACTCGCCCATGAAATTGCGGAACGCGGTATGCCAGTCGAACTCGGGCCATACATACGCGATATAGGTCTGCAGCGCCCGGCCGTGCTGCATTTCCTCGGGCTCCCACTCGTGGTTGAGCCAGGCCGAGACCTCCGGGTCGTCGTTGAAAAATGTACTCAGATTGCTGGTGTAGAGATCAGTGCCGCTTTCGATGAACGATGCCGCGCACAGCAACAGCAGCAGGTCTTCGTTGGCAGCGGCCTTCTGCCGGTCGATGCGCGTCAGATCGATGTCCTCGATCCGCCAGGGCATGACATGGTTCAGCTCCGTGTGCATTGTGTCTTGCTCCCATGCTGTACCGACCCGTGGAGTTCTTCGCAACCGCCCCCGCGCTCGCCGTGATGTTCTCCGTGCCGGATACAACGCCGTGAATTAGAGTTGGGCCCTTGTACTCTGCATGTTAGCCGGAGATATCCGACCATGCAGTTCACACAGCACAGACCATGCCGCAACGACGCAGTTCCGCTTCCAAGATAGTCGAAATCTTGCAGCGGATTAAAAACGATGTCCGCAAGGCAAAAAAAAACCAGCCCAAAAGGCTGGCTTTTCGGACACACACCACGTCAGGCGGATTGTGGACACGGGCGCCCGAGGTGGCCTCTCTTCCTCAGGCAGGTTGTACCTCGCCCGAGACGGGACGCACACGACGCATGCGCAGCGCGACGATGATCAGCGATGCGCCCGAAAGCACCGCCGCAAGCAGCACGTAATAACTCGGCGCGAGTTTGTCGCCGGTCAGATGAATGAATGTTTCGACGATGGTCGGCGCGAAGCCGCCGAAGATCGTGACGCCGATGCTGTAACCGATTGAAAGGCCAGTCGAGCGTACCTGGGTCGGGAAGATCTCCGACATCAGCGCGGGCATCGGCCCCGAGTACGAGGCCTTGAAAATACCGGCGACGCCTTGCAGCACGAGCAGCCAGCCAATCGTCGGATGTGTCTGCAACCATGCGAACATCGGATAGATCAGCAGGCCCATCAGGATCGACGTGCTCAGCATGATACGAATTCGGCCGATGCGATCGGACAGCGCGCCCATGATCGGCGAGAAGATGAACTGCATGCCGCCGTTCAGCACGACCACGCCGAACGAGGCGGCCGCCGCCATATGCAGCTGCTTGACCGCGTAGAGCGGCATGTAGAGCTGCAGCACGTACACCCCGACCGTCGACTGCGCAACGATGCCGATCGCGAGCAGCAGGTTGACCCACTGATTCGCGAACGACGCGTCCTTCGATCCGTTCACGGCCTTGTGTTCGCCGGCCGCTTCGCTAGCCGCCCGCTCTTCACGCAATGCGAGGAATTCGGGCGTCTCGTCCAGATGCGAGCGGATGTAATAGCCGACCGGCCCGACCAGCAGACCGAACACGAACGGCACACGCCAGCCCCAGCTGTTCAGATGCTCGGCCGGCAGCCACGCGGTCAGCAGCGAACCGAAGGCGGCCGCGGTGATCGCCGCGAGACCCTGGCTCGCGAACTGCCAGCTCGCGTAGTAGCCGCGCCGCGTCGCGCTGTGTTCGACCATGAACGCGGTCGCGCTGCCGAACTCGCCGCCGACCGCGAAGCCCTGCACGAGCCGCGCGAACAGCACCAGCAGCGGCGCCGCGAGCCCGATCGTCGAAAACGGCGGCATCACGGCCATCGTGAAAGTACCGACCATCATCAGCGCGATCGCGAGCGTCAGCGCCGCTTTGCGGCCCTTGCGGTCGCCGTACACGCCGAGCACGATCGCGCCGAGCGGGCGCATCAGGAACGAGATGCCGAAGGTGGCGATCGCGAGCAGCGTCGACAGCCACTCGTCCTGCATCGGGAAGAACTGTTTCGCGATGATCGTCGCAAAGTAGCCATAAACCAGGAAGTCGAACCACTCGAGCGCGTTGCCAATCGACGACGAGAAAACGATCCGCCGCACCATCGCTTTCGAAAGCGGCGCGGCGTGAGGGGAAGCGCTTGTCGAATGCGACGCGGGGGTGTTCATGATGGTCTCCTGCGTGTCTGCTGCGTGAAAGCTGTGTCGGGCGCGGCTTCGCCTGCATCGGCGAGGCGGCTGGTGGGCGCGCATTGGCGCGGCATACGGAATGCCGCGCGTTCGTCGCCTGTTGCCCGGGTATCTGAGCTGAGCTCCGGTGTCGAGCTCAGCTCCGCGCGTTGCCTCGTCGTGGCCTAGAAGCCGGCCGCCAGACCGTCGCGGCGGCTGTCGCTGGCCGCCACGTAGCCGCGCTCCGGCTCGTTGCGATCGAGCTTCCAGACGAACTGGCCGGAGCCGAAGTCCATGTACGGATCGTCGACCGACTTGATCGTGTGGCCGAGCTTCTGCAGGCCCTCGGTGGTCTTCGGATCCAGCGTCGACTCGATATCGACCGTGAAGTCGCGGTTGACCTTCCAGCGTGGCGCATCGCACGCGGCCTGCGGCTGCTGTCCGTAGTCGAGCATGCGCACCACGGTCTGCAGATGACCTTGCGGCTGCATGTCGCCGCCCATCACGCCGAAGCTCATCACCGCTTCCTGCTGGCCGTTCACCTGCTGCGTGAGGAATGCCGGAATGATCGTGTGGAACGGCCGCTTGCCGCCCTCGACGACGTTCGGCGAGTTCGGGTCCATCGAAAAGCCGCAGCCGCGGTTCTGCAGCGCGATGCCGCTGTCGGGCACCACGACACCCGAGCCGAAGCCCATGTAGTTCGACTGGATGAAGCTGACCATCATGCCGCTCTCGTCCGCGGCCGACAGGTAGATCGTGCCGCCCGACTTCGGCATGCCGAAGTCGAAGTGCGTCGCGCGCTTCGGATCGATCAGCTTCGCGCGTGAACTCAGATACGCGTCGTCGAGCATCTGCTCGGGCGTGACTTCCATCGAACGCGGATCGGCGACATAGCGATACAGGTCGGCAAACGCGAGCTTCATCGCTTCGATCTGCAGATGCTGCGACTCGACGCTGTCGACCTTTAGCGACTTCACGTCGAACTTTTCCAGGATGCCGAGCGCAACCAGCGCCGCGATGCCCTGGCCGTTCGGCGGAATCTCGTGCACGGTGTAGCCGCGATAGTCCTTGCCGATCGGCTCGACCCAGTCAGCGCGGTAGTTGCGCAGATCGTCGGCGCTCAGCGCGCCGCCGCCTGCGCGCGCGAACGCGGCGATCCGCTCGGCGATCTCGCCTTCGTAGAACGCGCGCGGGCCTTGCTCGGCGATGAGGCGCAGCGTCTTCGCGTGACCGGGGAAGCGCACCAGCTCGCTGACCTCGGGCGCGCGGCCGCGCGGCATGAAGGTTTGCGCGAAGCCCGGCTGGTCCTTCAGTTCCGGCACCGCGGCTGCCCACTTGTAAGCGACGATGCTCGCCACCGCGTGACCGCGCTCGGCAATTTCGATGGCCGACTCCATCAGGTCGGCGAACGGCAGCTTGCCGAACTTCTGGTGCAGCGCTTCCCAGCCGGCGATCACACCCGGCACGGTGACCGCATCCCAGCCGCGCTTCGGCTGCTGCGCGAGGCCGTTTTCCTCGCCATATTTGCGCTTGAAGTAATCGACGTTCCACGCGGCCGGCGCTACGCCCGACGCGTTCAGACCATGCAGCTTCTTGCCGTCCCACACGAGCGCGAACGCGTCGCCGCCCAGGCCGCACGACACCGGCTCGACCACCGTGATCGCGGCGGCGGCCGCGATGGCCGCATCGACGGCATTGCCGCCGTTCCACAGCATGCGCAGCCCGGCCTGCGCGGCGAGCGGGTGCGAGGTCGAAACGATATTGCGTGCGAATACGGGCAGACGTTGCGTCGGATAAGGGTTTTGCCAGTTGCTGAAGCCAGTCATGTCGAACACTCTCGAAAGCGCGGCCGGCACGAAAAAGTCGCCGGACATCAGGGGAAAGGTTGTAAAGCAGGTAAATCGCGAAACCCTGGATTGCATCGCGAAGCGAGCCAAAAAACAAATTCATTTATCAAATGAATAAATGCGGAATGCGCCTGAATGGGTTTCGAGCAGATGCGGTTGCTCGCGGCGAATTCCAGCGGATTGCGCCAGTTGGCGGACAAGGGATGCGATGGTCTTACAATAGCCGCAATCGCGACACAACAGCCACGACACACCACACATGACACGAGACCCCCGCCTGACTCTCAACGCCCGGCAACAGGAATTGCTGGAGTGGGTGCAACGCGACGGCTTCGTGACCGTGGACGACCTCGCGAGCCACTTCGACGTCACCCCGCAGACGATCCGCCGCGACGTCAACTGGCTCGCCGATATGAACCTGCTGCGCCGCTATCACGGCGGCGCCAGTCTGCCGACCAGTTCCGAGAACGTCTCCTACACCGCGCGCCAGCGCATGTTCCATGAAGAGAAGCGACGCATCGCGGCGCTGGTGGCCACTCACATTCCGGACCAGGCATCGCTGTTCATCAACCTCGGCACGACGACCGAGGAAGTGGCCCGCGCGCTGAACCGCCACCGCGGCTTGCGCGTGATCACGAACAATCTGAACGTCGCGAGCATGATGAGCGGCTACCCGGACTGCGAAGTGCTGGTGACGGGCGGCATCGTGCGACCGTGGGACAAGGGCATCGTCGGGGAACTGGCGATCGACTTCATCCGCCAGTTCAAGGTCGATTTCGCGATCATCGGCACGTCGAGCATCGAAACGGACGGTACGCTGCGCGATTTCGATACGCGCGAAGTGCGTGTCGCCGAGGCGATCATCGAGCACGCGCGCACCGTTTTCCTCGCCGCCGATCACTCCAAGTTTGGTCGTCCCGCGCTAGTTCGCCAGGGACATCTCGAGCAGATCGACGCGCTGTTCACCGACGCCGCCCCACCCGCCGACGTGGCCGACGCTCTGAACGCCGCCAATTGTCAAATCTACATCGCCGGATAATTCCAGGCGTTCTCCGCCATGCTGCGGTGCACGCAAAACCTCGCGTGAAATCAAGAATTTGGCTGCAGGGCCGGACCGCCTATCGCGCGGCCAATTGTCAAATGGAAAATTTACGGGGACCAGGTTGGCGTTTCATCGGTGCTCGCCTACACTCCAGTTCCCCAGCGTACGTTGCGAGTTTCGCACGGCGTCGGTTTTGTGAACCTGTCGTGTAAGCCGTACCTCCCGCCCTGATCTTTAGCGGACCCCCGCCCCGGCCTACCGGTCGACTGCAAGGCTGTCCGCAATTTGCTGACATGGAGAGAACGATGCTGAGTCCGCATGAATTCGCCACGTTGTTGCTCGTCAAGGACGCCCCCAACCAGGTCGAAATGGACCGAGAAGAACTCGACGCGTTGCTCGAACGCCAACTGGTGCAACTCGAACGCCTCGCATCGGGCAACGAAGAGTGGCGCGTGACGGAAACCGGCGACACCGCATTGCGGGCCATCAAACGTTATTCGTGAGTTTTCGCTACAGTTGACAGCGGGCCGCCTTTGCGGCCCTTTGTTGTGCGCATCTCATTTACACGGTAAATTCATGCGACGGACTTCCCGCCCTCGCGCATGCCCAAGACGCTCTCCGCCGACGACATCCAGCAGTTTCGCGAAGCGATGCGACGCGTCGCGGAAAACGCGTTTGCGACCCGCGGCGCACAAGGCGTGACGATGCGCGAGCTGGCGAAGGAGCTCGGCTGCAGCGCGATGACACCGTATCGCTATTTCCGCGACAAGGAAGAAATTCTGGCGATGGTCCGCGCCGCCGCGTTCAACCGCTTCGCCGCGCGCCTCGAAGCGGCCGCGAAAGCGATCCCCGCGAACGCCCCCGCCATCGATCACAGCGCCGTCAGCCGGGCCTATGTCGACTTCGCGCTCGACGAGCCGCACGCCTATCGTTTGATGTTCGATCAGACGCCGCAACAGCAAGGCGCTTACCCCGAGCTGGCCGCGGCGTCGCAACGCGCGTGGCGCCTGCTGGAAGCGCACTTCGAGCGGCTCGTCGAGGCGGGTGTTCTCGAAGGCGATCCGCGTCTGATCGGCTACGCGTACTGGACGAGCCTGCACGGCTTCACGATGCTCGCGCTCGCGAACCAGTTGCCGCCGCCGGCGGCCCGACAGGCCGATTCCGCCGACGACGGCGCACATGAGCCGTCGCGCGAAGCGGTGTTCGCGCAGATCCTGCGCATGCTGTGGCGCGGAGCGTTGGCGCCGCAAAAGTGAACCGGTGCGCCTGGCAGGCGGCGCGAGAGTCGGGCCCACCGGTCAACCCGCTGCCACTTAGCCGCTACGCAAGGTCGGGTCGACAGTCGCCCGCCAGCCGAGCGCCCTTGCGCGCTGCTCGTTGAAGAACTCGACCCACTGGTTGCGCACCTTCGGATCGCTGCTCGTCCCCTCGCTCTCATGGCGCTGCGCGATCGACGCCTGGAACGCGCAGAAGTCGTCGTTCGACAGCCGGCCGCGCCGGTTCGCCACATAGGCATCGAAGAACGTCTCGTAGACGATCTGCGCGTCGTGGCCGTAGTCGACGGTCTGCGGCGAGCACATCTTCTGCAACGCCTCGAACGACGTCGCGCCCCTGGTCCCTTCCAGACTCGGCGTACTCACGCATCCTGCCAGAAGCGCGGCAGCGCCGATCATCAAAAATCCTCGCATTCATCACCTCGAAATGGCTGCTGCCAAGAGTATCGTCCGCGCTCGCGCGTTACGCCACTCGGTCGCCATTCGATCCACGTTCGTGCAAATCAAGCGAACTTTACTTTTTCGAATATGTTCATTAAAGTTCGAAAACGAACATGATTCGTTCAATTTGCTTTCCAACTGACTTCCAGATTCGATCCAGAGGGCTCAGCAGGTGACGCAACGCACGAAATACGATTTGCTCGTCGTCGGTGGCGGGATCAACGGCGCCGGCATCGCCCGCGACGCGGCCGGCCGCGGCCTGTCGGTGCTGCTGTGCGAGCAGGACGATCTGGCCGCGCACACGTCGTCGGCGAGCACCAAGCTGATCCACGGCGGGCTGCGCTACCTCGAGTACCGCGAGTTCGGGCTCGTGCGCAAGGCGTTGCAGGAGCGCGAAACGCTGCTGCGCGCGGCGCCGCACATCATCTGGCCGCTGCGCTTCGTGATGCCGCACATGCCCGAGCTGCGCCCCGCCTGGCTGATCCGTGCGGGTCTTTTCCTGTACGACCATCTGGCTAAACGCGAACTGCTGCCGGGCTCGCGCGGCATCGTGATGAGCCGGCATCCGGCCGGCGCGCCGCTCGTCGACACGATCAAGCGCGGCTTCGTTTATTCGGACGGCTGGGTCAACGACGCGCGCCTCGTCGTGCTGAACGCGCTCGACGCGCACGAGCGCGGCGCGACGATCCTCACGCGCACGAAGCTGCTCAACGCGGTGCGCGCCGGCGGCGAGTGGCGCGCGCAACTGCAACGCGCGGACGGCACGACTCTCGACGCGCGCGCCGCCGCGATCGCGAACGCGGCGGGCCCGTGGGTCGGCGAGCTGCTGCAAGCCGCGCTCGGCCGGCCGTCGTCGCATAGCGTGCGGCTCGTCAAGGGCAGCCACATCGTCACGCGGCGCCTGTTCGAGCACGACCACGCGTACATCTTTCAGAACCCGGACAAGCGGATCATCTTCGCGATTCCCTATGAGCACGACTACACGCTGATCGGCACGACCGACCTCGAATATCGCGGCGACCCGTCGCAAGTCGCGATCGACGCCAACGAAACGCAGTACCTGTGCGATTCGATCAACCGCTACTTCAGGCAGAAGATCTCGCCCGCCGACGTGCGCTGGAGCTATTCGGGCGTACGCCCGCTGCTGGAGGACGAGAACGCGGACAATCCGTCGGCGGTCACGCGCGACTACTCGCTCGAACTCGATGCGCCCGCGAATGAGGCGCCGCTGCTGTCGGTGTTTGGCGGCAAGATCACGACGTTTCGCAAGCTCGCCGAGCAGGCCGTCGATACGCTCACCGACGCGCTGCACCACGGCGCGCCCGCGTGGACCGCCGACGCGCCGCTGCCGGGCGGCGACATCGCGCAGGCGAACTTCAATCGCTTCCTCGGCGAGTTCTCGCGCGAACATGCGTGGCTGCCGGCATCGCTCGCGCATCGGCTCGCGCGCGCGTATGGCACGCGCGCGAATCGCGTTATCGGCTCGGCGCACTCGCGCGCCGAGCTCGGTCGCGAGTTCGCGCCGGGTCTGCACGAAGCCGAGCTGATTTATCTGCGCGATACCGAATGGGCGCGCACTGCGCAGGACGTGCTGTGGCGGCGCTCGAAGCTCGGCCTGCATGTGGAGCCGGACACGCTCGAGCATGTCACGCGCGACATCGACGCGTGGTTCGCGCGTGAACCGGTCCGGCAGAGCGCCTAGGCGACGCGGCAGACGACACCCGGCGAGCGGAGCCGGCCACCCACCGCAGCTTCGGCTGGACGACGCCGGCACGCACCCTCAAACTATGGCGGCTCGCTCACAACAACACGCCGCTCGCATCGCCGGCCAAACGATCCGGCGATCCATAACATGCATGGAGAAGAGACAATGCAGGATCAGTACGTCCTCGCGCTTGACCAAGGCACCACCAGCTCACGCGCGATGCTGTTCGACCGGCGCGGCAACGTCGTGTCGAGCGCGCAAAAGGAATTCCAGCAGATCTACCCGCAGCCTGGCTGGGTCGAGCACGATCCGCGGGAAATCTGGTCGACCCAGGCCGGCGTCGCCGCCGAGGCGGTAACGCGAGCCGGCATGAACGGCACATCGATCGCGGCGATCGGCATCACGAACCAGCGCGAAACCACGATCGTGTGGGATCGCGAAACCGGCCACCCGATCTACAACGCGATCGTCTGGCAGGACCGCCGCACCGCCGACTTCTGCGACGAACTGAAAGCGCAAGGTCTCGAAGCGAGCGTGCGCGCGAAGACCGGTCTACCGATCGACTCGTACTTCTCGGCGACCAAAATCCGCTGGATTCTCGACAACGTCGAAGGCGCACGCGAAAAAGCGCGTCAGGGCCGGCTCGCGTTCGGCACCGTCGACAGCTGGCTCATGTGGAACTTCACGAAGGGCGCGCTGCACATCACCGACGTAACCAACGCGTCGCGCACGATGCTGTTCAACATCCACACGCTGAAGTGGGACGACGAACTGCTCGCCGCACTCGACATTCCGCGCAACATGCTGCCGGAAGTGCGGCCCTCGTCGGAGGTGTACGGACCGACGGTGACCACCGTGTTCGCATCGAAGATTCCGCTCGCGGGCATCGCCGGCGATCAGCACGCCGCATTGTTCGGCCAGATGTGCACCGAGTCCGGCATGGTCAAGAACACCTACGGAACCGGCTGCTTCCTCGTGATGAACACGGGCGCCAAACCGATCGAATCGAAGAACAATCTGGTCTCGACGATCGCCTGGCAGATCGGCGAGCGTATCGACTACGCGCTCGAAGGCAGCATCTTCATCGCCGGCGCGGTGGTGCAGTGGCTGCGCGACGGCCTCGGCATCATCAGGAGCGCGGCCGAAATCGAAACGCTCGCGCGCAGCGTGCCGCATTGCGACGGCGTGTATCTCGTGCCTGCGTTCGCCGGCCTCGGCGCTCCGCACTGGAACGCGCATGCGCGTGGCACGCTGTTCGGGCTCACACGCGGCACGACCTCCGCGCACATCGCGCGCGCGGCGCTCGATTCGATCGCGTATCAATCGCTCGATGTGCTGAAGGCGATGGAAGCCGACTCGGGCATTCGCATCGGCGAGCTGCGCGTGGATGGCGGCGCCTGCGCGAACAATCTGCTGATGCAGTTCCAGGCCGACATCCTCGGCGTCGACACGGTCCGCCCCCAGGTGTCGGAGACGACCGCGCTCGGCGCCGCCTATCTGGCCGGTCTCGCGGTCGGCTACTGGAAGGATATCGACGAGTTGAAGAGCCAGTGGAAGCTCGAACATCGCTTCACACCGGCGCGGCCGCACGCGGAGATCAGGACCTGCCTCGATGGCTGGCAGCGCGCGATCCGCGCGGCGAAGGCTTGGGCCGATACACCGTAAGGTCGTAAGGCCGCGGGCACGCAGAACATCGAAAGGACGTGGTCCGAAAGCACGTATGATGTCGCTTTTCACCGTGGCGCGCGGGCCCCGCAACTCGCCGCCCGCGCGCGTTGCGCTTATCGTTTTTCAGGCATGATCGACCACCTCATCTGTGACTGCGACGGCGTGCTCGTCGACAGTGAAGTCATCGCCGGTCGCGTGATGTTCGACACGCTGACGGCCACCTTCCCCGGCATCGATTTCGCCCCCGTCATCAAAACCGCGTTCGGCCAGCAAACCTCGCGCTTTCTCGCCGGCCTCGAAAAGCAGTTCGACATCACACTGCCCGCGAACTTCCTCGATGCGATCGAGCACAATGTCGAGCTCGCGCTCGCCGCGTCGCTCGGTCCGATCCACGGTGTGCGCGACGCGCTGCAGCGCGTGACGCTGCCAGCCGCAGTCGTGTCGAACAGCCGCATGACACGTGTGAGCGCATCGGTGCGGCGGGCCGGTCTGCAGCAGATTTTCGGCGAGCGGGTGTTCAGCGCCGAGCAGGTCGCGCGGCCAAAGCCCCATCCCGATGTCTATCTGTTCGCGGCCACGTCGCTCGGCGTCGAGCCCGCGCGCTGCCTCGTCGTCGAAGACAGCGTCTCGGGCCTGAACGCGGCGCGCGCGGCCGGCATGAAGACGATCGCCTTCGTCGGCGCGAGCCATATTCCGGACGGCTATGCGGATGCGCTGCGCGCGATGGGCATCACGCGAATCATCAAGCATATGGATGAACTGCCGGCGCTGATCGACGCGGGCGTGCGCGGCGAGTTCGGCGACGTGCAGTCGTAGCGGTTTCGCGCAACGCCGATAAAAAAAGCCGGTTCTTCTTGCGAAGAACCGGCTTTTTGCGTCATGGCACTGCGTGCCCCTCGAAGCATGATGGCCCTTCAAGCCTCGGCCATCGCGCCCTCGCGCACCCGCGCGAGCGTCTCGCGAAACTCGACCAGCTCGGCGATCGTCAGCATCGGCAGATCGTGTTGCGCGGCAAAGCGTTCGACGTCCGCACCGCGCGTCATCGTGCCATCGGCGTTCATCAGTTCGCACAGCACGCCGGCCGGCTTCAGGCCCGCGAGGATCGCCAGATCGATGGTGCCTTCGGTGTGGCCGCGCCGTGCCAGCACGCCGCCGGGCATCGCGCGCAGCGGGAACACGTGGCCAGGGCGCACGATGTCGGCGGGCGTGGCCGTATCGGCGATCGCAGCGCGGATCGTGGTCACGCGATCCTGCGCGGACACGCCGGTGCTGACGCCTTCGCGCGCTTCGATCGACACCGTGAACGCGGTGCCGTGACGGCTTTCGTTGTTGACGGCCATCGGCGGCAGCTCGAGCGCGCGGATCTTGTCGTCGGGCAGGCACAGACACACGATGCCGCTGCATTCGCGGATCAGTAGCGCCATCGTTTCGACCGACAGGCGCTCGGCCGCGACGATCAGATCGGCTTCGTTCTCGCGGTCGTGGTCGTCCTGCAGCACCACGGCGCGACCCTCGCGCAGTGCCTGCAAGGCGGCGGCGATACGTGGCGGAACGGCTTCAGTGGCAAGCAGAGGGAGATCGGCGAAGGCATCGTCTGCAATCGTCGACGGAGCGGGAAAAGTAGCAAAGGACATGTTGAAACGCTCATCGCAAAAGTTGGGCGAAAAACGTTTCAGGGCATTGCAAACAGACTGACGCGCTGCCGCCTGACACGCCGCACGAAAGCGGACGATCATCAGCCGCCCAAGCTACGGGCGGCATCGCGGAACGCACATGACTATCTGCACATCTTCTTCCATCCGGACTATCACCGTCGGCTCTGGCTTCTGACCAGATCTGCTGACCCCGCCGCAAGCTCCGCTACTGCGAAGACCACTCGATGCGGGCGCTCGCGGGCTTGCCGGCTCACGCTGTCGCGCTGTCGGCCTACCGCCGGTGGGGAATTGCACCCCGCCCTGAAGACGCACTGATTGCCGGTTTGACCGGCCGGCGAAGCATACAACAGTCGCGCAAGCGCTGCAGCGCGACGAACAAAGACCCTACTGACGGCGTTGGCCGTGCATCGACGCCCCGAGCTGCGCCAGAACCTCGAATGCCGTCGATTCTCAACCCGGCACGCCTTCGCGCGCAGCTTCATCGCGGGCGGCGCTCGCGGCCTGCACTTCCCAGCGCGGCGGCGTCTCAGCTCGCAGCGTCACGCGAAACGCGCGCGCCTCGGTGTCGCCGGGATTGCGCAGGCTGTGCGGCTGGTCGGCGTCGAACACGATTGCGTCGCCGGTCGCGAGCAGCTGGCGCTGGTCGTGCACGCTGACTTCGAGCGTGCCGTCGCTGACCACCAGATTCACCGTCGTGCCCGGCGCGCGGCGAATGCCCGCCTCCGTATGCAGCGGCGCGATCCGCAGCTCGTGAAACTCGGCGGCGATCGACTCGTCGTCGGGATACAGCGGGCGCACCGAGTAGCGCCCGTTCGCGCTGACCACGCGGGCCGAACGCTCGGCCGGCAGATGCTCGAAGCCGTTGGTCGCGTGACGCCGCAGGAACGCCGCCACCGACACCTTCAGCGCCGCCGCCACCTTGCACAGCACTTTGATCGACGGCACGCTGCGCGCCGACTCGATTTGCGCGAGCATCGCGCGCGACACGCCGGACGCGCGCGCCAGCGCATCGAGCGAAAGCTGGCGTTCGGCGCGCAGCCGCGCCAGATTCACGCCGACCAGCTGTTCGAGCGCATCGAAGGGTTCGGCAGAGCGCGGCGCGGCGTTGGTATCGCCATCGGCCGAAGGATCGCGGACCAGCGCGAGCGGGGAATGCATATTGGCCTCCAGAGCGCCGCCCAGCGGCGCAAGAGCAGTAAGTGGAGGCAAGATAGCATCGGCTCTCGCCGCGCCCAACGAAGTTATCGTCACACTGTTATCAGCATGGCGGAGGCAAGCAACTGACGACTCACGCGCCTTGGGCGAGCGTGCGCGCGCTGCTCGATTTCCTCGCCGAGCGCTTCGCGCAGGTGTCGGGTCAACCGGGAAGCCCGCTGGGACTGCCGCTGGGACTGCCGCTGGGACTGCCGCTGGAGCAGCCAATGAGCGCCTGATGAGCGCTAAAACCCCCGCAGCGTGAAGGGCTATAATATGCAGTTACGCTGCAAAGACACGCGCAAGCCGGCCACCAAGCGCCGCGCTGCCCCGCGCCGCGGCCTCCTTCACCTTTTTACGACGCCCCCAGGTTAACCACTGCGACCGGCGAAATTCGATGACCAAGAAAGTTTATGTAAAAACCTTTGGCTGCCAGATGAACGAGTACGACTCCGACAAGATGGTCGACGTGCTCGGTGCCGCTGAAGGACTCGTCAAGACCGACACGCCGGAAGACGCCGACGTGATCCTGTTCAATACCTGCTCGGTGCGCGAAAAAGCGCAGGAAAAAGTCTTCTCCGACCTCGGCCGCGTGCGCGAGCTGAAGGACGCGAATCCGAATCTGATCATTGGCGTGGGTGGCTGCGTCGCTAGCCAGGAAGGCGCATCGATCGTCGCGCGCGCGCCGTACGTCGATATCGTGTTCGGTCCGCAAACGCTGCACCGCCTGCCGCAGATGATCGACGAGCGTCGCGCGAGCGGCCGCGCGCAGGTCGATATTTCGTTTCCCGAAATCGAGAAGTTCGATCACCTGCCGCCGGCGCGCGTCGAAGGTCCGAGCGCGTTCGTGTCGATCATGGAAGGCTGCAGCAAGTACTGCAGCTACTGCGTCGTGCCGTACACGCGCGGCGAGGAAGTGTCGCGTCCGCTCGACGACGTGCTGACCGAAATCGCCGGCCTCGCCGACCAGGGCGTGCGCGAAGTCACGCTGCTTGGCCAGAACGTGAACGCCTATCGTGGCGCACTGACCTTGGGCTCGACCGAGATCGCCGACTTCGCGACGCTGATCGAATACGTCGCGGACATCCCCGGCATCGAACGGATTCGCTACACGACGTCGCATCCGAAGGAATTCACGCAGCGCCTGATCGACACTTATGCGAAGGTGCCGAAGCTCGTCAGTCACCTGCATCTGCCCGTGCAGCACGGCTCCGACCGCATCCTGATGGCGATGAAGCGCGGCTACACCGTGCTCGAATACAAGTCCGTGATCCGCAAGCTGCGCGCGATCCGCCCGGATCTGTCGCTGTCGACGGACATGATCGTCGGCTTCCCCGGCGAGACCGAGGAAGACTTCGCGAAGATGATGGCGCTCGTCGAAGAGATGAAGTACGACACGAGCTTCTCGTTCATCTACAGCCCGCGCCCCGGCACACCGGCCGCGAACCTGCACGACGACACGCCGCGCGAGGTGAAGCTGAAGCGCCTGCAACACTTGCAGGCCACGATCGAAGAGAACGTGCAGCGCATCAGCGACGCGATGGTCGGCAAGGTCGAGCGCATTCTGGTCGAGCGCCCGGCGCGCAAGGACCCGAACGAGCTCGCGGGCCGCACCGAGAACAACCGCGTCGTCAATTTCCCGGCGCCGGTGGCGTCGCATGCACGGCTGATCGGTCAGATGGTCGACGTGAAGATCGTGCACGCGTACCCGCACTCGCTGCGCGGCGAATTGGTGATGGTTCACGACGACAGCGCCGCCGTGACGCACTGAGCACGCTAAGCGCACTGACCGACATTCTGAGTATCGCAACCGACAGGATCGACTCACCGCCTTGAAGACCACTCAGCAGCATCTGGAATTCACCGCACCGCGCGAAGACAACGCGCGGCTTGCCAACCTCTGCGGACCGCTCGACGAAAATCTGCGGCAGATCGAGCAGGCGCTCGACGTGACCCTGCAGCGCCGTGGCCACCGCATCACGATCCGCGGGCGCGGCGCGAAACTCGCGCTCACCGCGCTCGAAAACTTCTACAACAGCGCACGCGAGCCCTTGTCGGTCGACGACATCCAGCTCGCGCTCGTCGAAGTGCGCCATCCGGCGCGCCATCGTTCGAATGGCAACGGCAATGGCAACGGCGGCGACGCCGTCGACCCGCACTTCGCCGGCAATCCCGATCACCCGTTCGACCAGCCCGCCGATGCCGATGCGAGCGAAGACGACTTCGAGGAATACGGCCCGAAACTGTACACGCGGCGCGCGGATCTGCGCGGCCGCACGCCGGCGCAGCGCGAGTACCTGAAGCAGATCGTGTCGCACGACGTCACCTTCGGCGTCGGCCCGGCCGGCACTGGCAAGACCTACCTCGCGGTGGCCTGCGCGGTCGACGCGCTCGAGCGCGACCAGGTCAAACGCATCGTGCTGACGCGCCCGGCCGTCGAAGCAGGCGAGCGGCTCGGCTTTTTGCCGGGCGATCTGGCGCAGAAGGTCGATCCGTATCTGCGTCCGCTGTACGACGCGCTGTACGACCTGCTCGGCTTTGACAAAACCGCGAAGATGTTCGAGCGGCAGATGATCGAAATCGCGCCGCTCGCGTACATGCGCGGCCGCACGCTGAATCACGCGTTCATCATCCTCGACGAGGCGCAGAACACCACGCCCGAGCAGATGAAGATGTTCCTCACGCGGATCGGCTTCGGCTCCAAGGCAGTCGTCACCGGCGACACGACCCAGGTCGACCTGCCGCGCGGCCAGAAGAGCGGGCTGATCGAAGCGCAGCAGGTGCTCGCGAACGTGCGCGGCATCGCGCTCACGCGCTTCACGAGCGCGGACGTGGTGCGTCATCCGCTGGTCGCGCGAATTGTGGAGGCGTACGATGCGCATGCGCAGAAGTCGACCGCCGCGGCCGATTCGCGCTAAAGCGATGGGCTTCGCAGCGCGAGGCCCGCGTGGCCTCGCCACCATGCCGCAAAAAACGACTGAGCCACGAACGCCACGCACATAAACCGCATGAGCCGCACCCCGAAACTAACACTGAGCCTGCAATTCCCCGCTGCCAAAGCCTGGCCGGAACACAAGGCGCTACTGCCGCGCGCGACGGTGGCAGGCTGGATCAAGGCGGCGCTGTTCGCAGACGGCGAACTGACGGTTCGCTTCGTCGACGCCGAAGAAGGCCGCACGCTGAACCGCACCTATCGCGGCAAGGATTACGCGACCAACGTGCTGACCTTCGCTTATGCCGAATCGGAAGACGACCCGGTGACGGGCGATCTGATTCTTTGCTGCCCGGTGATCGAGAAGGAAGCCGCCGAGCAGGGCAAACCGCTCGCCGCGCATTACGCGCACCTGCTCGTGCACGGCACACTGCATGCACAGGGTTACGACCACGAGGTTGAAGAGGAAGCAGAGGAAATGGAGGCGATCGAAACCGAAATCCTCGCCAGGCTCGGGTTTCCGGACCCTTATCAATAGACGTCCCCGCCCCTCCTCCAACCGAACCCGCCGTGAGCACTCCGTCCCCCGAAACCGAGATTCCTGTGCCCTGTCCGGACTACCCGCCGGTGCTCGGCGACTCGCGGCTTCTGACTGACGACGAACTGCGCGCGTCGCTTGAATGCACGTTGCGCGGCTGGGACCGCCAGAGCGATCTGTGGCTGTTCGGCTATGGCTCGCTGATCTGGAACCCGGGACTGCCCACCGTCGAAGCGATGCGCTCGAAGGTGCACGGCTATCACCGCGGCCTCTATCTGTGGTCGCGTGTGAATCGCGGCACGCCCGAGCAGCCCGGCCTCGTGCTCGCGCTGGATCGCGGCGGCTCGTGCACCGGCATGGCGTTCCGGCTCGCGGCCGATGGCTCGATGCCGCATCTCGAAGCACTGTGGCGCCGCGAAATGCCGATGGGCTCGTACCGTCCCGCGTGGCTGCCGTGCGTCCTCGCGGACGGCCGGCGCGTAGACGCGCTCGCCTTCGTGATGCGCCGCGACGTGCCAAGCTACACCGGCAAGCTGCGCGACGACATCATTCAGACCGTGCTGGGCTGCGCGAGCGGCCGCTACGGCACGACTTTCGATTACGTAAGCCGCACCGTGCATGCGCTGCGCGAAAGCGGCATGCCGGACCGCGCGCTCGAAGCGCTGCTCGCGCGCTGCAAGCCGGCCGTGTAATTTCGTCATCTCGGCGAAAACCCCACCCGCGACTTTTTTGCCGGCGAGCGCTTTTGCCCGCGTAATCGGTTAGGATGATTCCACGCTCCGCCTTCGCGGCGCGGCCGTTTCACCTTGGCTTCACTCATCGCCAGGCCCGGCCGGACACGGTTCCGCCATGTGCCTGGTGTATCCTTAACGCTCTGTAACAGCGCGCCCAGTCTCGCCGGGCGCACTACCATGAACGACACGTATCCCAGTCGACGCCATACCGGACGCCATCTCGACAAACCGCAGGAAAAGCGCTCGCTGCTGGAACGCCTGACCGACTTCATCTCGCCCGAACCCGACTCGCGGGCCGAACTTCTGGAAATTCTGCAGGACGCGCACGAGCGCAACCTGATCGACGCCGACTCGCTGTCGATGATCGAAGGCGTGTTCCAGGTCTCGGAACTGAGCGCGCGCGACATCATGGTGCCGCGCGCGCAAATGGACGCGATCAACATCGCCGACAATCCCGCCGAATTCATCCCCTACGTGCTGGAGAAAGCGCATTCGCGCTATCCAGTCTACGAGGGCAATCGCGACAACATCATCGGCGTGCTGCTCGCGAAAGATCTGCTGCGCTACTACGCCGAAGAAGAATTCGACGTGCGCGGCATGCTGCGCCCGGCCGTGTTCATCCCCGAGTCGAAGCGGCTGAACGTGCTGCTGCACGACTTTCGCGTGAACCGTAACCACCTCGCGGTGGTCGTCGACGAATACGGCGGCGTCGCGGGCCTGATCACGATCGAAGACGTGCTGGAGCAGATCGTCGGCGACATCGAGGACGAATACGATTTCGACGAGGAAAGCGGCAACATCATCGCGTCGCCGGACGGACGCTTCCGGGTGCGCGCGCTGACCGAGATCGAGCAGTTCAACGACACCTTCGGCACGCAATATTCAGACGAAGAAGTCGACACGATCGGCGGGCTGGTCACGCATCACTTCGGCCGGGTGCCGCATCGGGGCGAGAAAGTGCGCCTCGACGATCTGATCTTCGAGATCCTGCGCGGCGACGCCCGCCAGATCCACATGCTGCTGGTGCGCCGCGACCCGCTCGCGGGCCAGCGCGAACGCGAGTCGCAGCACGTGCAGACCTGAGCCGGCGGCTCGGGCCGATGCACGGCCCGAGCGCCCGCGCGTTGTTATTGCGGGCGCCGTGCGCCGACTCGTTTGCCTGCTGATTTACCCTTTCAACTTCCGACGCCGACCGCGCAACAATGGCCGACCCGATCACTTCCCGTTCGCACCGCGGCGTGAGCGCTCCCGCCCCCGCTGCCACCGACGACGTCACGCGCAGCCGCGCGCTGCCGCGCTGGCACTACCTCGTCGCACTGGCCGCGGGCGCGGCCAATACGCTGTCGTTCGCGCCGACGCCGCATGGCGGCTGGCTGCAACTCGCGATCTTCGTGTTCTTCTTCGCGTGGCTCACGCGCAGCACCGGCTGGAAAAGCGCCGCGTTGACGGGCGGCGCGTTCGGCTTCGGCAACTTCGTGAGCGGGGTCTGGTGGCTGTATGTGAGCATGCACTACTACGGCGGCATGCCGGCGCCACTCGCCGGCACGGCGCTCGTGCTGTTCTCGCTGTATCTCGCGCTCTATCCGGCGCTCGCCGCGGGGATATGGTCGTTCTGCGCGGGCCATGCGCGCAACGGCGCAGCCGACGACCGTGCGCCATTCTCGCCGACCTGGCACGGCGCGCTGGCTTTTGCCAGCGCGTGGGCGATCGGCGAATGGCTGCGCGGCACGGTGTTCACCGGCTTTCCCTGGCTCGCCACCGGGTACGCGCAAGTCGACGGCCCGTTGGCGGGGTTTGCGCCGGTGGTCGGCGTATATGGCGTCGGCTGGATGGTCGCGCTGACGGCCGCGTTGATCGTGCAGGCGTTGTTGGCGCTGCTGCCGTCGTGGCGCCCCGGGCGTGCCAATGAATCGCGCGAGCCGAACGCCGGCGCCGCTGGTGACGTCGACAGCCGCGGCGCGCGCGTTGCCGCCATCACCGTGCCAGCCTGCGTGGCGCTCGCGCTGCTCGTGATCGGCCTGCTGCTGCCGCTCGTGCAGTGGACGACACCCGCCAACGCGCCGCTGACGGTGCGGCTGCTGCAAGGCAACGTGAAGCAGGAGATGAAATTCGAGGAAGCCGGCTTGCGCGCGGCGGTCGACGAGTATCAGAAAATGATCACGTCGAAGCCGGCCGATCTGATCGTCACGCCGGAAACCGCGATCCCCGTGCTCGCGCAGCAGCTGCCGCCGAACTTCGCGGCCGCGATCCGCCAATTCACCGATTCGACCGGCAGCTCGCTGCTGTTCGGCGCGATCGGCGGCACGATCACGCCGGAAGGCCGGGTGGTCGACTACACCAACAGCCTGTTCGGCGTCACGCCCGGCTCGCACGAAATCTATCGCTACGACAAGCACCATCTGGTGCCGTTCGGCGAATTCGTGCCGTGGGGCTTCCGCTGGTTCGTGAACCTGATGAACATACCGCTCGGCGACTTCTTCCGTGGCCCGCCTGTGCAAAAGCCGTTCATGGTGCATAACCAGCCGGTCGCGGTGAATATCTGCTACGAGGACATCTTCGGCGAGGAAATCGCGCGCACGCTGCGCGAGAACGCGACGCCCGCCGGCGTGCTGATCAACTCGACCAATCTCGCGTGGTTCGGCGACACGATCGCGCTCGACCAGCATCTGCAGATCGCGCGCATGCGCTCGCTCGAAACCGGCAGGCCGATGCTGCGCGCAACCAACACCGGCATGACCGCCGCAATCGACGCGAACGGCCGCGTGATCGGGCGCCTGACGCCATACACGGTCGGCTCGCTCGACGTCAACGTGCAAGGCACCGCCGGCAACACGCCGTACGTGACGAGCGGCAACAACTCGGTGCTCGCGGTGTCGGTGCTGCTGCTCGCGATCGGTTTCGCGTTCGGACCGGGGATCGCGCGGCGGCGCAACGGCAAGCGGTAACGCCGGCGCCCACGTCAAACGAACAACGCCCGCAAAAAAATGCGCCTGACATGCAGGCGCATTTTTTTATGCTCATTCGAGCTTCATCAATCCTTCGGCGCCGTATCGATGAACGACTGCCGCTGCGACAGCTTCTGGAAGTGCTTGTCGAGGTTCGGATGCGCTTCGCGCCAGTTCAGTTCCGGCATACGGAAGTCCAGATAGCCGAGCGCACAGCCCATCGCGATGTCGGCCAGCGTGTAGTGATTGCTCGCGCACCACGGCTTGCTGCCAAGCCCCTGCGACATCGCGATCAGCGCTTCGTCGATCTTGCGCTGCTGCCGCGCGACCCATGCGTCCACGCGCTGCTCGGGCGCGCGCTGCGTGCTTTCGAGACGGATCAGCACGGCCGCGTCGAGCACGCCGTCGGCTAGCGCCTCCCAGCACCGCACTTCGATGCGCTCGCGCCCGGACGGCGGAATCAGCTTGCCCACCGGCGACAGCGTATCGACGTATTCGCAGATCACGCGTGAATCGAACACGGCTTCGCCGTCTTCCATCACGAGGCACGGCACCTTGCCGAGGGGGTTGAAGGTGTGAATCCGGGTATCCGGCGCCCAGACGTTCTCGGGCACCAGTTCGTAGTCGATCTTCTTGTCGGCGAGCACGATGCGCGCTTTACGCACATACGGGCTGCCGAACGAACCGATGAGTTTCATCATGACCTTCTGCCTTTTTCTGAATCCGGCGAAAGTATAAGTGGTCTAAAGCTTTCGCGAACGTGCTGGCGGCATCTTCGCGAACTGCCCGCCGAGCCGCTGTGGACGGATTGCAACATGACGGCGGCCGCCGCGCCGTCGGAATCCGCACAAAGGGAGTCGATGTCGTGTGCGGAGAATGGGGAGAGGAGACACGCGGCGCTACAATCGCACGATGAACCAGCCGACCGAACCCACCATCGCCATCGACGTCTACCGCACGCGCCGCGAGCGCGTTCTCGCCGCGCTGCGCGCCGCGGGCGGCGGCGTCGCCATCGTCCCGACCGCGCCGGAAGCGCTGCGCAACCGCGATACTGACTATCCGTACCGCCACGACAGCTACTTCTATTATCTGACCGGCTTCACCGAGCCCGAAGCGCTGCTGGTGCTCGATGCCAGCGCGGCGCCCGGCGCGCCCGCGTCGGTGCTGTTCTGCCGCGAGAAGAGCGTCGAGCGCGAAACGTGGGAAGGCTTCCGCTTCGGCCCCGACGGTGCGCGCGAAGCATTCGGGCTCGACGCCGCGTTCCCGATCGGCGAACTCGGCACACAGTTGCCGCGCATCATCGCCGACAAGCCGGCGCTGCACTATGCGCTCGGCACCTCGGCGCATCTGGACGAGCAGGTGCGCGGCTGGCTCGACGCGGTGCGCGCGCAAAGCCGCAGCGGCACCGTCGCGCCCACGGCCGCGCGCGATCTGCTGCCATTGCTCGACGAGATGCGGCTCGTCAAGGACGACCACGAGCTCGCGATCATGCGCCGCGCCGGCCAGATTTCGGCGGCCGCGCATCGTCGCGCGATGGCGGTGTGCCGGCCAGGTATCCGCGAGTACGAACTCGAGGCCGAACTGCTCTATACGTTCCGCAAGTTCGGCGCGCAGGCGCCGGCCTATACGTCGATCGTCGCGGCCGGGGCGAACGCGTGCGTGCTGCACTACCCCGCCGGCAACGCGATCGCGCGCGACGGCGACCTGATCCTGATCGACGCGGCCTGCGAACTCGACGGCTACGCGTCCGACATCACGCGCACGTTCCCGGCGAGCGGCCGCTTCACACCGGCGCAGCGCGAGCTGTACGACATCGTGCTGGCCGCGCAGCAAGCCGCCTTCGATGCGACGCGCGCCGGCGCGAGCTTCGACGATCCGCATCAGGCCGCGCTGCGCGTGCTGTCGCAGGGGCTGCTCGACACCGGCATCGTGCCGCGCGCGAAGTTCGCATCGGTCGACGACGTGATCGCCGAGCGCGCCTACGCGCCGTTCTACATGCATCGCACCGGCCACTGGCTGGGCATGGACGTGCACGACTGCGGCGACTACCGCGAGCGCGGCGCGCCGCGCGACGAAGCGGGCGCGCTGCCGTGGCGCACGCTGCGCGCGTCGATGACGCTGACGATCGAGCCGGGCCTGTACGTGCGCCCGGCCGAAGGTGTGCCCGAGCGCTACTGGAACATCGGCATCCGCATCGAGGACGACGCGATCGTCACGCCGACCGGCTGCGAGCTGATCACGCGCGACGTGCCGGTCGCCGCCGACGAGATCGAGGCGCTGATGCAGCAAGCACGAGCGGCTCATCAACAGAGGACCTGATCGGCGATGAATGAAGCGTCTCCATCGGCGGTGATCCTGAGGCCCGCC
This sequence comes from Paraburkholderia sp. BR10954, assembly GCF_040965775.1. Taxonomy (NCBI): domain Bacteria; kingdom Pseudomonadati; phylum Pseudomonadota; class Betaproteobacteria; order Burkholderiales; family Burkholderiaceae; genus Paraburkholderia; species Paraburkholderia sp. BR10954. Next base: position 317,621 of record NZ_JBFRCK010000004.1, read on the forward strand.
TCCCACCGGCAAGGGTTCGATTTCGATGTGACGATCGTCGGCGCCGGTCCGGTCGGCCTCGCGCTCGCCGGCTGGCTCGCGCGCCGCAGCGTGACGCGCGAGCTGAAGATCGCGCTCGTCGACGCGCGCGAGCCGGAAGACTCGATCGCCGATCCGCGCGCGATCGCGGTCTCGCACGGTAGCCGGATGATCCTCGAGCCGCTGCGCTGGCCGGCCGACGCCACCGCGATCGAGCGCATCCACGTGTCGCAGCGCGGTCATTTCGGCCGCACGCTGATCGATCATCGCGAGCACGGCCTGCCCGCGCTCGGCTACGTGCTGCGTTACGGCTCGATCGTGCATGGCCTCGCCGACGCCGTGCACGCGACGCCGGTCCATTGGTTCCGCTCGACGTCGGCCGGTGCGCCGGTTCAGGAGCTCGACGGCGTCACGCTGCCGATCGAAACCGCGGGCGTCGCGCGCCAGTTGCGCACGCGGATTCTGGTGAACGCCGAGGGCGGCCTGTTCGGCGACCAGAAGCACGCGAAAATCCCGAGCCGCGCCACGGACGAAGACGCCGGCGCACGCAGCATCGGTAAAAATCACGCCGGCTCGCGCGACTACGGCCAGACCGCGTTGGTCGGCACGGTCACTGCGTCCGCACCGCAGCCGCACGTCGCATGGGAGCGCTTCACGTCGCAAGGCCCGATCGCGCTGTTGCCGATGGGCGGCGTGCGCGGTGCCGACTACGCGCTCGTCTGGTGCTGCGCGCCCGACGAAGCCGCGCGCCGCGCTCAGCTCTCCGACGAAGCGTTCCTGCGCGAGCTCGATGCCGCGTTCGGCGACCGCATGGGCCGCTTTACGCACATCAAGGGCCGTGCGTCGTTTCCGCTCGGTCTCAACACGGTCGACACGCTCGTGAACGGCCACATCGTCGCGATCGGCAATGCGGCGCAGACCTTGCATCCGGTGGCGGGCCAAGGCCTCAACCTGGGCCTGCGAGACGCGCACGCTCTCGCCGATGCGCTGTCGGCCGAGGGCCCGACACCGCTCGCGCTCGCCACTTTCGCGCAGCGCCGCGCGCTCGACCGGCGCCTGACGATCGGTTCGACCGACACGCTCGCGCGCCTGTTTACCATCGACTTCGCGCCGCTCGCGGTACTGCGCGGCCTCGCGCTGACCGCACTCGAATTCGTCCCGCCGGTGAAAACCGCGCTCGCCCGCCAGATGATGTTCGGCCAGCGCCGCTAAGGACGCAAAACGCCGCGCGGCTCTATGAGCCGCGCGACTTTCATAGAAGATTTAACAGGTTACGAGACCCGGTTCGCGAGTCTCGGCAACCCGTTAACGCTAAAATGGTCGTTTTCCCTCGCATTTCGCGCTGCGCCGGCCGTCACGATTGTCAAATCTGACCCGACGTCGGCGCACGCTCACGTCATGCCCACTCTCGGCCCCCACATTCTGCGCAATAACCTGTTCGTCGCCCCGATGGCCGGCGTGACCGACCGGCCGTTCCGCCAGCTGTGCAAACGGCTCGGCGCGGGCTACGCGGTGTCGGAAATGGTCGCGTCGAACGCTCAGTTGTGGAAAAGCGAAAAGACCATGCGCCGCGCGAATCACGAGGGCGAGGTCGAACCGATCGCGGTGCAGATCGCTGGCGCCGACCCGGACATGATGGCCGAGGCCGCCCGCTACAACGTCGCGAACGGTGCGCAGATCATCGACATCAACATGGGCTGCCCGGCCAAGAAGGTTTGCAACGTGGCAGCCGGCTCGGCGCTGCTGCAGAACGAACCCCTCGTGCAGCGCATTGTCGAGGCCGTCGTAAACGCAGTTGGCGTCGGGCCCGACGCGGTACCCGTCACGCTGAAAATCCGCACCGGCTGGAATCGCGAGAACAAAAACGCGCTGAACGTCGCGCGTCTCGCGCAAGCGGCGGGCATTTCAATGCTGACCGTGCACGGCCGCACGCGCGCCGACCTGTACCACGGCGACGCCGAGTACGAAACCATCGCCGCAGTGAAAGCGGCGGTCAACATTCCGGTCGTCGCGAACGGCGACATCACGTCGCCGCAAAAGGCGCGCGAGGTGTTGGCCGCGACCGGCGCGGACGCGATCATGATCGGGCGGGCCGCGCAGGGTCGTCCGTGGCTGTTCCGCGAGATCGAACATTTCCTGCAAACGGACGAGCTGCTGCCGCCGCCGCGCATCGACGAAATCCAGCAGGTGATGAACGAACATCTCGAAGATCACTACGCTTTTTACGGGGAATTTACCGGTGTCCGCACTGCGCGCAAGCACATCGGCTGGTACACTCGCGGCCTTTCCGGCGCCAACCTGTTCCGGCATCGCATGAATACGCTGGACACCACGCGCGAACAACTCCTCGCCGTCAACGAGTTCTTTGACGCGCAAAAGGCGATCTCAGACCGCCTCGTCTACGTCGACGAAGCGCCCGGCAACCCCGGGCTCGACAGCCAGGGCGAGGACAACACCGACCGACTAGCAGCATGAGCAAGAACAACATCGAACAATCTGTCCGCGACAGCCTGGATGTGTATTTTCAGGATCTCGACGGCTCCAATCCGCACGACGTCTACGACATGGTCATTTCATGCGTGGAAAAACCCTTGCTCGAAGTGGTGCTCGAGCAGGCCAACGGTAACCAGTCGCTGGCCGCCGAGTATCTCGGCATCAACCGCAATACGCTGCGCAAGAAGCTGCAACAACACGGTTTGCTGTAGCGCGTTGCAGTTTCTCGCGCCCTGCCACGTTTCCCCTTCGGCTTTTCGTCTTCATCATGATCAAGCAAGCGCTCATCTCCGTTTCCGACAAGTCCGGCATCGTCGACTTCGCCAAATCGCTGTCGGACCTTGGCATCAAGATCCTGTCGACCGGCGGCACCGCGAAACTGCTCGCGGACGCGGGCCTGTCCGTCACCGAAGTCGCCGACTACACGGGCTTCCCGGAAATGCTCGACGGGCGCGTGAAAACGCTGCATCCGAAGGTGCACGGGGGCATCCTCGCGCGCCGCGATCTGCCCGAGCATATGGCCGCGCTCGAGAAGCACGACATTCCGACCATCGACCTGCTGGTCGTGAACCTGTACCCGTTCGTGCAGACCGTGTCGAAGGAACAGTGCTCGCTCGAAGACGCGATCGAGAACATCGACATCGGCGGCCCGACGATGCTGCGCTCGGCCGCGAAGAATCATCGTGACGTGACGGTGGTGGTCGATCCGGCCGACTACGCGGTCGTGCTCGACGAAATGCGAGCGAACGGCAACACGGTGTCGTACAAGACGAACTTCCGTCTCGCGACCAAGGTGTACGCGCACACCGCGCAGTACGACGGCGCGATCACGAACTACCTGACGAGCCTGACCGACGAGTTGCAGCACTCGTCGCGCAACGAGTACCCGGCCACCTTCAACATGGCGTTCAACAAGGTGCAGGACCTGCGCTACGGCGAAAACCCGCACCAGAGCGCAGCGTTCTACCGCGACCTGACCGTGCCGGACGGCGCGCTCGCGAACTACAACCAGTTGCAGGGCAAGGAACTGTCGTACAACAACATCGCCGACTCCGACGCGGCGTGGGAATGCGTGAAGACCTTCGACGTGCCGGCCTGCGTGATCGTCAAGCACGCGAATCCGTGCGGCGTTGCAGTGGGCGCGAACGCGCACGAAGCGTACTCGAAGGCGTTCCAGACCGATCCGACCTCGGCGTTCGGCGGCATCATCGCGTTCAACCGCGAAGTCGACGAAGCGGCGGCGCTTGCCGTTGCGAAGCAGTTCGTCGAAGTGCTCATCGCGCCGTCGTTCAGCGCCGAAGCGCGTCAGGTGTTCGCGGCGAAGCAGAACGTGCGTCTGCTCGAAATCGCGCTGGGCGAAGGCCACAACACTTTCGATCTGAAGCGCGTCGGTGGCGGCCTGCTGGTGCAGTCGCTCGACTCCAGGAACGTGCAGCCGCGCGAGTTGCGCGTCGTCACGAAGCGTCATCCGACGCCGAAGGAAATGGACGATTTGCTGTTCGCATGGCGTGTCGCGAAGTACGTGAAGTCGAACGCGATCGTGTTCTGCGCGAACGGCATGACGCTCGGCGTCGGCGCGGGTCAGATGAGCCGCGTGGACTCGGCGCGTATCGCGAGCATCAAGGCGCAGAACGCCGGTCTGACGCTGGCCGGTTCGGCGGTCGCATCGGACGCGTTCTTCCCGTTCCGCGACGGTCTCGACGTCGTGGTCGCGGCAGGCGCGACCTGCGTGATCCAGCCGGGTGGCTCGGTGCGCGACGACGAAGTGGTCATGGCCGCCGACGAGCACAACATCGCGATGGTGCTGACGGGCGTGCGTCACTTCCGTCATTGATCGGCTGAAGTTCGGTAGCTGAGAAAAGGCCCGGCGGGTTGTCCCGCCGGGCTTTTTGTCTTGCAGCGACGCGTTCAATCATCCGGATCTTTGCGCGCGTAACCGTCCCGCACTTGCGCATGCTGGCTGATGTACGTGCCCAAACCCTGGCCGCGCCGCGCGAGACGCTTCAGTACCGCGAGATGCTCGGCGCCGACACTTGCCTCTGTGTACCAATACACGACGCCCGGCCGAAAGCGCACCTTGATGAAATCGTCGCCGATTTCATAGGCGTCGACGCCCGAGTCGCGGCTGAGATTGCGGTAGCGCTCCATTCCCGATCGCCCTCCTCGTGCAAAGCCTTTAGCAGCTTTTATTCCGCCAGGCATGCTGCCAGCGGTCCGCCGCACGCCGCGTTCGTTGTAGTATCGCAGGCACCTGGTTTTTATCGCTTGTGCGGCACTTCATGAGAATTCTCGGCATCGACCCCGGCCTGCGCGTGACCGGCTTCGGCGTGATCGAACAACACGGCCACACACTGCGCTACGTCGCGAGCGGCGTGATCCGCACCGCCGACGCCGATCTGCCGTCGCGGCTCGGCACCATCTTCGCAGGCATCTCGACGCTGATCCGCGAGCACGCGCCGGATCAGGCGGCGATCGAAAAAGTCTTCGTCAACGTCAATCCGCAGTCGACGCTGCTGCTCGGCCAGGCGCGCGGCGCCGCGATCTGCGGGCTCGTCGCGGGCGGCGTGCCGGTCGCCGAATACACCGCGCTGCAACTGAAGCAGTCGGTGGTCGGCTATGGCCGAGCGACCAAGGAGCAGATGCAGCAGATGGTCGTGCGGCTCTTGAGCCTGTCGGGCGTGCCGGGCACCGACGCCGCCGACGCGCTCGGCATGGCCATCTGCCATGCGCACGGCGGCTCGACGCTGAGCACGCTAGGCGGCATCGCACCGGCGCTCGCGAAGAAGGGTCTGCGGGTGCGGCGCGGGCGTCTCGTCGGCTAGCGCGACGCAGATACACGATGCCGTTCGCGCCGCCGACCCGCTGCGCTACACTCGCGCATTCCCATCCGACTCTGAAAACTTATCCGCCATGATCGGTCGCATCGCCGGCGTTCTGCTGGAAAAAAACCCGCCGCATCTGCTCGTCGACTGCAACGGCGTCGGCTATGAAGTGGACGTGCCGATGAGCACGTTCTACAACCTGCCGTCGGCCGGCGAGCGCATCGTGCTGCTCACCCAGATGATCGTGCGCGAAGACGCGCATCTGCTGTACGGCTTCGGCACCGCGCAGGAACGCGCGACCTTCCGCGAGCTGCTGAAGATTTCCGGCATCGGCGCGCGCATGGCGCTCGCGGTGCTGTCGGGCATGAGCGTCGCGGAGCTCGCGCAGACCGTCACGATGCAGGACGCCGCGCGCCTCACGCGTGTGCCGGGCATCGGCAAGAAGACCGCCGAGCGGCTGCTGCTCGAACTGAAGGGCAAGCTCGGCGCCGACCTCGGCGCAATGGCGGGCGCCGCGTCGCCATCCGACCACGCGTCGGACATCCTCAATGCGCTGCTCGCGCTCGGCTACTCGGAAAAAGAAGCGCTCGCGGCGATCAAGAACGTGCCGGCCGGCACAGGCGTGTCCGAGGGCATCAAGCTCGCGCTGAAGGCGCTCTCGAAGGGCTGATGCGCGATCCGTGCGCGGTACAATGAGCAGATGATCGAAACCGACAAACTCGCCGCCGAGCGCATCATCGCGGCCACGCCCGTGTCGCCGAACGAAGAAGCGTTCGAACGCGCGCTGCGCCCGCGTCAGCTCGACGAATATGTCGGGCAGGAGAAAGTCCGCGGCCAGCTCGAAATCTTCATCGAGGCCGCCAAGCGCCGTTCCGAATCGCTCGACCACGTGCTGCTGTTCGGCCCGCCGGGCCTCGGCAAGACCACGCTCGCGCACATCATCGCGCGCGAGATGGGCGTCAATCTGCGGCAAACGTCGGGGCCCGTGCTAGAACGCGCCGGCGACCTCGCCGCGCTGCTCACCAATCTCGAAGCCAACGACGTGCTGTTCATCGACGAAATTCACCGGCTCTCACCGGTCGTCGAGGAAATCCTCTATCCGGCACTCGAGGATTATCAGATCGACATCATGATCGGCGAAGGACCCGCCGCGCGCAGCGTGAAGCTCGATCTGCAGCCGTTCACGCTGGTCGGCGCGACCACGCGCGCGGGCATGCTGACCAATCCGCTGCGCGACCGCTTCGGCATCGTCGCGCGACTCGAGTTCTACAACGCCGAGGAGCTCGCGCGCATCGTCACGCGTTCGGCCGCGCTGCTCGGCGCGCAGATCCATCCGGACGGTGCCTTCGAAATCGCCCGTCGCGCGCGCGGCACGCCGCGTATCGCGAACCGCCTGCTGCGGCGCGTGCGCGACTTCGCCGAAGTGAAGGCCGACGGCAACATCACCGCGCAGGTGGCCGACGCCGCGCTCAGCATGCTCGACGTCGACGCGGTCGGCTTCGACCTGATGGACCGCAAGCTGCTCGAAGCGATCCTGTACAAGTTCGACGGCGGCCCGGTCGGCGTCGACAATCTCGCGGCGGCGATCGGCGAGGAGCGCGACACGATCGAAGACGTGCTCGAGCCGTATCTGATCCAGCAGGGCTACCTGCAGCGCACGCCGCGCGGCCGCGTCGCCACGCTGCTCACGTATAGGCACTTCGGGCTGGCCGCGCCGGATTCGTCGAGCGCGCTGCCGGGCCTGTGGGATTCCAAGAACTGAGTCACGCGACGAGGCCGACCAGGATGTCCGACCAAACCCAGCAACCCGGCCCTCCCAATCGTTCACCCGTCAATCCCGCCGGCGACCCGTCCGGCAATTTCACACAGCGCCTCACCCACCGCCTGCGCTCCAAACTCGCCGCCGGCGTCACGCATCTGACGACCGGTAGCGGACCGGTGCTCGACTACTCGTCGCCGCCGGGCGATCCCGGCCTGTTCGGGCCGAACTCCGTCTGCTGGAAAGTCCACGCCGACTTCACGTCGATGATGGCGGGCGGCATCAGCGCGCTGCTGCTGCAAGCGCTGCATCCGCTCGCGCTCGCGGGCGTCTGGGACCACTCGAGTTTTCGCACCGACATCCTGGGCCGGCTGCGTCGCACGGCGACGTTCATCGCCGGCACGACGTACGGCAGCAAGAGCGATGCGCTCGCGTTGATCGAGCGTGTGAAGCGCATCCATCTCGACGTGACCGGCGTCGCACCGGACGGCCAGTCGTATCGCGCAAGTGAGCCCGCGCTGCTGACGTGGGTGCACGTCGCGGAGGTGTCGAGCTTCATGACCGCTCATCTGCGCTATGTGAATCCGGTGCTGTCCGTCACCGCGCAGGATCAATACTTCGCGGAAACCGCGCGCATCGCGGAAATGCTCGGCGCCGTCGATATTCCGCGCTCGCGCGCCGAGATCGAGGCCTACCTGCTCGCGATGCGGCCCGCCCTCGTCGCCAGCGAGCGCACGCGCGAAGTCGTCAGGATTTTGATGAACGCGCCGGCACCGAGCTTCGCGATGCGGCCCGCCGGCACGCTGATGCTCAACGCGGGCGTCGATCTGTTGCCCGACTGGGCGCAGTCGATGCTCGATTTGAATCGCTACGCGGTGCTGCGTCGAACTCTCGCACGGCCTGGCATGCGGGTCGTCGCGCCGGTAATCCGCTGGGCGTTGATCAATGGCGTATCGAAGCGGGCGCGGCGGCGCGCGGCGGCGGTGCGGCGGCAGGATTGATCGCGCCGCGCGAGCCGGGCCATTGTCGGCTTCGGCTTACCGCTTCGACTCCGGTCCCTTCCTGAAACCGTCATCGTCGGCGCTGCCGGCTTCGAGATGTGATACGTCCGCCCACGTCACGATCGTCGCGCGATCGTTCCCGTAATCCACGACGTTCAGGCTGGTGTTCAGCAACGGGTAATTGCGCGGTGCGTCGAGCGGCATACTGGTTGCAAAGCGGTGCACGCAGTCGAGCACGCCGCCATGCGTGACACACACGATGCGCCCACCCGGATGCGCGGCGACGAGCGGCTCGATCGCGTGCATGATGCGGTGGTAGAACACGCGGTGCGACTCGCCCCCGGGCGGCGCGAAGCCGGGATCACGGGTTTGCCACTGCGCGTATTCGTCGGGGAAACGTAGCGCGATCTCGTCGCTGTCATGGCCCTGGAACGCGCCGTACGAGCGCTCGCGCAAGTTCTCGCGCGATTGCAGCGGCAGGTCGAGCGCCTCGCCGATCGGCTGCGCGGTCTGCTGCGCGCGCTGCAGGTCGCTCGAATAGATCGCGTCGAGCCGGGCGCCCTGCTTCGCCTCGGCGGCGAGGCGCTGCGCGAGACGTTGCGCCTGCGCGATGCCGGTCGTCGCGAGCGGAATGTCGATGTGGCCTTGAATCCGCTTGATGCGGTTCCAGTCGGTCTCGCCGTGCCGGATAAACAGGATCTGCGTCGTCATGAGAGAGAGGTGCGGTTCGCGGTTGTGCAGCGGCTATTGTCGCAAAAAGCGGCGGCGCGGCTCGCATGCCGCGGCCGCGCGCTGGTACCGTTTGCGCTCTTTTACGCGTTGGTCTGCAACCAGAACGTGACCGGCCCGTCGTTGACGAGCGACACCTGCATCTCCGCGCCGAACTCACCGGTCTCGACGATCGGATGCTTCGCGCGCGCCGCCGTGACGAAGTAGTCGAACAGGCGCTTGCCCTCGTCGGGTGGCGCGGCCGGCGTGAAGCTCGGGCGCAGGCCGCTGTTGGTATCTGCCGCGAGCGTGAACTGCGACACCAGCAGCAGGCCGCCCGCGCGCCCTGCGCCGTCGAGATTTTGCACCGAGAGGTTCATCTTGCCGGCCGCGTCGCTGAACACGCGGTAGCCGAGCACCTTGGCGAGCAGCTTGTCGGCCACGGCCTCGGTGTCGCCACGCTCCGCGCAGACGAGCGCGAGCAGGCCGGCGTCGATCGCGCCGGTTACCCGATCGGCGACGCGCACTTCGGCGCGCCGCACACGTTGGATCAGCGCGATCACGCCGTCAGCGTCACGCGTGCGAAGCGGCGCTTGCCGACCTGCACGACGTACTCGCCCGCTTCGACCTTCAGGCCTTTGTCGGACACCGCGGTGCCATCGATCTTCACGCCGCCCTGCTCGATGTTGCGCAGTGCCTCGCTCGTCGACGGCACGAGGTTCGCCTGCTTCAGCAGCTGGCCGATCGCAAGCGGTGCGCCTGCGAGCGTCACGGCCGGAATATCGTCGGGCACGCCGCCCTTCGCGCGATGATTGAAGTCCTCGAGCGCGCGCTCGGCATCCGCCTGCGAGTGGAAACGCGCAACGATTTCCTTGCCGAGCATCACTTTGAAGTCGCGCGGGTTACGGCCCGCCTCGGCCTCGCGCTTGAAGCCGGCGATTTCGTCCATCGGACGGAACGACAGCAACTCGAAGTAACGCCACATCAGCGTGTCGGAAATGCTCATCAGCTTGCCGAACATGTCGGTCGGCTTTTCGCTGATGCCGATGTAGTTGTTCTTCGACTTCGACATCTTCTCGACGCCGTCGAGCCCTTCGAGCAGCGGCATCGTCAGGATGCACTGCTGCTCCTGGCCGTACTGCTTCTGCAGCTCGCGACCGACCAGCAGGTTGAACTTCTGGTCCGTGCCGCCGAGTTCGAGGTCCGCGTTCAGCGCGACCGAGTCGTAGCCCTGCATCAGCGGGTACAGGAATTCGTGGATCGAGATCGGCACGCCGCCCTGGAAGCGCTTCGTGAAGTCCTCGCGCTCGAGAATGCGCGCGACCGTGTAGCGCGACGCGAGCTTGATCATGCCGTCGGCGCCGAGCGGCATCGACCATTCGCTGTTGTAGCGGATCTCGGTCTTGTCGCGATCGAGCACGAGGGCGGCCTGCTCGAAGTAGGTTTTCGCGTTCGATTCGATCTGCTCGCGCGTGAGCGGCGGGCGGGTCGCGTTGCGCCCGGACGGGTCGCCGATCAGCGACGTGAAATCGCCGATCAGGAAAATCACCGTGTGGCCGAGGTCCTGCAGCTGGCGCATCTTGTTCAGCACGACCGTGTGGCCGATGTGAATGTCGGGTGCAGTTGGATCGAGCCCGAGCTTGATGCGCAGCGGCTTGGCCGTCGCCGCGCTGCGCGCGAGCTTTTGCGCGAATTCGTCTTCGATCAGCAGTTCGTCGACGCCGCGCTTGGTCACGGCGAGCGCGTGACGGACTTCGTCGGTGATCGGGAAGGCGGAAGCGGGATTGGGCTGGGTGGACTCGGTGCTCATGCTGGAAACGTGAAGTCGCGAAAAAACAGGATTGTCCCATAGATGCGCGCCGCCGCGCCCACTGACACGCCCCGTGCGGCTCCGCGACGGGCGATTTCGTTGCCGCTCGCGTCACCTACCGCGTTTGCGCCGATAATCTGCTACAACGAATCGCAATGAACATCGACAGGAGCAGCGACGTGGCGCAAGATCCCGCAGACGGCATCTATTTCGGACTGATGTCGGGAACCAGCATGGACGGTGTGGACGGCGTCGCCGTCCGGTTTGCCACGGGGAAACCGCCCGAAGTGCTGGCCGAGGCGTTCGTCGGCTTTTCGGCCGGCATCCGCGAGGCGCTGTTCGCGTTGCAACAGCCGGGGGACAACGAGATCGAGCGCGAAGCTCTCGCCGCCAACGCGCTAGCGACGCGCTACACGGTGTGCTGCCACGATCTTCTGCGCGATAGCCGCGTATCGGCCGACGAGGTCCGTGCCATTGGCGTGCATGGGCAGACCGTGCGGCATCGGCCGGAAAAGGGCTATACGCGGCAGATCAACAACCCGGCGCTGCTCGCGGAGATGTTGCATATCGACGTGGTCGCCGATTTCCGCAGCCGCGACGTCGCGGCGGGTGGCCAGGGCGCGCCGCTCGTGCCCGCTTTTCACGCGACGATCTTCGGGGCGAAGAACGAAACGCGTGTCGTCTGCAATCTTGGCGGCATCAGCAACATCACGATCCTGAACGCGACCGGCGGGGTGCGCGGCTTCGACTGCGGCCCGGCGAACGCGCTGCTCGACGCTTGGGCCGAGCGCCATCTTGGCAAGCCATTCGACGAAAACGGTCATTTCGCGGCGAGCGGCCAGATCGATCGCAAGCTGCTGAACGCGCTGCTCGACGAGCCGTTCTTCGCCGAACAGCCGCCCAAGAGCACCGGCCGCGATCTGTTCAACAGCGCATGGCTCGATGCGAAACTCGAGCCGTTCGCCGCGCTCGCACCGGCCGACGTACAGGCGACGCTCGTCGCGCTGACCGCGGTGACGGTTGCGCGCGAGATCGAGCGGCATGCATCCGACGCGCGGGCCGTGTACGTGTGTGGCGGCGGCGCGCGCAATCCGGAGATCATGAAGGCGTTGCAGCAGGCGCTCGAAGACAGCGGCGTAAGCGGCGTGCCCGTGTTGACGACCGACGCGCTGGGCGTGCCGCCGAGCCAGGTCGAACCGCTCGCGTTCGCATGGCTCGCGATGCGCTGCATCGCGCGTCTGCCGGGCAGTCTGCCAAGCGTGACGGGGGCGTCCGCGGAGCGGGTTCTGGGGGCGATTTATCCGCGCTGATGAGAGGTCAAGGCGAAGAAACCGACGCCTTTTACCTTCGTGCGCTGCTTCCGCGGCGCGGAAGCAAAAAAACGGGGCCGAGACCCCGTTTTCGCTGTGGTTTAATGAGCCTTACCGCTCAGACCGAAAACGACGAACCGCAACCGCACGTCGTGGTCGCGTTCGGGTTCTTGATGACGAACTGCGCGCCGTTGATGTCATCCTTGTAGTCGATCTCTGCGCCGACCAGGTACTGGTAGCTCATCGAGTCGATCAGAAGCTGCACGCCACTCTTGTTCATCACGGTATCGTCTTCGTTGATCGCTTCGTCAAACGTGAAGCCGTACTGGAAGCCCGAGCAGCCGCCGCCCTGCACGAACACGCGCAGTTTGAGCTCCGGGTTGCCTTCCTCATCGATCAGTTGCTTGACCTTGTCCGCCGCTGCGTCGGTGAAGACGAAGGGGGCCGGCATCTCGGTCACGGGGGTGTCGGTGACTGCGTTCATTCGAACTCTCCAAAAAGCTTTAGCCGATATTGTAGGGCTGTTCCGGATATCGTGCTGATGCCCACAAAATCAATGGGTTCTTGTTGCAAGGTCGATGCAAGGCGAGCCGTTGCCGCTGAGCGGACGAGATCAGCCCGCGAACGCCAGCGAAGCATAAAAAAAGCCGCCTTCGCTCGTGGCGTTGGCGGCTTTTGCTGCAAACCGGCGTGAAGCCCGGATTGCGCCCGAAACGATTAACGCTTCGAGAACTGCTTGCGGCGACGTGCCTTGTGGAAGCCGACCTTCTTACGTTCGACTTCACGAGCGTCACGCGTGACGAAGCCAGCTTTCGACAGTTCCGGCTTCAGCGTTGCGTCGTAGTCCATCAGCGCGCGGGTGATGCCGTGGCGAACCGCACCGGCCTGACCCGTTTCACCGCCACCCGTCACGTTGACCTTGATGTCGAACGTGGTGCCGTGGTTCGTGAGTTCCAGCGGCTGACGCACGATCATCAGCGACGTTTCGCGCGAGAAGTAGTCGGCGATGGGCTTGCCGTTCACAACGATGTCGCCCTTGCCTGCCTTGATGAACACGCGTGCCACGGCGCTCTTGCGGCGGCCCGTGCCGTAATTCCAGTTACCGATCATGTGGGCTCCCCTTAGATCTCGAGCGCCTTCGGCTGTTGTGCCGAATGCGGATGCGTTGCGTCAGCGTAGACCTTCAGCTTCTTGATCATTGCGTAGCCGAGCGGGCCCTTCGGCAGCATGCCCTTGACCGCCTTCTCGAGCGCGCGGCCCGGGAAGCGTTCCTGCATCTTGCCGAACGTCGTTTCATAGATACCGCCCGGGTAGCCCGAGTGACGGTAGTACTTCTTGTCGGTAACCTTGTTGCCCGTGACCTTCAGCTTGCCAGCGTTGATAACGATGATGAAATCACCGGTGTCGACGTGGGGAGTGAATTCAGGCTTGTGCTTGCCGCGAAGACGGTGTGCCACTTCGCTGGCGACACGCCCGAGAACCTTATCCGTCGCGTCAATCACGTACCATTCGCGCGTCACCTCATGGGCTTTTGCGGAAAACGTCTTCATGATCGATCCAAAAAAATTGCTGCGCCCAATGTGTTCTTTCCTGCTTGTAGTTTGCGCATCGAGGCGCGTGCAGGCTCTCCCTGGTTCTTCTTCCGCGGGCGCGGATGCGGAAAAGCCCTGAATTATAAAGGAATTTGTACTCGCAAGTCAAAACGTGCGATGCGCTCTCCATGAGCGGTCCGAAATCGGGGCAAACGGCGGACAAAGCCAAGTGAAAAAAAACCCGAACAAGTGGTTCGGGTTTAATCCACCAAAGGAGGAGGTGGAGGAGACAGCGGAGGTTGCAGAACTGCTGCAACGATGGGTGGATTATAAGAGTCGCCCTTGTGCAACGCAAGAATATTTGCATTGCGAAATGCGTTTTCATAATGCGGCAAATTCGGTGTACTACTAAGATTTGGCAAAACTCCTTTTGGATCAAGCACTAATGGCGAAATAATTCCAACAGCATCAGATATCCTCTAGACTAAAACCCCTAAACCGGGTGCGGGACTAGGAAATCGCCGGTCCATTCCGCACTGCAGCAAAAAGCAAGCAGTGTGCATGGACACCGGCTGCGGTCGGCCTGAGCTAATTGTCAGACACCGGGCTACAATGCCGTCTCGACAAAGCGATGCGCGGTGGGAGTGACAGCATGGAATGCAAAGTAAGCTGGATGGGACAAGACGGAATGGCGTTCGCGGCCGAGACGGGCAGCGGTCATCTGGTCGCGATGGACGGCGCACCCGAGGGTGGCGGACGCAACCTCGCGCCGCGTCCGATGGAAATGGTGCTGCTCGGTACCGGCGGCTGCACCGCCTACGACGTCGTGATGATCCTGAAGAAGAGCCGCCAGGAGATCGCCGGCTGCTCGGTGACGCTGAAGGCCGAGCGCGCAAGCGAAGATCCGAAAGTGTTCACGAAGATCCACTTCCACTTCACGGTGACGGGCAAGAATCTGAATCCGGCGACCGTCGAGCGCGCAATCAATCTGTCGCACGACAAATACTGTTCGGCGTCGATCATGATCGCGAAGACCGCCGAGCTCACGCATTCGTTCGACATCGTCGCGCTCTGAGCACGATAGCGATAGCGGCCACGGCCGCCATCCGCGCCCCCAAATGAAAAAGCCGGCGTCCCAACGGACGCCGGCTTTTCTTATTCAGCGGCAAAGCAGGCCGATAAGCCGGATTCTGTGCACACGCCGCGTCCGGAGACGCGACGCGCGTGGCAGCCATTCCTCTAGGCGCGCCATTACTGACGCGCTCAAGCTTCCTACCCGCAGACGAGACGGGGGCCCCGTCCCGCATCGCGAAGATGCGCGCCTGCCTACTTGGAATTGCTCCGGGTGGAGGTTACCGTGCCGGTCTGCCTTGCGACAGCCGCGGTGCGCTCTTACCGCACCGTTTCACCCTTACCTGATCCCGGCTTGCGCCGGGCCATCGGCGGTTTGCTTTCTGTTGCCCTGTTCCGCGTGTCGCCACGGATGGCCGTTAGCCATCACCCTGCCCTGTGGAGTCCGGACTTTCCTCGCCCTCGTTGGCCGAAGCCGTCGAGGCCGCGACTGCCTGGCCTGCTTTGCTGGCGCCGATTTTAACACCGAACGCAAAAGCGCCTAGCGCTTGCGCCGCCCCGCTCGGAACACGGTCGTGTCGTCGTAGAACGCGGATGATTCGTTCTCGGGCCACCAGCCCGGGATGCCGAGCACCGGCAGGGGTGCGAACAGGCGGCTCGTCAAAGCGTCGGTGCCGAGCACCGCCGTGCTGACCACTTCATCGAGCCATGCGTCGCGCGCCGGGGTGTCCCAATCGAAATATTCGGCCGGAACGTCGACGATCCACGCATGGCCGGTGCAGCCCTTGAATGGCGCGATCAGCTTTTCCAGCAGCGCATGACCGAAGCAACGTACTTCGCAGGCGCGCCCCCATGCATCGCGCCGTGCGACGAACAGCGTTTGCCAGTCGAAACCACGTAGCGCGGCGCTCAGCGCAGGATCGGCGCAAGCGAACAGCAGCGCATTTTCGTCGAACAGCGTCAGCATGTCGCGCACGCCGCCACGCGTCGAGCCGACGCCGCGCACGTCGAGTTCCGCCGACTGGCGCGCGTTCAACGCCGCCTTGATGCGGGGAAAGGCGAACCACATCGAACCGTTGAAGAAGTCGTGCAGATTGTGGCGCGTCGGCACGCAACCGGTCGACGCGATATGCCCCTCGTACGCGGCGCCCGGTGGCAGATCGTCCTGCGCGATAAACGTGAGACGCTGGCCGCGGCCGGTGCTCTGTTGCATCTGGGCCGCGTCGGCATTCATCGCGGCGAGCAGGTCAGCGTAGCCGGTCAGCGCGGCTTGCTGCCAACGCTGACCGCGTGCGGCGAATTGCGCGAACCACGGCGCCGACCAGTCGATTGCGGCGAAGCCCGCTGGCACAGGCACGGGTGCCATGCCGCGCGCAGCTTTGGCCGCGGCTTCATGCGCTAGCGCGAAGCCCGCGTTCACCGCCACATCAATATTGGCAGTGCGCTGCCCCGCCTCACGCTCGGGCATCTGCCGTAGCCTCAAACGAGACGCCAGCCAATCGATTCGCCGCCGCGCAGCGGCACGACCGGCGTATCACCAGCCGGCAGCTCGGCCGGCAGCGTCCATTCCTCACGACGCAGCGTGATCTTCTCCGTATTGCGCGGCAGACGATAGAAGTCCGGCCCGTGGAAGCTCGCGAAGCCTTCGAGCTTGTCGAGCGCGCCGGCCTTGTCGAATGCCTCGGTGTAGAGCTCGAGCGCGTGCAGCGCGGTGTAGCAGCCCGCACAGCCGCACGCGTGCTCCTTCAGTCCCTTCGGATGCGGCGCTCTGTCGGTGCCGAGGAAGAAACGCGGATCGCCCGAGGTCGCGGCCTCCACCAGCGCGACGCGATGCGTCTCGCGCTTGAGCACCGGCAGGCAGTAGTAATGCGGACGGATGCCGCCTTGGAAAATCGCATTGCGGTTGTACAGCAGATGGTGCGCGGTAATCGTAGCTCCTAGCAGTTCCGGCGCGACGCCCGCCTCGCGGACGTAGTCTGCCGCGTCCTTCGTAGTGATGTGCTCGAACACGACCTTCAGCGCCGGAAACGCCCGGCGCAGCGGCATCATCACGCGATCGATGAAGACCTTCTCGCGGTCGAACAGATCGATGTCCGAATCCGTCACCTCGCCGTGCACGAGCAGCGGCATGCCGACTTCCTGCATCACTTCCAGCGTATTCGCGCACTTCATCAGATCGGTGACGCCCGCGTCCGAGTTCGTCGTCGCGCCCGCCGGATAGAGCTTCACGCCGTGCACGAAACCGCTCTCGCGCGCGCGGCGGATTTCGTCGGGCGGCGTGTTGTCGGTCAGGTACAGCGTCATCAGCGGCTCGAATTTTGCGCCCTCGGGAATCGCGGCGATGATGCGCTCGCGATACGCCTTCGCCATCCCGGTCGTCGTGACCGGCGGCTTCAGGTTCGGCATGATGATCGCGCGGCCGAACTGGCGCGCGGTGTCAGGCAGCACGGCCGCGAGCATCGCGCCGTCGCGCACGTGCAGGTGCCAGTCGTCCGGGCGGACCAGCGTGACGGAATCGGGGGAAACGTTGGAAGCAGTCATGGCAGGAATACGAGACTTCGCGCGCCTCGCTGATCGACCGGTCAAACCGCGTTGTAGCGGCCCAAACACGTGTCAATTTTGCTATTTGGCGTCTCCGGCTCGGTGATATGCTTGGAAAATCATCATTGTAACGGCTCGCTCCGTTCACAGGCCCACCTGCAACATGTGCCAACTTCTCGGAATGAACTGCGCCGCGCCGACGGACGTCACGTTTTCCTTTACCGGATTTGCGGCGCGCGGCGGCGTCACCGATCACCACGCCGACGGCTGGGGCATCGCCTTCTTTGAAGACAAGGCCTGCCGCCTGTTCATCGATCATCAATCGTCGGCCACCTCGCCGATCGCCGAGATGGTCAAGCGCTACCCGATCAAATCGAAAAACACGATCGCGCACATCCGCAAGGCGACGCAAGGGCACATCCTGCTCGAAAACTGCCACCCGTTCATGCGCGAACTGTGGGGACGTCACTGGATCTTCGCGCATAACGGCGATCTGCAGGGGTACGCGCCGGAGTTGAACGGCGTATATCAGCCGGTCGGCACGACCGACAGCGAACTCTCGTTCTGCGCGTTGCTGCAAGGTTTGCGCAAGGCTTTTCCGGGCACGCAGCAGCCGCCGCTTGACGAGCTGTTCGGCGCGCTCGAGGCGCTCACGCGTGAAATCACGCAATACGGCGTGTTCAATTTCCTGATGTCGAACGGCCAGGCGCTGTTTGCGCATTGCTCGACGCATCTGCATTACCTCGTGCGTCACTGGCCGTTTTCGACCGCGCATCTGGTCGACGCGGACGTATCGATCGACTTTGCCAAATACACGACGCCCGAAGACCGCGTCGCAGTCATCGCGACCAAGCCGCTGACCGACAACGAAGTGTGGACCGCGTTCAAGCCCGGCGATCTGCTGATGTTCCGGCATGGCGAAGTGATCGGCCAGGCCAATATCCCGGTGCCGGACTCGGTGCTCGAAAAGCTGCGCAATCCGGCCCTCGATGCATCCGCATCGGCGACGACGATCGCGGCATCGAACGGCGCGCAGCCGGTGGGCACGCGCGGAACCACGCTTTCGCCCGACAGCGAAACCGATCTCGAAGCCGCGGATGATGCGGCGGCGTTCGAGTCATGAACCGCTGATGTCGCCCTCAGCCAGGCAACAAAAAGCCGCTCCACGGAGCGGCTTTTTCTCATCCCCACACAAGCCTCGGCAACGAGGCCCGCGCAGCGAACCTCAGTGCAGGATCTTCGCGAGAAAGTCCTTCGCGCGATCCGACTTCGGATTTGCGAAGAAGTCTTCCTTGCGGTCGTCTTCGACGATCAAGCCCTTGTCCATGAAAATCACGCGATGCGCGACCTTCTTCGCAAAGCCCATTTCGTGCGTCACGCACATCATCGTCATGCCTTCCTGCGCGAGTTCGACCATCACGTCGAGCACTTCGTTGATCATCTCCGGGTCGAGCGCCGAAGTCGGCTCGTCGAACAGCATCGCGATCGGGTCCATGGACAGCGCTCGCGCAATCGCCACGCGCTGCTGCTGACCACCGGACAGCTGCCCCGGATACTTGTCCGCATGCGCGCGCAGACCGACGCGATCGAGCAGCTTGAGGCCCTTCGCGGTCGCCTCGTCGTTCGAGCGGCCGAGCACCTTGACCTGCGCGAGCGTCAGGTTCTGCACGATAGACAGATGCGGGAACAGCTCGAAGTGCTGGAACACCATGCCGACCTTCGAGCGCAGCTTCGACAGATTGGTTTTCTTGTCGGTCAGCGACTGACCGTTGATGACGATCTCGCCCTTCTGGAACGGCTCGAGGCCGTTGACGGTCTTGATCAGCGTGGACTTGCCCGAGCCGGACGGCCCGCACACCACGACCACTTCGCCCTTCTTGACTTCCGTCGTGCAGTCGGTCAGCACCTGGAAATGGCCGTACCACTTCGAAACATTCTTGATAGAGATCATCTTGCGACCTTTTTCTGAAGACCTTTGACGAGGCTCGACGCGATCACGCAGATCACGAAATAAACCGCACCCGCGAACAGTACCATCTCGACATTCGTGCCGTCACGATCGCCAATATTCGTGGCCGTGCGGAAAAAGTCGGCAAGGCTGATCACGTATACGAGCGATGTATCCTGAAACAGCACGATCCCTTGCGTGAGCAGCAGCGGCACCATCGCGCGAAACGCCTGCGGCAGCACGATCAGACGCATTGCCTGCCCATAGGTCATGCCGAGCGCGAACGCCGCGTTGACCTGGCCGCGCGGCACCGCCTGAATGCCGGCGCGGATGATCTCCGAATAGTACGCAGCCTCGAACAGCGAGAACGCGACCATCGCCGAGGCGAGCCGGATGTCGATGTCGGCCGACAGACCGAGCACGCTTTGCAGCACCTGCGGCACGATCAGGAAGAACCACAGCAGCACCATCACGAGCGGGATCGAACGGAACAGCGTCACGTAGCCCTGCGCGAACCATGCGAGAGGCTTGACCGACGACAGTCGAAACATCGCGAGAATGGTGCCCCAGATGATGCCGAACACGATCGCGACGAGCGTGATCTTGAACGTGATGATCGCGCCGGTCCACAGCGTAGGCAGTGCACCCGGAATACCGCTCCAGTCGAAATGATGCATCACTTGCCTCCGATATAGCCGGGCAGCCGGGACTTCGCTTCGACCCAGCGCATCAGTAGCATCACGATCACGTTGATCAGCATGTATGCGACCGTGACCGCGATGAACGACTCATAAGTTTGCGACGTGTAGTCGACCAGCTGACGCGCCTGCGCGGACAGATCGAGCAGACCGATCGTCGAGGCAACCGCTGAGTTCTTGAAGATGTTCAGAAACTCGGAGGTGAGCGGCGGCACGATGATCCGGTACGCGACCGGCAGCAGCACGTAGCGATACGTTTGCCATTGCGTGAAGCCCACCGCGAGACCGGCCGCACGCTGGCCGCGCGGCAACGCGTTGATGCCCGAGCGCACCTGCTCGCACACCCGCGCGGCGGTGAAAAGGCCCAGACACACGATCGACGCGGAGAAGAACTGCGCGCTCGGCGGCAATTGCTTGAACCAGGTGCCGATCGACACGGGCAGCAGCTCCGGTATCACCAGATACCAGATGAAGAACTGCACGATCAGCGGAATGTTACGGAAAATCGCGACGTAGACGGTGCCGACGCCCGACGCCCATTTGTTCGGCACCGTGCGCAGCACACCGAACAGCGAGCCGACGATCAGCGCGATCACCCATGCCGACAGCGACACGGTGACCGTCACCCACAGCCCCGAGAGCAGCCAGCCCAGGTAGGTGGTCGGCTCGCCCGTGGAGACGGGACTCAGCAGAATGCCCCAGTTCCAGTGATATGACATGACCAAGACTCCGGCAAAAAGAAACGGAAGAAGCGCGTGGCCCCTTCCGTTCCGTTCAGCGTTTCGAAAGTGTCGAAAAAGCAGCTAGGGTTTAGTCGATTGCCTTGTCGTTCGGATTCTTGAACAGCGCACGCATGTCGTCGCTCATCGGGAAGTTCAGGTTCAGGCCCTTCGGCGGGATCGGCGATTCGAACCAGCGCTTGTAGATCGTTTCGCCTTCGCTCGACAATTGAACCTTCGCGATCGCGTCGTCGGCGACCTTCTTGAAGTCGGCGTCGTTCTTGCGCAGCATGCAGCCGTAAGCCTCACGCGATTGCGGCGTGCCGACGATCACGAAATCGTTCGGGTTGCTCGACTTGGCGCGCTCGCCGGCGAGCAGCGCGTCGTCCATCATGAACGCGGCGGCACGGCCCGTCGACAGCGTCAGGAACGACTCGCCGTGATCCTTCGCGCTGATGATGTTCATGCCCATGCTCTTGTCCTGGTTCATCTTGCGAAGCAGGCGCTCGGACGTGGTGCCGGCGGTCGTCACGACCGTCTTGCCCTTCAGGTCCGGGAAGTCCTTGATGCCGGAATCTTTCTTGGTCATCAACCGTGTGCCGATCACGAAGATCGTGTTCGTGAAGGCAGCCTGTTGCTGGCGCTCGAGGTTGTTCGTGGTGGAGCCGCACTCGATGTCGACCGTGCCGTTCTGCACGAGCGGAATACGGTTCTGCGACGTGACCGGCACGAGCTTCACCTTCAGGTTCGGCATGTTCAGCTTCTGCTTGACGGCCTCGACGATCTTCATCGCGTAATCCTGCGAGTAGCCGATCACGTTCTGCTTGTCGTCGTAATACGAGAACGGGATCGACGACTCCCGATGGCCCAGCGAAATGACGCCGGTATCCTTGATCTTTTTCAGCGTCCCCGAGTCTTGCGCATGCGCGCCAACCGTAAACAATCCGAGAGTGGCGAGCAACAGCGCAGCTTTTTTAACCTTCATCTTGATCTCCTTGGCAAGAACCGGCGCCAGTGTAACAAAGTAATTTTTCTGAAAGTATTCCTATTAACCATGCTGTTGCGCGCACGCCGCGACGGGCCCGCGGCGCGGTCGCACAGCCGTTTCGCACATACGAGAAGGCGGGCGGCATCGATAGGATGCCGCCCGCCGGTCAAACACGCCGTCTTGTGGACCGCGCTGATGCACAAAATTTCGACGGTTTCGCCTCCCGGCCCGGATACCGGGCCGCGTCACCGCCGCTTCCAACAAGATAGGACAGGGTCCATCAGGGATACAAGCCGCGCATCTCGCGCGCTTGCAAAATCCGCTTACACGCGACGATGAACGCCGCCGTGCGCACCGACACGTTCTGCTCGCTCGACACCTGCCACACCGCCGCGAACGCTTCGCGCATCACGCGCTCGAGGCGCTCGTTGATTTCGTCCTCGGTCCAGAAGAAGCTCGAAAAGTCCTGCACCCATTCGAAATATGACACTGTCACACCGCCCGCATTCGCGACCACGTCCGGAATCACGAGGATGCCGCGATCGTGCAGGATGTCGTCGGCCGCCGTGGTGGTCGGGCCGTTCGCGCCCTCGACGATGATCCTGGTCTTGATCTTGCCTGCGTTCTTTTCGGTGATCTGATTTTCCAGCGCCGCCGGAATCAGGATGTCCGATTCGACGGTCCAGAACTCATCAGCGGTGATCGCGTCGGCTTCAGGGAAACCGCCGACGCCGCCCTTCTTCGCGACGTAATCGAGCAACGCGACCGCATCGATCCCGGCGGACTTGTACACCGAGCCGGTGTGGTCCTGCACCGCGACAACCTTCGCGCCCGCTTCCTGGAACAGACGCGCGGCGATGCCGCCGACGTTGCCGAAGCCCTGCACCGCAATACGCGCGCCTTCGATATCGAAACCGATGCGGCGAGCCGCTTCGCAGCCCACCACGAACACGCCGCGGCCGGTCGCCTCGCGGCGGCCGAGCGAGCCGCCGAGCGTGATCGGCTTGCCGGTCACGACGCCGGTGGCCGTCTGCCCCTGATTCATCGAGTACGTGTCCATCATCCACGCCATGATCTGCTCGTTCGTGTTCACGTCCGGCGCGGGGATGTCGGTATTCGGTCCGATGATGATGCCGATTTCGCTCGTGTAGCGGCGCGTCACACGCTCGAGCTCGCCGCGCGACAGCGTGCGCGGATCGACGCGGATGCCGCCTTTCGCGCCGCCGTACGGCACGTTCACCGCCGCGTTCTTCACCG
The DNA here is from genome assembly GCF_040965775.1 of Paraburkholderia sp. BR10954. Taxonomy (NCBI): domain Bacteria; kingdom Pseudomonadati; phylum Pseudomonadota; class Betaproteobacteria; order Burkholderiales; family Burkholderiaceae; genus Paraburkholderia; species Paraburkholderia sp. BR10954. Next base: position 340,296 of record NZ_JBFRCK010000004.1, read on the forward strand.
ACATCCACGCGGACAGCGCCATCACTTCGGAGAGCGTAACGTCCTGGTGATAACGCACACCGCCCTTGCCCGGACCGCGCGACACGTTGTGCTGCACGCGATAGCCCTCGAAGTGCGCGACCGTGCCGTTATCGAGTTCGATGGGCACGTCGACGACGAGAATGCGCTTCGGGCGCTTCAGGGTTTCGAGCCAGCGGGACAGCGAGCCGAGGTACGGCGCGACGCGGTCGACCTGGCGCAAGTAGTTGCCCCAGGGGCCGAGATCTTCTTTGTTGAGGTAGGAGGGAACGGACTGCAACGTTGAGGCGGCTTGTGCCGATTCTGCGGCTTGTTGCTGGGATGACATGAACGCTCCGGCGTTTGATCGAGTACGGGCATTGTGGGAAAACGCCGTATTGAAATCCAATGCCGTTTCCTTATCCCGTTATGTCTTTCTTGCATAACGTTCGGAAAGCCGCAAATTCACGTCGCCGCGACGCAGGTTCGAGCTTCAGTCTTATGCCGCGTTTCAGGCGGCGCTTTGCCGGAGTTCCTCCGACACTACGTCCCACAACTGCCGCACGAGGATCTGGCGCGCGTCGTCGCTTTTCGCGGCGAGCTTGTCGCGGTACAGGCGAATCTCCATGCTGAGCGTCAGCTGCCCTTCGGGTGTGCCGCGCGTCGCGCGATCGAGGCGGATCAGCCGGCCTTCGGCCACCGCATCTTCGACCGCGCTATGCGGCAGAAACGCGATGCCGTGACCGGCGAGCGCCATCGCCTTCAGCCCCTCGGCCATATCGGTTTCGTAGAGCCGGTCGAGGTACAGGCGCTGCGGCGCGTTCGCGAGAATCACCTCGGTCATGCGCCCGAGGTACGCGTTCGGCGTGTACGACAGATACGGCGCGGGCGCGTCGGCCGAGCCAGGCAGCGTGTGACGCGGACGGCCCGCGCGGGCCGGCACCGAGAACGGGCTGATCGGCTCGTGGCCGAGCGTCAGCATGTCGTAGCGCGCCGGATCGAGCGCGACCGGGTGGCTCGGATGGTGGTAGCCCATCATCAGATCGCAGCCGCCTTCGACCAGCGACAGCGCCGCATCGTGCACGTTCAGCGCGCGCAGCCGCGTGTGGATCGGGCCCATCTGCGCCTCGATGCGCTGCAGCCAGCGCGGAAAGTAAGTCAGCGACAGCGTGTGCGGGACCGCGAATTCGATCGTCGCCTGCGGCGTCGCCGTGTGGCCGCGCAGCAGCGCGCGCGCCTCGTGGAATTGCGACAGCATCGCGAGCGCCTGCTCGTTGAACACCTGCCCGGCCGCCGTGAGCCGCGTCGGATAAACAGAACGGTCGATCAGTTCCGTGCCGAGCCACGCTTCGAGCGCCTGGATGCGGCGCGAGAAAGCCGGCTGGGTGACGTGGCGCAGTTCGGCCGAGCGGCTGAAGCTACGTGTTTCCGCGAGCGAAATGAAGTCTTCGAGCCATTTCAGTTCCATGCGAGTTCGTTTGCCGGCGAGAGGGAAGAAGTCTGCATTCTAGCGGCGCGAAGTGCGGCCGACGCATCCGGACGGGCGCATCGCATCACAGTGGTAAAATCCACGGTTCCCTCCGTTTCCGATCCGCTCGCTGAGCGCTCAGTGCCTTAACCCGCGCCTCAACCTGCGCCTCAACCCGGTCCTCATCATGTCCGACACCCGCCCCGACACCCTGTTCGCGCTGAACGCGCTCTCCCCGCTCGACGGCCGCTATGCCGCCAAAACCGAAGCCCTGCGCGACTGGCTCTCGGAAGCCGCCTTCATGCGCAATCGCGTGACGGTCGAAATCCACTGGCTGATCGCGCTGTCGCGCGCCGGCTTCGCCGAAGTGCCGCGCTTCTCCGAGGCGTCCGAGCAGTTCCTGCTGCAATTGGCCGAGCGCTTCACCGCGCACGACGCCGCGCGCATCAAGGAAATCGAGCGCGTGACGAACCACGACGTGAAGGCCGTCGAATACTGGCTGAAGGAGTCGGTGAAGGGTCAGGAAGAACTGGAGCGCGCGAGCGAGTTCATTCACTTCGCGTGCACGTCGGAAGACATCAACAACACGTCGCACGGCCTGATGCTCGCCGGCGCGCGCGAACACGTGATCCTGCCGGCGCTGCGCTCGGTGCATCAACGCCTCGTCGCGCTCGCGCATGCGCAAGCCACCCAGCCGATGCTGTCGCGCACGCACGGCCAGCCGGCCAGCCCAACCACGCTCGGCAAGGAAATCGCCAACGTCGCCGCGCGTCTCGCACGCGCGATCGAGCGTATCGCGAAGGTCGAGTTGCTCGGCAAGATGAACGGCGCGGTCGGCAACTTCAACGCGCACCTGTCCGCGTATCCGGAGTTCGACTGGGAAGCGTTCTCGAAGGACGTCGTCGAGAATCGCCTGAAGCTCACCTTCAATCCGTACACGATCCAGATCGAGCCGCACGACTATATGGCCGAGCTGTTCGATGCGATCTCGCGCGCAAACACGATCCTGCTGGATCTCGACCGTGACGTGTGGGGCTACATCTCGCTCGGCTACTTCAAGCAGCGCACCAAGGCCGGCGAAATCGGCTCGTCGACGATGCCGCACAAGGTCAACCCGATCGACTTCGAAAACTCCGAAGGCAACCTCGGCCTCGCGAACGCGACGCTACGCCATCTCGCCGACAAGCTGCCGGTGTCGCGCTGGCAGCGCGACCTGACCGACTCGACGGTGCTGCGCAACATCGGCGTCGCGTTCGGCTACTCGCTGCTCGCGTACGACTCGCTGATCCGCGGCCTCGACAAGCTCGAAGTGAACGCACAGCGTCTGAACGAAGACCTCGACAACTGCTGGGAAGTGCTGGCCGAGCCGGTGCAAACGGTGATGCGCCGTTACGGCATCGAGAATCCGTACGAGCAGCTGAAGGAACTCACGCGCGGCAAGGGCATCACGCGCGAGGCGTTGCAGAGCTTCATCGGCGGCCTGGCGATTCCGCGGGACGCGAAGGACCGTCTGCTCGAAATGACGCCCGGCTCGTACATCGGCAAGGCCGTCGACCTGGCGAAGCGGATCGGCTGATCGGCTGGTCCAGCTTCGGCTCATAGAAAAAGCCGCTCCGAGGAGCGGCTTTTTTTCGTCCCGCGTTCGAAACTGGAACGCGAGGGGATCAAAGACTCAGCGCGCTTCGAGCTGCCTGAGCGCCTCGTCGACGATCTGCTCCGGCGTCAGATCGATGCTGACCGTGATCGCTTCATCGTCACCCGGCTCCTCGAGCGTATCGAGCTGGCTTTGCAGCAGCGACGGATCGAAGAAGTGCCCGGTGCGATGCCCGAGACGCTCCGAGAGCACCTCGCGCGAACCCTTCAGGTAGACGAAGCACACGTCCTTGTCGCCGGCACGCAGAATGTCGCGATACGAGCGCTTCAGCGACGAACACGTGAACACCGCCGTCTCGCCCGCCTTCTGCTTTTCCTCGATCGCTGCGCGGATCGTCTTCAGCCACGGCCAGCGGTCTTCGTCGGTGAGCGGAATGCCGTGGTGCATCTTCTCCTTGTTCGCCGCGCTATGGAACGCGTCGCCGTCGGTGAACGTGCAATGCAGACGCTCCGCCAGCATTTCGCCAATCAGAGACTTGCCCGCGCCCGACACGCCCATTGCGATCAGAATCATTTGAAACTCCTTACAGGACCGCCGCGAGTGCGAAGGTCAGGGCCAGCCCCATTATCGAAATGATGGTTTCGAGGAGCGACCAGGTCTTGAAGGTCTGCACCACCGTCATGCCGAAATATTCCTTGATCAGCCAGAAGCCGCCGTCGTTCACGTGCGAGAAGATCAGCGAGCCCGAGCCGGTCGCGAGCACCATCAGTTCCGGCTTCACTTGCACCGCGCCCGCCGCCGCGATCGGCGCGACGATGCCGCAGGCGGTCGTCATCGCAACGGTGGCCGAACCGGTCGCGAGACGGATCATCGCCGCGACGATCCAGCCGAACAGCAGCGGCGACAGATGCACCGCGGTCGCAACGTTGGTGATTTCTTTCGAAATGCCGCTATCCAACAGCACGCGGCCAAAACCACCGCCCGCACCGACGATCAGTGTAATACCCGCGATCGGCGCCAAACACTCGCCGCAGAACTTCTGGATCTGCTCGCGGTTAAAGCCGCGGCTCGCGCCGAAGGTCCAGAAGCTGACCAGCACGGCCGTCAGCAGCGCGACGTCGGTGTTGCCGAAGAAGCGCAGCAGATCGTTCGGCAGCGTCTTCGGTTCGAACACCAGGTCGGCCCAGCTGCCGACCAGCATCAGAACCACCGGCAACAGGATCGTGGCCAGCGTGATGCCGAAGCCCGGCAGTTCGCGCTTCGGTGTGTTGGTTGCCACGCCGTTGCCGTTATTCGCGTCGTGACTGAGAAACTGCGCGGCAAGCGGATTTTCCTTCGGCAACTGGATATGGCGGCTCACCAGCAGAGCGAACAGCGGACCGGCGACAATCGCGCAGGGGATGCCGACGATCAGACCATAGGCGATCGTCTTGCCGATGTCCGCGTGATACGCCTGCACGGCGAGCAGCGCGGCCGGGTGCGGCGGAATCAGCCCATGCACGACGGACAGACCCGCGACCATCGGCAGGCCGACCAGCAGCAGCGATTTGTTGGTGCGCTTGGCGACGTTGAACGCGATCGGAATCAGCAGCACGAAACCGACTTCGAAGAACACCGGCAAACCGACGATGATTGCGACGACCATCATCGCCCAGTGAATGTGTTTCTCACCGAACCAGTTGATCAGCGTGGTCGCGACGCGCTCGGCGCCGCCCGATTCGGCCATCATCTTGCCGAGCATCGTGCCGAGACCGACAACGATGGCAATGTGCCCGAGCGTATTGCCGTTACCCGTTTCGAACGATTTGACGATGGTCTGCATCGGCATGCCGGCCACGAGGCCCAGCAGCAACGACACGATGATCAGAACGAGAAACGGATAGACCTTCAGGCGCGTGATCATGAAGATCAGCAACGCGATCGCGATCAACGCGTAGACCAGCAACATGCTTCCGTGGGCAGATTCCATGAAGCCCCTCCTTTGGTTTATTGGTTTCAGAGTGCGGATGCGGCCGGCACTTCGTCTCACGGCAACCTGCGCGATGCCTGAAAACCCGGCTGGCCGCGCGGACGCTGAATTTTACTGTTTGTTTCAAAAACGCGCGCAAATCCAGCACGCATATCAAGCAAAAAAGAGTCTCGGCGCGACAGCCTGATGCGGCTGTATCGACGAGACTCCTGGGCCCGGCTCAGTCAACCGATGCGCTGGTGAGTCGTGGGGCTTAGTGTGCGGGCGCCGCCAACTGGCTCGCGGCGCGCGCAAGGCGCGTCACCTCATCCCAGTTCTGCGCGGCGAGCGCGGCCTTCGGCGTGAGCCACGAACCGCCGACGCAGACCACGTTCGGCAGCGACAGGAAGTGCGGTGCGCTTTCTGGCGTGATGCCGCCGGTCGGGCAGAACTTCAGCGCCGGGAACGGACCGTGGAATGCCTGCAGCATCGGCACGCCGCCGGCCTGCTGCGCGGGGAAGAACTTGACGATCTCGTAGCCGAGCTCGAGCGCGAGGATGATGTCCGACGGGGTCATCACGCCGGGCAGCAGCGGCAGACCGACATCCTGCGCGGCCTGGTGCATGTCCTTGGTCAGACCCGGCGACACCCCGAACTGCGCGCCCACCTTCTTCGCCTGGGCGCAATGTTCGGGCTTCGTGATCGTGCCGACACCGACCACGATGTCGTCGGCGAGCTCGCACGCACGCTCGATCGCGCCGAGGCCCGCCGGCGTGCGCAGCGTGATTTCGAGCACCTTCACTCCGCCCGCATGCAACGCGCGCGACACGTGTTCGCCCTGTTCGACCGTGTCGAACGCGAGCACCGGAATCACCGGGCCGAGGCGCACGATATCGCTTACTGTTTTCGACGTCATAGTCAGGCTCCTTGTTTCTGCAGCGCCGCGCCGGCTTGCGCGGTGCTCGTGTGATGGCTGCTGGATTGATGGGCGTGCTTGTCGCCGTGCTTGTGGTGGCTGCCGTGGCCGTGCTGGCCGTCGAGCGCGCCGCCCTCGCCGATCAGCTTGCCGAACACCGACGCGCCTTGCTCCGCCGGCGCCGCCGCCGCACGGAACACGCCGAACAGCTCGCGGCCGAAGCCGGCTTCGTTGTCCGCCTGATGCAGCGGCTCGGCGTTCGGACGCGCGGCCCATTCAGCTGCGTCGATCTCGATGTCGAGCACGCCCGCTTCGGCGTCGATGACCAGCGTGTCGCCCGTGCGGACCTTGCCGAGCGGGCCTTGCAGCAACGCTTCCGGCGAAACATGAATGACCGCCGGCACTTTGCCCGACGCGCCCGACATACGGCCGTCGGTCACCAGAGCGACATGGAAACCCTGATCCTGCAACACACCGAGCAGCGGCGTCAAACGATGCAACTCGGGCATGCCGTTTGCACGGGCGCCCTGGAAGCGCACCACCGCGATGAAGTCGCGCTTGAGCTCGCCCTTGTCGAATGCTTCCTGCACCGCTTCCTGCGAATCGAACACGATTGCCGGCGCCTTCACCTTGCGATGCTGCGCCGCGACCGCCGAGATCTTGATCACGCCGCGGCCGAGCTTGCCCTGCATCAGACGCAGGCCGCCGTCCGGCTGGAACGGCTCCTGGATGCCGCGCAGCACCGCGGTATCCGCGCTCGCCTCGACGCCCGCGACCCATTGCAGTTTGCCGTCGAGCAGCTTGGGCTCCTCGGTGTAGCGCTTCAGGCCCTTGCCCGCGACCGTGTTCACGTCTTCATGCAGCAGACCGCCTTCGAGCAGATTGCGCACGAGGAACGCGACGCCGCCCGCCGCGTGGAAGTGATTCACGTCGGCCTTGCCGTTCGGATAGATCTTCGCGAGCAGCGGCACCGCCTGCGACAGCGTGTCGAAGTCGTCCCAGTCGATCACGATGCCGGCCGCGCGCGCGATCGCGACGAGGTGCAGCGTGTGATTGGTCGAGCCGCCGGTTGCCAGCAGCGCGACGATGCCGTTGACGATCGCCTTCTCGTCGATCACATGGCCGATCGGCATGTATTGGCCGCGCTCGACCGTCAGGTCGAGCACGCGGCGCGCGGCCTGGGCGGTCAGCGCGTCGCGCAGCGGCGTGTGCGGATGCACGAAGGCCGAGCCCGGCAGATGCAGGCCCATCACTTCCATCAGCATCTGATTGCTGTTCGCGGTGCCGTAGAACGTGCAGGTGCCGTGGCTGTGATACGCGGCCGCTTCCGCTTCGAGCAGCGCTTCGCGGCCGCATTGGCCAGTCGCGAACTGCTGGCGCGTCTTGGCTTTGTCGTCGTTGGACAGGCCGCTCGTCATCGGACCGGCCGGCACGAAGATGGTCGGCAGATGGCCGAATTGCAGCGCGCCGATCAGCAGGCCCGGCACGATCTTGTCGCAGATGCCGAGGCACAGCGCGGCGTCGAACATGTTGTGGGTGAGCGCGACGGCCGTGCTCATCGCGATCACTTCGCGCGAGAACAGCGACAGCTCCATGCCCGCGTTGCCCTGCGTGATGCCGTCGCACATCGCCGGCACGCCGCCCGCGAATTGCGCGACGCCGCCGTTTTCGCGCGCGGCCTGCTTGATGATGTCCGGGTAGTTTTTGTACGGCGCGTGCGCCGACAGCATCTCGTTGTAGGACGACACGATGCCGATGTTCGGCTCGCGGATCTGCTTGATCACGAGCTTGTCGTTGCCTTCGAGACCGGCGAAACCGTGGGCGAGGTTCGCGCACGACAACGCGCCGCGTGCCGGAAAGCGCCCCTGCGCATGCTGGATGCGGGCCAGATACGCTTCACGCGTGGGCTTGCTGCGCTCGATCACGCGTTGCGTGACCTTCAACAATTGCGAATGCGGGGAAACCATCGGAGCTCCTTCGTCGCTGGCGGCAGGCGCACGCATGACACCAGGCGGTATCGCGGGGTTGTGATATCGAACCAACGCCATATTAGTAGAAAAACTACATGATCGCAATTACGACCACTGTTGCGGTGCCGCATCGCGCGAATCGCCGAGTCGCCCAATTGGCGGCGTCTCGGCGCTTTGCAGCCGAAACCCAGGGAATACACTTACGCGCCGATTTGTAGTTTTTGTACCTAGCTTTTGTGCGCCAACGACCAATCGGATATAGTCCACACGTTCTTCAGCATAGTGCGAGTTTTCCGATGATGCTGTCCCAGGTGGAAGAGATGCGTGACCAGCTGCGCCCGTCCGAGCGCAAGCTGGCCGATTATGTGATCGAGGCGCCGCGCGAGGTGCTCGATCTGTCGATGACCGAGGTCGCCGCGCGCGCCGGCGTGAGTCAGCCGACGATCGCGCGCTTCTGTCACGCGCTCGGTTTTTCCGGCTTTCGCGAATTCAAGATCCGGCTTGCACAGGGCATCGCCAGCGAAGTGCCCGCCGTCTATCGCGACGTGCGGCCCGACGAGCCGACGCCGGGCGTCGCCGCGAAGGTGCTCGACCGGACCATCGGCGCGCTGATTCAGGTGCGCAACAATCTGTCTTCGGATAGCGTCGCGGCGGCGATCGACATACTCGCGCAGGCGAAGCGCATCGAGTTCTATGGCGCGGGCGGCTCGGGCATCGCCGCGCTCGACGTGCAGCACAAGTTCTTCCGGCTCGGCATGCCGAGCGTCGCGTATTCGGACCCACACACATTTCTGATGTCGGCCGCGCTGCTCGGGCCGGGGGACGTGGTCGTCGCGATTTCCAACACCGGCCGCACGCGCGACATCATCGATGCCGCGAGGGCCGCGCTGAACGCAGGCGCGAAGGTGATCGCGATCACGCACGGCAACTCGCCGCTCGCCCGGCTCGCGACCGTGGGACTCTTCGCGAACGTCGACGAAGACACCGACATCTTTTCGCCGATGACCTCGCGCGTGTCGCATCTGGCGATCGGCGACATTCTGGCGGTCGGCGTCGCGCTGAGCCGCGGGCCCGAACTGGCGGAGAAGCTCGCGCAGACGAAGGAAGTGATACACCGGCGGCGGGTGGACTCACAGGGGTAATCCGCTCCGATAAGAAACGCAAAAGGGCGGTGTGTCATTCAACCGGCACACCGCCCTTTTGTCTTTTCCAGCGTCCTGCTTAACGCCGTCAGCCGCTCAGAACGGCTTGATCACCACCAGCGCAACCGCCGCGAGCATACCGAGCACCGGCAGCTCGTTGAACATCCGATACCACTTGTCCGAGCGGCGATTCTGGCCGCGCTCGAACCTGCGCAGCAGCACGCCGCAATACGCGTGATAGATGACGAGCAGCACGACCACGCCGACCTTCGCGTGGATCCAGCCCTGACCGCTGCCGATGCCGATCACGAGCCACAACCACAAGCCGCACGCGATCGCGGGCACCGCGATGAAGCTCATGAAGCGGAACAGCTTGCGCGCCATCAGCAGAAGACGCGCCGTCGCGGCGGGTTCCGTTTCCATCGCCAGATTGACGAAGATGCGCGGCAGATAGAACAGGCCGGCAAACCAGGAGGCAATCAACACGATGTGAAACGTCTTTACCCAAAGCATCGGGGGGTCCTTGTGGTTCTTGTTGTTGTGTTCGTTGTGGCGGTGCTTCGATGCGCGCTTATTGACGACCTTCGCCGTGCCCGAGCACGATGTACTTCAGCGAAGTCAGCCCTTCCAGTCCGACCGGGCCGCGCGCGTGCAGCTTGTCGTTCGAGATGCCGATCTCGGCGCCGAGACCGAACTCGAAGCCGTCCGCGAAACGCGTCGACGCGTTGACCATCACGCTCGCCGAATCGACTTCGCGCAGGAAGCGCATCGCGCGGTCGTGGTCTTCGGTAACGATCGCATCGGTGTGCTGCGAGCTATAAGTGTTGATGTGCTCGATCGCCGCGTCGATGCCGTCGACCACCTTGATCGCGAGCACCGGCGCCAGATATTCGGTGCGCCAGTCTTCCTCGATCGCGTCGACGAGCGGGCCGACGCCCGCATCGGCCAGCACCGCGCGCGCCGCCGCATCGACGCGCAGCTCGACGTCCTTGCCTCGATACAATTGCCCAAGCGGCGGCAGCACTTCGGCCGCGATGCCGCGCGCGACCAGCAGCGTTTCCATCGTGTTGCAGGTGCCGTAGCGGTGCGTCTTCGCGTTGTCGCAGACGTTGAGCGCCTTCGCCAGGTCCGCGCGATCGTCGACATAGACGTGGCAGATGCCGTCGAGGTGCTTGATCATCGGCACGCGCGCTTCGTTCATCAGACGCTCGATCAAACTCTTGCCGCCGCGCGGCACGATCACGTCGACGTATTCGGTCATCGTGATCAGCTTGCCGACCGCCGCGCGGTCCGGCGTCGCGACTACCTGCACCGCGTCCTGCGGCAGACCGGCTGCTTCGAGCCCTTCGCCGATCAGCCTGGCGAGCGCGGTATTGCATTCGAGCGCTTCCGAGCCGCCGCGCAGAATGGTCGCGTTGCCGGACTTCAGGCACAGCGCGGCCGCGTCAATCGTCACGTTCGGGCGCGATTCGTAGATGATGCCGATCACGCCGAGCGGCACACGCATCTGGCCGACCTGGATGCCGCTCGGTCGATGCTTCAGATTGCTGATTTCACCGATCGGATCGGCCAGCGCCGCGACCTGGCGCAGGCCTTCGACCATCGTCTTGAGCGCCTTGTCGGACAGCGTCAGACGGTCGATGAATGCGGCGTCGTGGCCCTTGCCGCGGGCGCGTTCGAGGTCGCGCGCGTTGGCGGCCTTCAGCAGATCGGCATCGCGCTCGATCGCCTCGGCAACGGCTGCAAGCGCCGCATTCTTCGCGGCGGTCGACGCCCGCGCCATCGCGCGCGAAGCCTGGCGAGCGCGTTGGCCGAGGTCGGTCATGTACTGGTCGATATCCATGGTCATTCTCGTGATGCCCGCACGTTGGCGTGCGGTGGTCGGGCAAGATTAGCGAAAGATCAAACGATTGTAAGTCGGGTACCGGGGCTTTGCTCGCGAGGGGGCAGCGGGTGCGCTGTGCTGTCGCGGGGTTTGCCGTTGCGTTGTGTTGAGCCCGTGGCATGGCAAACACGGTGGTCTGCATTTGACGCGATTGACGGTTGCTGTGCGATTGCAATCGCCGCCGGAACTCGCCCGCGCCCGGCTGCTTAGATTGGCCGCCGCGCTGGCGCCGCAGTCGGCGCCCGAGGTCGCGGCGGCGGCACTGGCGACACCGCCGACGGTTTTGGCGCGGCCACCGTCATTGCGAGTTCGAACAGGCCGTCCCACGGATCGGGCGGCGGATCGTTTCGATGATTGCCCGGCGTGCCGCCCGACAAGCCCTTGACCTGCCGGTCGAGCCGCGCCGCCAGCGCGAGCGCCTTCTCGAGCGCCGCTTCGCTGACACGCGACAGCGCCGGTCCGATCAGCCGTTCGCGCGGACCCCACACGCGGTTCTCGCGGGTGAGCATCGCGAGCGGCTTGCCGGCCGCGACGCCGCGCTTGATCCGCAACAGCGTGCGCACTTCCTCGACAACGGCCCACAGCACGAGCACCGCAGCCTCGCCTTCACCGCGCAGGCCGTCGAGCATGCGCGCGAGACGGCCGACGTCGCCCGCGAGCATCGCCTCATTGAGCTTGAACACGTCGTAACGCGCGACGTTGAGCACCGCGTCCTGCACCTGATCGAAGCTCAGCGAGCCGCTCGGATACAGCAGCCCGAGCTTCTGGATTTCCTGATGCGCGGCGAGCAGATTGCCCTCGACGCGCTCGGCGATGAACGCGAGCGCGCGCCGCCCTTCCTCGCCGGCTGCAACGCGCTGACCCTGGGCCGCGAGCCGCTGTCCGACCCAGTTCGGCAGCTGCGCGCGCTCGACCGGATCGATCTTCAGCGCGACGCCCGCATCGGCGAGCGCGGTGAACCATGCCGACTTCTGCGTGGCCGCATCGAGACGCGGCAGCGTGATCATCGTTAGCACGTCGTCGTTGACGGTGGATGCCAGGGCCTTCAGCGCGTCGGCGCCTTCCTTGCCGGGCTTGCCGGATGGAATGCGCAATTCGACCAGTTGACGGTCGCCGAACAGCGACATCGACTGGCTCGCGCCGAGCAGCGAGCTCCAGTCGAAATAGCGCTCGGCCGTGAACACCGAGCGATCGGTGAAGCCTGCCGCGCGCGCCGCCGCGCGGATGCGGTCGCACGCTTCCTGCGCGAGCAGGTGCTCGTCGCCGTACACGACGTACAGTCCGGCGAGGCCTTTGGCGAGATGCGCTTCGAGCGCGTCAGGTCGCAGTTGCATGGCTGGCGGTTGACGGGATGGATGAGATTCGACGACTCACGAACGGCGCGATGCTCACAGCGGCGGCGGCGGCAGCGGCGCGCGCGGCACGATGCCCGGCACGGCCTCGGCCGGCGTCGGATGCAGCGAGCGCACCACGCCGAGACGGCGGATCAGCTGATCGACCGCGTCGTTTTCCATGTCGGCGAACAGGATGTCGGACTCGGCGGCCTTCGCCTGCGAGAACTGGTCGCTATAGGTCATCGCGCGGTTCAGCGCGATCACGCTGCCCGGAATCAGCACGGTGCCGTCCTTGCCGGTCAGCGTGTAGGTCATCTGCAGATTCAGCTGATACTCGGCGACGACGCCCAGCGAATTCAGCGTCAGCGTGCTGAGGTTGCGGTTCTGCGTGATTTGCAGGATCGCGTCGGCATTGGCGACCGAGTTGACCACCACGGTGTCGCTGCCGCCCTGCACGATGCGCGTGAAGCGCGCGATGGCCGCGGGCGAGCCGCCGGACACATAGAGGCGCTTGAACGCGTAGTCCTGCTGGCCGCGCAACTGGAAGCCGCAGGCCGACAACATCATTACGCTGCAAGCGAGCGTCAAAAACGATCTGCGAGTCACATTCGCTCCCGGTTCGCAGTGGATTCGCAATGCCGAGGAACGCCGCCGGACGGGCGGCGCTCCATCTGCCGGATGAGGGCTCAGAACGTCAAACGACCACGTTCACGAGACGGCCCGGCACCACGATGATCTTCTTCGGCGCCTTGCCTTCGCTGAACTTCGCTACCATTTCGTGCGCGGCCGCTTGCTGCTCGATCGCGTCGCGCGATGCGTCCTTCGCGACCGTGATCGCGCCGCGTACCTTGCCGTTCACCTGCAGCACGAGTTCGATCTCGGCCTGTTCGAGCGCCTTCTCGTCGACCTTCGGCCACGGCGCGTCGAGCAGCGGGCCGAATTCGTCGGCATAGCCGAGCTCCTGCCACAGCTGGAACGTCAGGTGCGGCACGACCGGATACAGTACACGCAGCATCACGCCGTAAGTTTCACGCAGCACGGCCGTCTGCGCGCCCTTCGCGCCATCGAGCGCGTTGAGCATCTTCATCGCGGCCGATACCACCGTGTTGTACTGCAGACGCTGATAGTCGAAATCGGCCTGCTTCAGCACGCTATAGATTTCACGACGCAGCGCCTTGTCGGCGTCGTTGAATTGTGCGGCGTCCAACTGGCCGCCCGTGCGCAGCGCGGCTTCGTTCGTGTAGCCGAAGTTCCACACGCGACGCAGAAAGCGGCTCGCGCCTTCGACGCCCGAACCCGACCACTCGAGCTGCTGCTCGGGCGGAGCCGCGAACATCACGAACAGACGCGCGGTGTCCGCGCCGTGCTGATCGATCAGCATCTGCGGGTCGACGCCGTTGTTCTTCGACTTCGACATTTTCTCGACGCCGCCGAGCACGACCGGCTCGCCGTCGGCGTTCAGCACCGCGCCGACCGGGCGGCCCTTGTCGTCGAACGAGACGGTGACGTCCGCCGGGTTGTACCAGGTCTTCTTGCCCGCTTCGGTTTCGCGGTAGTAGGTTTCGTTGAGCACCATGCCCTGCGTGAGCAGGTTCTTCGCCGGTTCGCCGAACTTCACGAGGCCGAGGTCGCGCATCACCTTCGCCCAGAAACGCGAGTACAACAGGTGCAGGATCGCGTGTTCGATACCGCCGATGTACTGATCCATCGGCGCCCAGTAATCGGTGCGCTCGTCGACCATCGTCTTCGCATCCGGCGACGCGTAGCGATAGAAGTACCACGACGAATCGACGAAGGTGTCCATCGTGTCGGTTTCGCGCTTCGCCGCGCCGCCGCAGCTCGGGCACGTGCAGTTCAGGAACGCTTCGGACTTCGCGAGCGGATTGCCCGTGCCGTCCGGCACGAGGTCTTCCGGCAGCACGACCGGCAGGTCTTTTTCCGGCACCGGCACGTCGCCGCACTTCGGGCAGTGGATGATCGGAATCGGCGTGCCCCAGTAACGCTGGCGCGACACGCCCCAGTCACGCAGACGCCACGTGATCTGCTTGTCACCGAGGCCGAGTTCCTTAAGATCGGCGGCGATGCGGTCCACCGCTTCGTCGTACGCGAGGCCGTCGTACTTGCCGCTGTTCACCAGCGTGCCGGTCTTCTCGCCGTACCACTCCGCCCAGGCTTCAGTCGAAAACTCCTTGCCCTCGACCGCGACCACCTGCTTCACCGGCAGACCGTACTTCTTCACGAACGCGAAGTCGCGCTCATCGTGCGCCGGCACGCCCATCACCGCACCTTCGCCGTAAGTCATCAGCACGTAGTTGCCGATCCACACCTCGACCTGCTCGTGCGTCAGCGGATGCGTGACGTAGAAGCCGGTGGCCATGCCCTTCTTTTCCATCGTCGCGACGTCGGCTTCGGCGACGCCGCCGCGCTTGCATTCGTCGATGAACGCCTGCAGTTCCGGCTTGTCTTGCGCGAGACGCGTGGCGAGCGGATGCTCTGCGGCGATCGCGCAGAACGTGACGCCCATGATCGTGTCGGCGCGCGTCGTGAACACGCGCAGCAGCTTCTGCTCACCGTCGATTTCATACGGGAAGCCGAAGTTCACGCCAAAACTCTTGCCGATCCAGTTCTGCTGCATGATCTTCACGCGCTCGGGCCAGCCGAGGCCGTCGAGATCGTTCAGCAGCTCATCGGCGTACTGCGTGATGCGCATGTAGTACATCGGGATTTCGCGCTTTTCGACGAGCGCACCCGAGCGCCAGCCGCGCCCGTCGATCACCTGCTCGTTCGCGAGCACGGTCTGGTCGACCGGGTCCCAGTTCACGGTGCCGGTTTTCTTGTACGCGATGCCCTTTTCGAGCATCTTCAGAAACAGCCACTGGTTCCACTTGTAGTAGTCGGGGCTGCAGGTCGCGACTTCGCGCGACCAGTCGATCGCGAGACCCATCGACTGCATCTGCTTCTTCATGTAAGCGATGTTGTCGTAGGTCCACTGCGCGGGCGGCACGTTGTTGGCCATCGCGGCGTTTTCCGCCGGCATGCCGAACGCGTCCCAACCCATCGGCATCAGAACGTTGTAGCCGTTCATCCGCAGATAGCGGTACATCACGTCGTTGATCGTGTAGTTGCGCACGTGCCCCATGTGCAGCTTGCCCGACGGATACGGCAGCATCGAGACGCAGTAGAACTTGGGCTTGTCGGTGGTTTCCGTCGTCTTGTAGGCGTCGATGGCGCGCCATTGCCCTTGCGCGGCGGCTTCGACGTCGGAGGGAACGTATTTTTCGTGCATGGTGTGATGGGATCGCTAGGTTCGGTGCTTTCGCACCGGCCCGGTGCTCTGCAGAATGTCGTTGCGTCGTTTCCCCTTTGGCGGGGAAAGGGCTGATTATACCGTTCGCGGACGGGTGCGCCGCTACGCGCGGCACGGTGCGGGGCGGGGTATGCCGGATTCGTCGACGCGCTGCGCGCCCGCCAGCGCCCTGTGATGCTCAGTGCTGCGCGGCGGGCGGCGGCGGGTCCGTCACGAAGCCGATCCGCTCGAGCCCCGCCTGCTGCGCGGCGCCCATCACCTGCGCAATGACTTCGTAGCGCGTCGAGCGCTCCGCGCGCAGCTGGATGTCCGGCTGGGCCGCCTGCTTGCCGGCCTCGGCGAACTGCATGCGCATCTGCGCGAGCGTGATCGGCTTGCCGTTCCAGTAGAGCTTGCCGGCGCCGTCGATCGACAGGGAGATGGTCCGCGGGGTCTGGCGCGCGGGCGCCGCCGCGACCTTCGGCAGATCGAGCCGGATCGCGTGCGAGAACAGCGGCGCGGTAATGATGAAAATCACCAGCAGCACCAGCATCACGTCAATAAGCGGCGTCATGTTGATCTCGGCCATCGGCGCGGCCGTCTGCTTCTTCTCGAGTCCGCCGAATGCCATGTCGCCTCCTTGCGTCTGAGCTTGGCCCTGCCCGCCGCACGCCAAGCGTCAGCGGTGCGCCTCGTGCGCCGCCTGCTGCGCGCGGGGCGGCGTCGGCGCATGCTCGGGGGAGCACACGTACGCGTGCAAATCGTGCGCGAAACCGTCCAGCTCCTCGGTCAATTGCCGCACGAGGCGGCCCAGCACGTTGTAGCCGAGCACCGCCGGAATCGCGACCACCAGACCGAACGCGGTCATGATCAGCGCCTCGCCGACCGGTCCCGCGACGTTCTCGATCTGCGCCTGCCCGCTCGCCGCGATGCTGCCGAGCGCGTGATAGATGCCCCATACGGTGCCGAGCAGACCGACGAACGGCGCGGTGCTGCCCACCGACGCCAGCAGCACCTGGCCGAACTCGAGCCGCCGCTGCGACGCGGCGAGCGCCTGGCGCAGCGCGCGCAGCACCCGTTCGCTGCGCTCGACGCGCGCGAGCAGCGCGCCCGGAATGTCGACCTCGGCCGCACTGAGCGCCGCTTCAGCGAGCGGCGCGAACACGCGCTCACGGTCGGTGCGGCGCAGGATGGCGACGCCTTCGGCGAGCGTCGGCGCTTGCCAGAAGCGCGCGATCGCCCGCGAGGACTGGCGTTTCGCGCGCGCCAGAATCCAGCTCTTGACGATCAGAAAACACCAGCTCGCAATCGACATGGCCAGCAGCACGTAGGCGACGGCATGCGTGATTGCGTCGCTCGTTTGCAGGTAATGGATGATGCCGCTGCTGCCTGCCATCTGACCTCGCCTTAGGAAAGTGACTTCGGGAGGGCGCGCTCGGGATGCGCTGCCCCGCCTATGCGCAACGAACTTCGCTCAACGCAGGCCGAGCACGTCCTGCATGTCGAAGAAGCCGTTGTCGTGGCCTTCGAGGAAGCGTACAGCACGAAGCGCGCCTTGTGCATATGACAGGCGGCTCGCCGATTTGTGCGTGATCTCGATGCGCTCGCCGATGCCCGCGAACAGCACCGTATGATCGCCGACGATATCGCCGCCGCGAATCGCCGAGAAGCCGATCGTCGACGGATCGCGCTCGCCGGTCACGCCTTCGCGGCCATAGACCGCGCAGTCGTCGAGATTGCGGCCGAGCGCGCCCGCGATCACTTCGCCCATCGTCAGCGCGGTGCCGGACGGCGCATCGACCTTGTGGCGATGATGCGCCTCGATGATCTCGATGTCGTAGCCGGTCGAGAAGTGCCGCGCCGCGTATTCGAGCAGTTTCAGCGTAACGTTCACGCCGACGCTCATGTTCGACGCGAACACCACGCCGATTTTCTGCGCCGCCGCGCGCAACTGCGCTTTTTGCGCGTTGTCGAGGCCGGTCGTGCCGATGACCATTTTCACGCCATGGCGCTGCGCGGCTTCGAGATGCGCGAGCGTCGCGTCCGGGCGTGTGAAGTCGATCAGGTAGTCGGATTCGGCAAACACGCGTTCGATATCGTCGGACAGCAGCACGCCGGTCTCTTTGCCGAGGAACGCGCCGGCGTCCTGGCCAAGCTGCGCCGCGCCCGTGCGGCAGAGCGCGCCGGACAGCGTCGTGTCGGCGTCGTTGAGGACGGTTTCGATCAGCATGCGGCCCATACGGCCCGATGCGCCTGCAATGGCAATTTTCATGACGATGAGGATTCGAAAAGAGTCAACCGGGATGGAGCCCGGCAAACGCGGCCCGGCGAATGCACCGACCAGTGTGCCGGGGAATGCGCCCGGTCGATATAGGGACAAGCGGCGACAGGCGGCACGATCTTGCGACAAGGCGGGGCGGCTCCCTGCTGAAGTCAACGCCCGCGGCCAACCGGGACGGCTCGCTCAGGTGACTGACTGATACCGCCCGCTGCGGCGAGCCACAGCCGCGGCGCACTGCGGCAACAGGTTCATGCGGCCCAAGCGGCGCATTTCCGGCCTCGCTTTCCGGCCTCGCCTGACGCCGGACGAACACACATCTGGCCGGCACCGCACATGCTGCGCGCAGCCCGCCTCACAACACCGACAAGCGGATCAGTTGCTCGTTCCGGACGTTGACGGCGAAGCGTTCGGCGCCGAGCTGTCGCCGCTTTGCGAGCCCGTCGGGCCGACCGGGTTGCTCTCGTTTTCCGGCGCCGGCGGCGGCGGCCGTTTGAACTGGAACTGCGGCTGACCACCAGCCGTCGGGCCTTGCGTCGGGATGCCGCCAGCGCCTGCTCTCGGCACGGCCGAACGCACGGACGGCGCGCCGCTCGGCGTAGACACCGCGCTGGTCGCGCGATTGGCCGCCTGGGCAGCTTCCGCGTTGGCGTCCATGGACGGCGTGGCGGCCTGCTGGGCGCCTTCGACCGACGGCGAGCGCGTCGTGTCCACCGTGACCGGCGCCGCGGCGGCAGCCCCGCTTGCGGCGGCTGCGGCGCTGGCGGCCTCGGCCGCGCTCGCCGCGCTCGGCGGCGTAGCCTTGGAGCGACGGCCACTGCGGTCGCCGTCGATTTCGGCCAGCAATTCGAGATTGGTCGGCAGATCCTCGCCACCCGTCCAGTGGGTCACGGTGTCGCCCGAGAAGAACACGACGAAGTCGCGTTGCTGAACGATCGAGGTGTTGCCACGCTTGAAATAGAACGTGTAATCCCAGCGATCCGCGTGGAACATGTCGGTCAACAGCGGCGTGCCGAGCACCTGACGCACCTGTGCGCGCGTCATGCCGACCTTCATCTGACCCGCCATTTCCTGCGACACGAAGTTGCCTTGCACGACCGTAATCCGATACGGCGTAATGCTTTGGGCAACGCGCTGGGTCAGGCTGTCGTACGTGGAACATCCGGCAAGAACCGCGACAGTCGCAACCGCGATCAAGGTACCCCGCATGCGGCTCCCCCGGTAGATCAATTGAGATTTAGAAATCATTTCACTCACCGTGCGGGCCCGCTTGCGGGCCGCGCTCATTCCATCGAAAATGACCAGAACGGCAAAACACATTACTATGAGAGCCCAGCATTGTACTCTAGGGATCCCTTGTCATGACCAATCCAACCGATCTCAAGAATATCGGGCTCAAGGCGACCCTTCCGCGCCTCAAAATCCTTGAGATTTTCCAACACAGCCCGGTACGTCATCTAACCGCCGAAGACGTGTACCGCAACCTCCTGCACGAGGAACTCGATATCGGTCTCGCCACCGTGTATCGCGTGCTGACGCAATTCGAGCAGGCCGGCCTGCTCTCGCGCAGCAATTTCGAGTCGGGCAAGGCGGTGTTCGAGCTGAACGAGGGGACGCACCACGATCACCTCGTGTGCCTCGATTGCGGGCTCGTGGAAGAGTTTTTCGACCCCGAAATCGAAAGTCGTCAGCAGTCCATCGCCAAGGCACGCGGCTTCAAGCTGCAGGAGCATGCGCTGGCACTGTATGGGGCGTGCACGAAGGAAAATTGCCCGCATCGTAAGCACTGATGCATCGCGGGCCGCGTGCGAATACGCGGCCTGGCAAGCCAGAAGAAAGACCCGGCCGATGAGAATCGGTCGGGTTTTTTTGTTCAGGCGACGGCAAATACGGCTATCCGACCAGCTCCACGCTCGGCTCGAAGGCTAGCCGCCACGGCTCGGCCAACTGCAATTCGTCGCAATTCGGCGCGTCGCCGCCACGATCGACGACGATGAAATCGCTGACCCGATCCAGCGCGAGCAGCGGATGGTGCCAAACCCCTTTCGCGTAATTGACGCCTTGCCACGCGTCGGTCCAGAACGCGCGCATCCGCGTGGCGTCGAACTCGCCGGCCGGCGCGACCACCACCAGATAGCGGCCCGCGCGCAAGGGAATGAAAGCCTGGCTGCCGAGCGGATGCCGCTCCATCATCGTGATCACGACGGGCAGCGCGCGCGGCTGCGCGCGAAACAGATTGACGAGCGGCCGGCCGACCTGCTCCGCCACGTCGACGCGCGCGAGGTCGTGATAGCGCTCGGTGGTGCCGCCATTGATGGGAAAATGACGCGCGCCGTCAAGTTCGATCACGTCGCCGAACGGCGCGAAAGCCGCGCGCGTCAGGCGTTCCATCTGCAGGATCTTCATGCGTGCCGCTCCCTGATGTTGCGTGCGTTAAGCGATCTCGCCCCACAGACGCAGGCGCGACACGCCGCCGTCCGGGAAGATGTTGAAGCGCACGTGCGTGACCGGCCCGAGCGCCGCGAGGTCGTCCGTGAACGTGTGCACGTGGTCCATCTGCAGCTTCTGTTCGCCGAGCAGCACCGGCCAGAACATCGCCTGGGTGACGAGAGAATCGTCGGTGCCGCCCGTCACCGATGCCGCCTGCAGCGAGCAGCGGTCCGGGAAGTTGCCCTTGAAGTGCGCCGTATCCACTTCGATCTTGCGGATCACGCCGGGCCGCGCGAGCGCGACGATCGCCCAGTCGTTGCCCGGCTCGCGACGCCGCCGGGTTTCCCAGCCGTCGCCCATGTTCACGCCGCGGCCTGGCATCAGCATCTGCGAGGCCGGCCCGAAATGCTGGTTGTTCGCGGCGACGAGGTACGCGCCGTTTTCGATCGCGGCGAGATCGAGCAGCGTGCCGCGCTCGACGCGGCTCCAGTCCCGCTGCGGCTGGCCGTACACGCGCAGTCGGGCGAGCCCGCCGTCCGGATAGAGATTCACCCGCAGATGGGTGACCGGGCGAGCGTCTTTCACTTCAACGTAGTGATGCTGGTTGCCCTGTAGCGTCGTCGCCGGCACGAGCGGCTGCCAGTCGGCGTGCTCGGGCGGCACGTCAGCGGCGCTGTGACAGGCATCGATCGACGCCGCCGGCGGGAAATTGCCGGTGAAGTGGCTCGTATCGAGATCGACGCCATGCACGACGCCCGGCCGCGCGAGACGGATCACGCAATGGTCGTGGCCGGTCGTACGCTTGCGGCGCGTCTCCCAGCCATCCATCCACTTGCCGTGGTCGTCGTATTTGCCGGGGATGAACACCGCCGGCTGCGGCTCGAGCATGCGCTCTTTCGGCGCGAAGAATTCATCGCTCGCGAACAGCGCCTTTGCGCCGAGGCGCGGATCGGCGAGGTTCATGTAGCGGCGGGTGAAGGCGGGAGCGTTCGGGTCGAGGATCGGGTTGGCCATGATGTCGGTCAGTGTCGAAGAAGTCAGAAACGGCCGGCGGCGCCACGGCAGCCGCCGGTTTGCGAAAAAACTCTATCTAAAGACGATGTCGGTTGGTCCGGTCAGACCAGAGCCGACGCGCCGCCGTCAGACTGCCGGCGCGTGTTCGCCCGCACCCGGCTCGGCGTGCGTGTCGTCGACAGCGGGCACATAGCGCAGCGCCGCGTCGCGATTCAGCACGCGGTGCGCGCGCGCCTTGTCGATATCGTTTTCCCACACGGCGACCACCACCGTCGCGACGCAGTTGCCGATCAGGTTGGTCAGCGCGCGGGCGATGCCGACGAACCAGTCGACCGGCAGAATCAGCACGAGGCCGAGCACCGGAATCGCGGGAATCGCGGAGAGCGTCGCAGCGAGAATCACGATCGCCGAGCCGGGTATGCCGTGCGCGCCCTTCGACGTCACCAGCGACACCAGCACGACGACGATCAGGTCATGAATAGACAGCGGGGTGTTGGTCGCCTGAGCGATGAACAGCACCGCAAGGGTCAGATAGATCGAGAAGCCGTCGAGGTTGAACGAGTAGCCGGTCGGAATGACGAGACCGACCGTCGAATCCTTGACGCCCATCCACTCGAGCTTGCGCATGATCTGCGGCAGCACAGCGTCGGACGACGCGGTGCCGAGCACGATCGACAGTTCTTCGCGCAGATAGCGGATCAGCTTCAAGATGCTGAAGCCGGCGAGCCGCATCACCGCGCCGAGCACGAGCACGACGAACACCACGCAGCTCGCGTAGAACACCAGCACGAGCATGCCGAGTTGCTTCAGCGACTCGACGCCGTAGGTGCCGGTCGTAAACGCGATCGCGCCGAGCACGCCGAGCGGCGCGAGCTTGATGATGAAGCCCATCACGCGGAAGAACACCTGCGACAGCTCATCGATCAACCCGCTCACGCGCTGCGCGCGCTTGCCGAGCAGCGACAGCGCCGAGCCGAACAGCACCGAGAACACGAGGATCTGCAGGATGTCGCCGGTTGCGAACGCGTTGATCGCCGTGTCGGGGATGATCTTCAGCAGAAAGCCGGCGGTGTCCTTCAGGCTCTTCGCGTGCTCGGTATAGGTCGTGAGCGACGCCGCATCGAGCGAACTCAGGTTCACGTTCATGCCGGCGCCCGGACGCGTCGCGTAAGCGAGCACCGCGCCGATCACGAGCGCGATCGTCGTCATCGCCTCGAAGTAGATCACCGACTTCAAGCCGACGCGGCCGACCTTGCGCAGATCGCCCGCATGCGCCATACCGCTCACCACCACGCAGAACACGATCGGTCCGATCACCATCTTGATCAGCTTGAGAAAACCGTCGCCAAGCGGCCGCAAGGACTGCGCGAAATGCGGAAACACGGCACCGAGCACGATGCCGACCACGAGCGCTATCACGACCCGGCCAAATAGCGAATTGAAGAATTTCGACACGGCTTCCTCCTGCGGATGGTTGTCTCGGTCACTTCTGTTCAGACTGGTCCGACCAGTGCTGTTATGGCGAATAGTAGGAAGCCGATATAGTCCCGTCAAGGATTGATCGAACAGTGTTTACCCGCTGTTTTTTCGGCGATTTCGGGTCGGATTCAGGATCTCGGACGTTGTGCGGCGCGCCGTTTTCGACCGCGTATTAGAATTGCGGTCAGACCACGCCACCAAGCGAGCTTTTATGAAAAACGTCCCGCACACCGTCACCGACGCGGCCATCGCGACCATCCGCGAACGCATCGAAGCGGGCGTCTATCCGGTGGGCAGCCTGCTGCCGGCGCAGCGCCAGCTATCCGATGAACTGTCGATCAGCCGCGCGTCACTGCGCGAAGCGCTCTCCACGCTCGAAGCGCTCGGCCTGCTGGTAATCCGGCCCGGCAAGGGCGTGTACGTGGAAAGCGCGCAAGCGAAAACCGCTCAGGCGTGGCGTTTCGCCGAGCAGTCGTCGCTGCCCGACACGTATCAGATGCGCTACGCGCTCGAAGGCTTCGTTGCGCGCATGGCGGTGCTCGCGGTCACCAACGACGACCTGGCGTGGCTCGAGGAAAACGTCACCGCGATGCAAAGCGCGCTCGCCTGCGAGGAGCTCGACGAAGCGGCGCGACTCGACTACGCGTTCCATATGCGCATCGTCAGCATCGCGGGCAATGCCGCGATCGAGTCGATCCTGCGCAGCAGCGCCGAAATCATGAAGGAAAGCCAGCGCATGCCGTTCTACCGGCGCGAGCGGGTGCTATCCACCTACACCGAGCATCGCGCGATTCTCGACGCGCTGAAGGCCCGCGATTCGCTCGCGGCGGGCAAGGCGATCGAGACGCACATCGCGAACGCCGCGCAGCGCGCGGGCGTCTATTTCCCGACGCCGTAGCCGTCGCGCCGATACCGCGGACGAAAAAAAGCCGCTCCGAGGAGCGGCTTTTTCATGCAGCGTGAAAACCGAAACTTACTTCGCGTTCGCGAGCGCCACAGCCGTGTCCAGCATGCGGTTCGAGAAGCCCCACTCGTTGTCGTACCAGCTCGACACCTTCACGAGACGGCCCGACACCTTGGTCAGCGTCGAGTCGAACGTCGACGAAGCCGGGTTGTGGTTGTAGTCGATCGACACGAGCGGTGCGTCGTTGTAACCGAGAACGCCCTTCAGTGCGCCTTCCGACGCTTCCTTCATGATCGCGTTGACTTCCTCGACCGTCGTGTCGCGCGCGGCGATGAACGACAGGTCGACGACCGACACGTTGATCGTCGGGACGCGGATTGCGTAGCCGTCCAGCTTGCCGTTCAATTCCGGCAGCACGAGGCCGACCGCCGATGCCGCACCGGTCTTGGTCGGGATCTGGCTATGCGTGGCCGAACGCGCGCGGCGCAGGTCTTCGTGGTACACGTCGGTCAGAACCTGGTCGTTCGTGTACGCGTGGATCGTCGTCATCAGGCCATTCACGAGACCGATCTTGTCGTTCAGCGGCTTGACCAGCGGCGCGAGGCAGTTGGTCGTGCACGATGCGTTCGAGATGACCGTGTCCGATGCCTTCAGTACGTTGTGGTTCACGCCGTAGACGACGGTCGCGTCGACATCCTTGCCGCCCGGCGCCGAGATGATGACCTTCTTCGCTCCGCCCTTGATGTGCGCGCTGGCCTTTTCCTTGGTCGTGAAA
The DNA here is from genome assembly GCF_040965775.1 of Paraburkholderia sp. BR10954. Lineage (NCBI taxonomy): Bacteria > Pseudomonadati > Pseudomonadota > Betaproteobacteria > Burkholderiales > Burkholderiaceae > Paraburkholderia > Paraburkholderia sp. BR10954. The sequence continues at coordinate 364,716 of NZ_JBFRCK010000004.1, forward strand.
AAGCCCGTGCACTCCATCACGACGTCGACGCCCAGCTCGCCCCACGGGAGTTCAGCCGGGTTGCGGTTCGCCAGCACGCGGATCTTGTCGCCGTTCACGACGAGGTAGTCGCCGTCCACCGACACCTGACCCGGGAACTTGCCGTGCGCGGTGTCGTATTGCGTCAGGTGGGCGTTGGTCTTCGCATCGCCCAGATCGTTGATGGCGACGATTTCGATATCGTGCTTCTTGCCGTTTTCATAGAAGGCGCGCAGGGTATTGCGGCCGATCCGGCCGTAGCCGTTGATTGCGACGCGAATCGTCATGATGTATCTCCTGATGGCTAAAAAATCCGTTTATGTTCGCCTGGTCGGACATCCGGTTCGGTGCGTTGCCCCGCGCAACCACGAGGGGCGCGACGGCAACGCGACGCAACCATCAGCCGAGAGCGGCCTTGACCGTCGCCACCACGTGCTCGACGGTGAAACCGAAATGCTTGAACAGCACACCTGCCGGGGCCGATTCGCCGAACGTGTCGATGCCGACCACGCCACCTTCCAGACCCACGTACTTGCGCCAGAAATCCGACACGCCCGCTTCGATCGCGACGCGGCGCACGCCGTGCGGCAGCACGCGTTCGCGGTACTCGGCGTCCTGCTTGTCGAACACGGTCGTCGACGGCATCGACACGACGCGTGCGGCAATGCCTTCGCGCGCGAGCGGCTCGACGGCCTTCATCGCCAGTTCGACTTCGGAGCCCGTCGCGATCAGGATGATCTTACGCGCGACGATCTCTTCGTCCCAGTCGCGCAGCACGTAGCCGCCCTTCTCGATGTTGGCGATCTGCGCGTCGGTACGCTCGTTGAACTGCAGGTTCTGACGGCTGAAGATCAGGCACGACGGACCTTCATGTTCGATCGCATGGGTCCAGGCCACCGCGGTTTCGACCGTATCGGCCGGACGCCACGTTTGCAAATTCGGAATCAGGCGCAGGCTCGCGACGTGTTCGATCGACTGGTGGGTCGGGCCGTCTTCGCCGAGACCGATCGAGTCGTGCGTGAACACGAAGATCGACTGCGATTTCATCAGCGCGGCGACACGCAGCGCGTTGCGGCTGTAGTCCGAGAACGTCAGGAACGTGCCGCCGAATGCCTTGTAGCCGCCATGCAGCGCGACGCCGTTGATCGCGGCGCTCATGCCGAATTCGCGCACGCCGTAGTTCACGTAGTTGCCGGCGGCACGGCCTTCGGCGTTCACGCGCACCGGCTTCGCGGCCTTCCAGTTGGTCAGGTTCGAGCCGGTCAGGTCGGCGGAGCCGCCGAGCAGTTCGGGCAGCGCGGCCGACAGGCCTTCGATGGCCTGCTGCGACGCCTTACGCGTCGCGACGGTCTCGGCGCGTTCGTTCGCGCCGGCGATGATCGCCTTTGCCTTGTCCTTCCAGTCGGCCGGCAGCTGCTTCGCGCTGCGGCGCTTGAACTCGGCCGCTTCCTGCGGATACTTGGCCGCGTAGGCGGCGAACGCCTTGTCCCACTCGGATTCGAGGCGCCCGCCCGCATCCTTCGCATCCCATGCCGCGTACACTTCCTGCGGAATCACGAACGGCTCCCACTTCCAGCCGATCGCTTCGCGTGTTGCCGCGATTTCCTTGTCGCCGAGCGGCGCGCCGTGCGAGTCGTGCGAGCCCGCCTTGGTCGGCGCGCCTTCACCGATCACGGTCTTGCAGCAGATCAGCGTCGGCTTGTCCGACTGCTTCGCCTGCTTGATCGCCGCGTCGACCGCGTCGACGTCATGGCCGACCACGTTCGGGATCACGTTCCAGCCGTACGCTTCAAAGCGCTTCGGCGTGTCGTCGTGGAACCAGTGCACCACTTCGCCGTCGATCGAGATGCCGTTGTCGTCGTAGAACGCGATCAGCTTGTTCAGTTTCAGCACGCCTGCGAGCGAACAGGCTTCGTGCGAGATGCCTTCCATCAGGCAGCCGTCGCCGACGAACACATACGTGTGGTGGTCGACGATCTTCGCGTCGGGCTTATTGAATTCGGTGGCGAGCAGGGACTCGGCGAGCGCCATGCCGACCGCATTCGCGAGGCCCTGTCCGAGCGGACCGGTGGTCGTCTCGACGCCCGGCGTGATGCCGTATTCCGGGTGACCCGGCGTCTTCGAATGGAGCTGGCGGAAGTTCTTCAGCTCTTCCATCGGCAGATCGTAGCCGGTCAGATGCAGCAGCGAGTACAGCAGCATCGAGCCGTGACCGTTCGACAGCACGAAGCGGTCGCGATCGGCCCATTGCGGGTTCTTCGGGTTATGGCGCAGATGACGCGACCACAGGGCAACGGCGATTTCGGCCATGCCCATCGGCATGCCGGGGTGGCCGGAGTTCGCCTTTTGAACGGCGTCCATGGACAACGCGCGGATCGCGTTGGCCATCAGGGAAGTGGGTGCGGGAGACGGGGTCGTCATGTCGAGTCCGGAGACAGAGTCAGAAAGCGGGGCGCGCTTGAGGCCCGGAAGCTCGGCGGTCCGGTCGCTACGGCGCACGATGCGGCGCCAGGAGACGCGAAACGGGCAGAGCAAGCGGACAAGGCTGAAAGCGTCACATTCTAGCAGAAGGTTAACCCCTAGCCGGCCGGAAAGCCGCCCGGCCGCGCGGTTCAACGCACTCCGCCCGGCGGCGGCATTCACGATTCGAGCAGCTGATTTGCCCACGCTGCCGATCGAGCCCGTCCGCCGTGACGCCCCGCTATTGTTCCAGCCTTGTGCCGACGCCGTCTACGATTTCCTCATGCACGCCTCGATCGGCTCGATGCGCGGATGCCCATCGAGCTCCGCGACGACCCGCCCGATTCGCACGATCGCCGAACGTCTCGCCGCGCGCGGCATCGATTCGCTGCGTCACGACGAACCGGCCCTGCACGCGGGGCTATTCTCGGCAGCGCGAACGGCGCGCGATAAACTGAGTCCGACGACGAAACCATCCATTTGAAGCGCGGACACCTGGAGCGAACCGGTTCGAGCGAAGCCGGCATGCCGCGCCGGAGCGAACCCCGCAACAGTGGCCACGCTGCCCCACGAGACCCGGAGAACTCCATGACCGCCCCCCGCCCCGCCGGTGTGCCCTGGCTGACCCCCTATCTGACGGTGCGCGACGCGCGCGCGTCGACGGCGTTTTTTTCGGCGGCGTTCGGCTTCGACGTGCGCGACAGCGTGCAGGACGACGGCGTCGTCATGCACGTCGAGATGACTTACCAAGGCCAGTTGATCGTGATGTTCGCACCCGAAGGCGCGTTCGGCTCGACCGCGAAGACGCCGAAAAGCGCGGGCACGATCGCGCCGCAATCGTTCTATGTCTATGTCGAGGACGTCGATGCCGTGTATGCTCGCGCGCTCGCGGCTGGCGCGAAGTCGCTGAGTGAGCCGCAGGACCAGTTCTGGGGCGACCGCTTCGCGCAGGTCGAAGATATCGACGGCTATCGCTGGGCGCTCGCCCGCCACCTTTCCTGAATCCGAGAGTCTTTCGTCGATGCCCCGTTTTTTTGTTGATGCGCTGCTTTACCCCGACGACGTGATCGCATTGCCAGACGACGTCGTCCGCCACGTGGCCGTGCTGCGTTTGCAGCCTGGCGATTCGCTCGTGCTGTTCAACGGTCAGGGTGGCGAATACGGCGCCGAACTCGTCGAGGTCGAGCGCCGTTCGGCTCGCGTGAAAATTGGCGAATTTCGCGCGGTGGAGGTCGAGCCGCCGTATCGGCTGACGCTCGCCCAAGGCATCGCCGGCGGCGACAAGATGGACTGGCTGATCGAGAAGGCGGTCGAACTCGGCGCCTCTGGCTTCGTGCCGCTCGCGACCGCACGCAGCGTCGTGCGGCTGACCGGCGAGCGCGCGCAGCGGCGGCAGCAGCATTGGCAAGGTGTGGTGCGGGCGTCGTGCGAACAGTGCGGGCGTAATCGGCTGCCGGACGTGATGCCGGTGTGTGAGATTGGCGCTTGGCTCGATACCCTGTCGCGCGAACCGGCACCGGACGAGTTGCGCCTGCTGCTGTCGCCACGCGCGAGCATCGGTTTCACGGCGCTGCCGGACGCGCCGCCGCCTGGCGGCGTGACGCTGCTGATCGGCCCCGAAGGCGGCCTTTCCGCCGACGAGGAAGCCGCCGCCGTTGAACAGGGCTTTGCCGCGGTGGGCTTGGGACCGCGTGTGCTGCGCACCGAGACCGCAGGGATCGCGGTGCTTGCTGCGCTTGCGGCGCGCTGGGGCGGTTGGTAAGCGGGAGCTAGCTTGCGCCAAACACCGCCACAAAGGCAAAGGCCCGCCAATTAGCAGGCCTTTATCGTCTATAGCGCGACGTTCGCCGTCAGAGCCAATCAAGTACGCCTGAACAGGTGAACATCCTCCGAGCCTCAGGCGAACGAGTAAAACACCCGGAACGCGACCTTGCGCTCGGCCCAGAATTCGGCCGCTTCGCGGAACACGTCGAGCAGCGTTTCGCGCCCTTCCTTGTCGAATTTCTGCGCGATCGGCAGGTGTTCGAGCACGATTACGAAGCCAGGCTGCGCGCCGGCCTTGTGCACGAGGTCGGTCAGGCAATCATAGAGCGCGTCGTAGTTCTTGCCGAAATGCTTGGGAAACAGAAACGACGTCGCGATCGTCTCGAGCACTTCCTGCTTCGAGGCGGCGTTCGCGCAATACGCATACAGAAAGTGCTGGCCAAGGTGGTTGGCCTCGTCGGCGAGATCCTGCACCCGGAACGCGCGGATCGACTGCACGATGTTCGGCCGCACCGTCCTGAAAAGGCTCATGGGCTCTTCGTTCGATGAAACCACCGTGCCAGCCTCGCTTTGGTTGTCGCGACCCTGCTCGTCGGCGCGCATCTTCATGACGCGTTGGAACAAATTGCCGTCGCCGGCCGCGAAAAGATCCGTCGCGACTCCGGAATCGTGCGCGTAGATGTTGTCGCTCATGCCGTTCATCCCAATGTCATTCAACAATACGGTTAAAACTGGTGTAATGGTCGTCCGAGTAATAACAATTGTCGGTTCGCTGTAGCGGACCTCCGCAGACGATGCGGCGCGCCCCGCGATTACGCGCGTGAGGCGTGGGGACGGTGTATTCGTGGTAATAGCCGCGCCGATGAGCGGGCAGCACCCGTTCGTAGTTGCCGAATACGATGCCATCCTTCTGATACGGGTAAGGCCCGCCGGTAGCTATGAGGTTCAACGTATCGACCGCCTCGCGCGGCAATTGCGCCAGCGGGATGGTGCCTACCTGCGCTTCCGCCGCTGCTGGCGCCGAGTAGTCTCGCGCCAGCGCCTCGGGCGCCGAACTTGACAACGCGCAGAGCGCGGCAGCACCGATCAGCACGCCTTTCATGCGCAACCAGTTGCGTGCCATGTATCAGGTTTCCCCGCTGTCAGACCACGAGTTTGACGACCATGAAAGTCGTAAGGGTATCGCTAATAGCCTTTGGAATCAACGTTCGACGGCCGGACGACCCCCCGCCTCGCCGCGCGGATAGCCGGCCGTCGGGGCTTTGACGACTTTTGACAGAATGTTTAGCGCGATCAGGCTAAACTGAGCTCAATCGTGATCGAACGTAGCGCAAGCAGTGCAAGCTGCCGGTGGCCGAGGCGCTCGATTGCGGTTGTTAGAGCCTGGAACACTCAGCCGAAAGGCTGTGTCATTGCCGTTTTTCGGGGTGGCGATCCCCAGCTTGCCCTGAAGGCGTGCCCATTGCGGGCACGCCGTTTTTTTCAGGGCGCGCCGGTTGGAGAACCGGCGCCGGGCCTGTCGCGGCCCGGTCACGATGCGCGCTTAGCAGGTTGCGCTGACATCCGCAACGAGCAGCGCCGCCATGTTGACGATCCGGCGTACGGTCGCCGACGGCGTCAGCACGTGCACCGGCTTGGCTGCGCCGAGCAGGATCGGGCCAATCGCGATGTTGTTGCCGGCCGCCGTCTTCAGCAGGTTGTACGCGATATTGGCCGCATCGATGTTCGGCAGCACCAGCAGGTTCGCGTCGCCTTCGAGCGTCGAATCGGGCAGCACTTCGCGGCGCAGGTTGGAGTCGAGCGCGACATCGCCGTGCATTTCGCCGTCAATCTGCATCTCCGGCGCGCGTTCACGCAGGATCTCGAGCGTATCGCGCATCTTCTGCGCGCTCGGCGCGTTGCTCGAACCGAAGTTCGAATGCGACACCAGCGCGACCTTCGGCTCGATACCAAAGCGACGCACTTCCTCGGCCGCCATGATCGTGATCTCGGCCAGTTCCTCCGGCGTCGGATCGACATTCACGTGCGTATCGACGAGGAAAATCTGCCGATTCGGCAACACCAGCCCATTCATCGCCGCATACACCTTCGCGCCCGGTTTCTTGCCAATCACCTGGTCGATGAAATGGATATGGCGGTGCGTCGTGCTGACCGTGCCGCAGATCATGCCGTCCGCCTCGCCCTTCCTGACCATCATCGAGCCGATCAGCGTGGTGCGGCGGCGCATCTCGAGCTTGGCCATCTGCGTGGTGATGCCCTTGCGCGACATCATCTTCGCGTATTCCTGCCAGAACTCACGGTAACGTTCGTCATGGTCCGTGTTGACGACCGTGTAATCCTGCCCGGCGACGAGCCGCAGGCCATAACGCGCGATCCGCTGTTCGATCACGGCAGGCCGGCCGATCAGGATCGGTTTGGCGAGCTTTTCGTCGACGACGATCTGGATTGCGCGAAGTACACGTTCCTCTTCGCCTTCCGCGAACACGATGCGCTTCTTCTCCGGCTCGACGCTGCGCGCGAGCTGGAAGATCGGCTTCATCGTCGTGCCGCTGTGGTAGACGAATTGCTGCAGATGCTGCGCGTAGGCGTCCATATCCTCGATCGGACGCTCGGCGACGCCGCAGTCCATCGCGGCCTTCGCCACCGCGGGCGCGACCTTCACGATCAGACGCGGATCGAACGGCTTCGGAATCAGATACTCCGGTCCGAACGACAGATCCTGGATGCCGTACGCGGTCGCGACAATGTCGCTCTGCTCCTGGCGCGCCAGTTCGGCGATCGCGTTGACGGCGGCGATTTCCATTTCGCGCGTGACCGTCGTCGCGCCGGCGTCCAGCGCGCCGCGGAACAGGAACGGGAACACCAGCACGTTGTTGACCTGGTTCGGGTAGTCGGTGCGGCCCGTGCACAGCACCGCGTCCGGACGCACTTCGAGCGCGAGTTCCGGCAGGATTTCCGGCGTCGGGTTCGCGAGCGCGAGGATCAGCGGCTTGGCGGCCATCTTCTTGACCATGTCCTGCTTGAGCACGCCGCCAGCCGACAGGCCGAGGAACACGTCCGCGCCGTCGATCACCTCGGCGAGCGAGCGCGCGCTGGTTTCACGCGCGAAACGCTCCTTGTCCGGGTCCATCAGTTCGGTACGGCCCTTGTAGACGACACCCGCGAGGTCGGTCACGGTGATGTTTTCGAGCGGCAGGCCGAGGTCGACCAGCAGGTCCAGACAGGCGAGCGCCGCCGCGCCCGCGCCCGAGGAAACCAGCTTGACTTCCTTGATGTCCTTGCCAACGACCTTCAGACCGTTGGTGACTGCCGCCGCGACGACGATAGCGGTGCCGTGCTGGTCGTCATGGAAGACCGGAATCTTCATGCGCTTGCGGCATTCGCGTTCGACGATGAAGCAGTCCGGCGCCTTGATGTCTTCGAGGTTGATGCCGCCGAAGGTCGGTTCGAGCGCGGCGATTACGTCGACCAGCTTGTGCGGATCGGTCTCGTTGATCTCGATATCGAACACGTCGATGCCGGCGAACTTCTTGAACAGGACGGCCTTGCCTTCCATGACCGGCTTGGACGCGAGCGGGCCGATGTTGCCGAGACCCAGCACCGCGGTCCCGTTCGTGACGACGCCGACGAGGTTGCTGCGCGCGGTGAAGCGCGCGGCGTTCAGCGGGCTCTCGACGATTTCCTCGCACGCAAATGCGACGCCAGGCGAATACGCCAGCGCGAGGTCGCGCTGGTTGATCATCTGCTTGGTCGGGGCGATCGCGATTTTGCCGGGAGTCGGAAACTCGTGGTAATCGAGGGCTGCTTCGCGGAGTTTGGTATTGACGGGATTCGACATAAGGCGGGCTTCGGAGTGCAGATTAGAATAGACGTTCGACGGCATTGTAGCCCCAATTGGCTACGCAATTCCTTCAATACGGGTACAACTGCCGCGACTGAAACAGCGCGAAAGCGCGTTGCCCGTCGCACGGGGTGGTCCGGTGCTTGCGAAGGGCACTACGCTCAAACCTGGTCACCTACGCTTACGACCCTTCTCCGCTCATCGTCCGCCATCATGCTTTCCGAGTTTTCGCTGATCGACCGCTTCTTCGCCCGCCGCGCCGCCCACGCGCGGCCCTCTACTACCGAAGGCGGCACGCTCGGCATCGGCGACGACTGCGCGTTGCTGGCACCGCCTGCCGGCGAAATGCTCGCGATATCGACGGACATGCTGGTCGAAGGCCGTCACTTCTTCGCCGATATCGATCCCGAAGCGCTCGGTCACAAGGCGCTCGCGGTCAACCTGTCGGACCTCGCCGCGATGGGCGCGCAGCCGCAGGCGTTCACGCTCGCCTTCTCGCTGCCGCAGGCCGACGAAGCCTGGCTATCCGGATTCAGCGAAGGCCTGTTCGCGCTCGCCGAGCGCTACGGTTGCGAGCTGATCGGCGGCGATACGACGGGCGGGCCGCTCAACCTGTGCATCACGGTGTTCGGCAGCGTGCCGCCGCAAACGGCATTGCGCCGCGATGCCGCGCAACCCGGCGACGACATCTGGATTTCCGGCACGCTCGGCGACGCGCGCGCCGGCCTCGGCGTGCAGCGCGGCGAATGGGCCGCCGATCGGAACGACGCCGCGGCGTTCCGCCAGGCACTCGAGCGCCCCGAGCCGCGCATCGCGCTCGGCCTCGCGCTGCGCGGCGTCGCACACGCGGCGCTCGACCTGTCGGACGGACTCGCCGGCGATCTGCTGCATATCCTCGAGCGCTCGTCGGTCAGTGCGAGCGTCGACGTGGACGCGGTGCCGCGCTCGGCCGCGCTGCGCCGCCTGCCGCCCGAGGTCCAGCAGCGCTGCACGCTCGCCGGCGGCGACGATTACGAGCTGTGCTTCACCGCGCCCGGCGCCGCGCGCGCCGCGGTCGAGGCAGCCGCGCAGAAGGCCGCTGTGCCGGTCACTCGCATCGGTACAATAAGCGCACTGGAGGCGGCCACCGACCGCCCGGCCATCGCGTGGCGCAACGCCACCGGCGCGCCGCTCACCCTGACGTTGCAAGGTTTCGATCACTTTCATGCAGAATGACCCCCCGCTCGGCCCCGCCGACGACTTGCTCGGCAGCGAGCCGCCGCAAGCACCACGACCGCGCGCGCCGAAGCCCGCTCAGCCACGCCGCGCGACCGCGCGCTTCATGCTGTCGCATCCCGTCCACATCCTGTCGCTCGGCTGCGGCAGCGGGCTGTCGCCCGTCGCGCCAGGCACGGTCGGCACGCTGTTCGGGTGGGCCTCCTTCGCGGTACTGAGCCGCTATCTGACCGTTATCGAATGGGGCGTGCTGATCGGCGTCGGCTTTCTCGCCGGCATTGCGCTGTGCGGCTTTACGGCGAAGCGGCTTGGCGTCGAGGATCCGTCGGCGGTCGTGTGGGACGAAATCGTCGCGTTCTGGCTCGTGCTGCTGATGGTCACGCCTGCCACGCTCGCCGCTCAGATGTGGGCGTTCGTGATCTTCCGCTTCTTCGACATGGTGAAGCCGCCACCGATCGGCTACTTCGACCGCCGGCTGAAAGGCGGCTTTGGCATCATGTTCGATGACCTGATCGCCGCGTTCTTCACGTTGCTCGTGATTGCGCTGTGGCGGATGTCGGTTTGAGCGCTGCCCGACCGCTATCTGAGCACCGTTCGACTCTTTCGGTCGCCACCCGGCCCCTGCCGTTCGCCGCGCCTCACGGCCGGCTTCGTTTTCCGGATTGACTGACGCCATGCCTACCGATTCCGTCGTTCACCAGCTTGCGATCCGCGTGAGCAACCGTCTGCGCGACGAGCGCCTGATGCTCGTGACCGCCGAGTCCTGCACGGGCGGCATGGTCGCGACCGCGATCACCGATATCTCCGGCAGCAGTGGCTGGTTCGAACGCGGCTTCGTCACGTATTCGAACCAGGCGAAGAGTGAAATGATCGGCGTGCCGGCCGACCTGATCGAAAAGCACGGCGCGGTCAGCGAACCGGTCGCGCGAGCGATGGCCGAAGGCGCACTGCGCAACAGCCGCGCGCAAGTGTCGCTGTCGATAACCGGCGTCGCTGGGCCCGGTGGTGGCACCGAAACCAAGCCGGTCGGCATGGTGTCGTTCGGCTGGACCAACCGGCTGCATACGTCGGTGGAAACGAAGATTTTCAAGGGCGATCGCGAGCAGATCCGCGTGCAGGCGGCAGCGCACGCGCTGCGCGGTCTGCTGGCGCTACTCGACGAACGCGAGCATTGAGCGGCGCCTGACTCTGACTATTACTGGGGAGGCGGACAATGCCGGATTCGCGCGCGATCGCTGATGACCTGATCCGTCGCTTCGACCTGAAGCCACATCCTGAAGGCGGCTATTTCGCGGAGACTTATCGCTCGGCCGCACGCGTGCTGCGCGCCGGCGAAGCGAGCGAGACTGAGAACACCCGTGCGGCGTCGACCGCGATCTATTACATGCTGTGCGATCGCGCGCATTCGGCGTGGCATCGGATCCGATCCGACGAGGTCTGGCATTTCTACGCCGGCGAGCCGCTGCTGGTTCACATGCTCGATGAAAGCGATGCCGGCGGTGCGCTAGTCACGCACCAGCTCGGCAATCCGCTCACGCATCCCGACACGGTGTATCAGGCCGTCGTGCCGGCCGGCATGTGGTTCGCGGCTGAGTGCGCCGATCCGGCGTCGTTCGCGCTGGTCGGCTGCACGGTCGCGCCGGGTTTCGAATTCAGCGAGTTCGAACTCGCGGAGGTCGATGCGCTGAAGGCGCGGCATCCGCGCCATGCGGAGTTGATCGGGCGGCTCGGAGCGGCGCGCTGACGCGCCGCTCGTCGATTCAACGAAACGCGTTGATCCGGTCGCGGGTGTCCTCCGCGGCCTGCGCGGCCGCTTGCGCGAAGTCGTCGCCCTTGCCCGCGTAGAGGATCGCGCGCGAAGAGTTGATCAGCATGCCGGTGCCGTTCGCGGTGCGTCCGGCGCTCACGGTGGCCTGCACGTCGCCGCCTTGCGCGCCGATGCCCGGAATCAGCAGCGGCATGTCGCCGACGATCCCGCGCACCACTTCGATTTCCTTCGGAAACGTCGCGCCGACCACGAGCCCGAGCTGGCCGCCCGCATTCCACTTCTGCGCGGCCAGTTGCGCGACGACCTGGTACAGCGGCCGGCCGCCCGTCTCGAGAAACTGCAAGTCCGAGCCGCCCGCGTTCGACGTGCGGCACAGCACGATCACGCCCTTGCCCGCGTGCTCGAGATACGGTTCGATCGAATCGAAACCCATGTACGGATTGACCGTCACCGCGTCCGCCTGGTAGCGCTCGAACGCCTCGCGCGCGTACTGCTCGGCGGTGCTGCCAATATCGCCGCGCTTGGCGTCGAGAATCACCGGCAGCCCCGGATGGTTCGCATGAATGTGGGCGATCAGTTGCTCGAGCTGGTCTTCCGCGCGATGCGCGGCGAAGTAGGCGATCTGCGGCTTGAACGACGACGCGTACGGCGCGGTTGCATCGACGATCGTGCGGCAGAACTCGAAGATCGCATCGGCGCGGCCCGCGAGCGCGCCCGGAAATCTGCTGGGCTCGGGATCGAGCCCAACGCACAGCAGCGAGTTCGTGCGCTGCCAGGCGTCGTTGAGTGTCTGGATGAAGTTGGACATGGTGAGTCTCGCGGCGAGCCGGTAATCGGAGGAGGCGCGTATTTTACCCGTCCCACGATCGCCATCCGTCGATGGCGGTCAACGCGCGGCCCGCACCTCGTTGACTGTGGCTACTGCCTGCGCCGCGCGCCACGGCCGCCCGGCATCGAGCGCAGCCCAGTCCGCTCGACGGTGAAGCGGAAAGTGCGCGTCAACCGCTCGCCGCGCTTGAGCAGCGTCATGCCGTTTTCGCTCGCGCCGCCGGCCAGGTTCATCGCATTGATCGGATGATCGACCGGCTCGAAGCAGAAGAAGTCTTCGCCGGGCGGCGTGTACAGCACGTAGTAGTCGGTATCGGCGGCGATGTTCAGCGACAGCCGGCGCTTCGGCCACACCACCGCCGCCTGGCCGCTCCAGCCGGTGAACGCGTGATTGACGATCGTCTCCGGCAGCGGATACGCGACGCCGAACTGCCACGCGGGCGGCGCCGGCACGTGGCGCACCGGCAGCCAGTCGTCGCCCGACAGCCACAGGCCGCCAGCCGCCGCCGACAGCTCGGTGTCCGCGTCGCGCACAAAGAATGGATGCACGCCGAGCCCGAACGGCAGCGTCTCACGGCCGGCGTTTTCGATTTCGAGCGCGATGACGAGCGTCGGGCCGTCGAGCGTGTAGGTTTGCGTCGCGCGGAACGCGTACGGCTTGCCTTCGCTGCGGTCGAGCGCGAGGCGCACGTGCTCGCGGCCCGCGTCGAGCACCTGCCATTGCGCGAGCCAGCCGTCGCCGTGAATCGGCAGGGGTTCCTCGGCGCGGTTGCGCGGCACCTCGACGCGCCGCCCACCGACGCTGAAATGACCGCCGCCGATGCGGTTCGAGTACGGCAACAGCGGATAGCAGGCAAGCTGGTTCGGTTCCGTATCGACACCGACTTCACTGCAGCGCCGGAAGATCGGCGTCAGCGCGCCGTCGTCGCGCCAGTCGAAGCGGGTCACGCCACCGCCGAGCGTCGGCGCGACATCGAGACGCAATTGCGAGTTGGCGAGCGTGATGCACGTGACATCGCCGGCACTGCCTTCGCCGAGCGCCACCGCCGACGTGCTCGGGCCCGCCAGCACGGGATTGGCCGCCGCGGCAAGTCGCGAGCGTCGCGTTTGAGAGGTTGGGGATGAGGCTGAAACGAGATTCGCAACAGTCATATCTGGCTCCATCGAGAGGCGTGGGACGTTGCCGTCAGGGTTGACGGGAGTTGCGGGCGATTTTTTATGACCAATTCGCCTCGAGTCCGAACTGCATGCTGCCGATTCGTTGCCGGCCGGTCGCGGGCGTATCGCTCGCGGACCGAAACTGCCACATCGACTTCTGCTTCACCTTCAGGATCGCGGCCCCGGCGCACGGCCGGGGCTGCGTCATTCTGCGCTAGATAGGCGCGCCCTGGAACAGCGGTTCCGCAACACCACGCCGTGAAAGCGTCGCGACGAACAGGTCGCCCGCGAGCGTATCGGCCGCGCGCGCCGTTGCATCGAGCTCGGCGTAGGCGCTCGTGATGTACAGCGTGTCGAGCGCCTTCTCACTTTGGGCGCTGCCCGCGGCCTCGCCGAGCGCGGCACCGCCGATCGCGACGCAACTCGGCTGCGTGGTCGGCACGTCGATGCGCTCGGTTTCCACACCGTCGGGACCGTAGCGCACCACGCGCGCGCCGCCCCACTGCGCGTTCCACAGGCCGCCGTCGCTGTCGACGGTCGAGCCGTCGGGGATGCCGTTCGCATCGGTTAGACGCGTGAACAGGCGATCGTTCGCGATGCTGCCATCGGCGCGATAGTCGCACGCGCGGATTTCACGCGTCGGCGAATCGCAGTAGTACATCGTCGCGCCGTCGGGACTGAATGCGATGCTGTTCGAAATTGCCGGCGCTGGCAACGGTAAGCGTTCGAGCGACAGATCGTGATTCAACCGATAGAAGCCGCCGACCGTCTGCCGTTGCCCGCTTTCGTCCTTGGTGCCGAACACGAAGCGCCCTTGCCGATCGCAGCGGCCATCGTTCACGCGCGTGTTCATGCCGGGTTCGACTTCGACGATCGGCTGCGTAGTGCCGGTCTGCAGATCGAAAAACGCGAGATGCGATGCGAGCCCGAGCAGCACGTAGCGCGGGTTTTCGCACAGCGCGAAGCTGGCGAGCCGCTCGGGCATGTCGAACGAATCGCTGCGGCCGTCGGCCGGATCGTAGCGCCACAGCCGCGCGCCTTCGATGTCGGTCCAGTAGAATCGGCCGCTGCGGGCGCACCAGGTCGCGCCTTCGCCGAGTTCGCACTGCGCGTCGAGCAGCAGCGTGGCCCGTTGCACGCGCGGGCTGCCGCTCACGCCCAGCCTCCGTCGACGACGATGTCCTGCGCGGTGATCATGCGGCTGTCGTCGGCGGCGAGGAATAGCGCCATGCGCGCGAGGTCGGCCGGCATCAGCTCGGCGTCGATGCATTGGCCTTCCTTGATCTGCCGGCGGCCGTTGTCGTCGAGCCACAGGCGCAGCTGCTTCTCGGTCATCACCCAGCCCGGCACGAGCGTGTTGACGCGGATATTGAAGTGGCCGAGGTCGCGCGCGAGCCCGCGCGTGAGCCCCTGCACCGCCGACTTCGACATCACGTACACCGGATAGCCGCCGTTCTTCAGCATCCAGCTGATCGAGCCGAGGTTGATGATCGAGCCGCTACGCGCGGCCTTCATGTCTTCCATCACGGCCTGCGCCGCGAAGAACTGGTGGCGGATGTTCACGGCGATGCCGGCGTCGAACGACTCGCGCGTCACGTCGGCGATCTGATGGCGCTTGTCGTTCGCCGCATTGTTGATCAGCACCTGGATCGGACCCAGCGCCGCCTTCACGTCGGCGATCGCTTTTTGCAGCGCGTCGACATCGGTCAGATCGCACGGGAGAAAGAGCGGCTTGTGCTTCGAATCGCCGAGCTGGTCGGCGAGGGCTTCGCCGGCGCTCGCATCGATATCGAAGAAAGCGACGCGCGCGCCCTGCGCCGCGAAGTGCTCGACGAACGATGCGCCGATGCCGGTCGCGCCGCCCGTGATCAGCACCGTACGGTCGACGAGGCTCGGATAGCGCGCGTACGCGGTGTCAGAGAGGCTGGCGTTTGCATTGGCCGGAGACGACATCGTTCGATTCCTTTATGAGCTTGGGATGAGGTGAAAGCGGCTCAGTCGCGCGAGCCGCGGTTCTTCAACTGGTCGAGCAACACGGCCGCGAGCAGGATCGCGCCGCGCACCAGGTACTGGTAGAACGCGTCGATGTTCAAGAGGTTCATCACGTTCTCGACCGTGCCCATGATCAGCACGCCGATCACGACGCCCGAGATCGTCGCGCGGCCGCCCAGCAGCGACACGCCGCCGAGCACGCATGCGGAGATCACGTTCAGCTCGAAGCCTTCGGCGGCGTTCGGCTGACCCGACGTGATACGCGACGCGAGAATCACGCCGGCGAGCGCGGTGACGGCGCCCTGGATCAGGAAGATGTAGACGCGCGTGCGCTCCACGTTGATACCGGCCAGGCGCGACGCTTCCGGATTACCGCCGATCGCGAGCGTATTGCGGCCGTACACGGTCTGGTTCAGCATCACGCCGAACACGATGAAGCAGATCAGGGTGACCCAGATCGGCAGCGACACGCCGAAGAACGTCAGGCCGCCCAATGCGATGAAGGTATCCGACGATACGCCGACCGCCTGGCCATGCGACACGATGAAACCGAGGCCGCGGACGATTTCCATCGTCGCGAGCGTCGTGATCAGCGCATTGATGCGCAGATAAGCGATCACCGCGCCGTTGACGAAGCCGATCACCGCGCCCGCCGCGACCGCCGCGATGATCGCGATGACCGTGCTGTCGGTCGCGTTGAGCACCATCGCGCACAGCACGCCGGCGAACGCGACGGTCGAGCCGACCGACAGGTCGAAGTCGCGCGACGCGAGACAGAACATCATCGTGCACGCGACCATGCCGATCTGCGAGATCGACAGCGCGAGGCCGAGCATGTTCTCGATCGAGAAGAAATGATCGACGGTCAGCGACATCGTGACGAACATCACGATGAAGATCACGATCAGGCTGTACTCGGTGATCTGCTGCCACCACTTGGCCTTGTCGGTAGGCTGCGGAATCAGCGCGTCGGCCGCGCTCTTGGCGGCCTGCTGCGCGAGGTTTTCTCTGGCTTGCATGTTCAATACTCCTCCCCGTCCCCACGGGTTGCGGACTCTCGTCCGGATAAGGTTCAGGCAGCCCGCGAGCCGCTCTGGTTGGCTGCGTTCGCGTTCGTGTTCGACTCACCAGGTAGCGCGGTCGAGCTCTGCGGCAATGCGAGGCTCAGCACCGACTGTTCGGTCGCGTCCTTGCGCGCGAGCTCGCCGGAAATGCGGCCCTGGCGCATCACGACGATCCGGTCGGACACGCCGAGCACTTCCGGCAATTCCGACGAAATCATCACGATCGCGCAGCCGCGCTCGGCCAGCTGATAGATCACGTTATAGATCTCGTGCTTCGCGCCGACGTCGATACCGCGCGTCGGTTCGTCGAGAACCACGACTTTCAGATCAGGCTCGGCGAGCCAGCGCGACAGAATCGCCTTCTGCTGATTACCGCCCGACAGGAAGCGGATCTTCTGCCGGCGATGCGGCGTCTTGATCTTCAGCAGCTTGATGAAACGGTCCGCCGTCAGCGCCTCTTTCTTGCGATCGAGAAACACGCCCGCACGCAGATAGTGACGGCGGCAGCTGATGTTGATGTTCTCCGCGACGCTCGCCATCGCGACGATGCCCTCTTCCTTGCGATCCTCGGGGCACAGCACGATGCCGTGCTTGATCGCCTCGCCCGCGCTGCGCACCTTGATCGGCTTGCCGTCGAGCACGAGTTCGCCGCCCTTGCGATGCTCGGCGCCATACACCAGATGCATCAGCTCGCTGCGGCCCGCGCCGACGAGTCCGAAGAAGCCGACGATCTCACCGCGCCGCACCTCGAAGCTGGCCGGCTGCGCGAGCGGATGACCTTCGATCGCCTTCGCCGCGAAACGCACTTCGCCGAGCGGCCGCGCCGTATAGCTATAGATGTCCGAAATTTCGCGCCCGACCATCTCACTGACGATCGTGTCGCGCGATACGCCTTCGAGCGTCGGATGCGACGCGACCTTGCGGCCGTCGCGGAAGATCGTGCACGCGTCGCACAGCTCGTAGATCTCGTCCATCCGATGCGAGATGTAGATCATCGCGCGATTGTCGGCGCGCAGATCGCGCACCAGCTTGAACAGCACCTCGGTCTCGCGATGCGACAGCGAGCTGGTCGGCTCGTCGAGCGCGATCACACGCGCGTTGCGCATCAGCGCCTTGCAGATTTCGACCATCTGCCGCTGCGCGATCGACAGCTTGCGCAGTTTCGCGTTCGGATCGAGCGCGACGCCCATCGCCTCGAGCCGCTCGCGCACGAAGCGCTTCGCCTCACGCTTGTTGACCCAGCCGAGAGAATTGGGCAGCTGGCCGAGCAGCAGGTTCTCCGCGACCGTGAGGTCGGGCACGTACTGCAGTTCCTGATGAATCACCGCGATGCCGGCACCGATCGACGCGGCCGCGCTCGGAAAGCGCACCTCGTTGCCGTCGATCATCATGCGGCCCGAATCGGGCTGATACTCGCCGCCGAGAATTTTCAGCAGCGTCGATTTTCCCGCGCCGTTTTCGCCCATCAGGCCGTGCACCTGGCCGACGTTGACGTCGAAGGACACACCGTCGAGCGCACGCACGCCTGGAAAAACCTTGCCGATATTGTCAAAACGTAGCGTCGCTGACACTTCGCCTCCTCATCCCTCATGTAGACCGTACGCGCGCCGCCCTCCGCAACAGGCAGAGAAAGCGGCGCGCCGGCGGTGTACTTCATGTCACCGCAGGACCCGCGATTACTTCGACGCGAGGCCCATCTTCTCGCGCACTTCGCCGACGTTGTCGCGCGTCGCCAGCATGCCGGTCGTGAGCGTCAGCAGCGGCGGCTCCTTGCCTTGGGTGATCCACGAGTACATCAGTTCCGAGGTTTCCTCGCCGTGGCGCTTCGGGCTGATGATCACGGTGCCGAAGAAGCCCGTCGGCTGCGGCTTCTTGAACTCGTTCAGCGCGGAGTCCGAGCCGCCGATGCCGATGCCGATCATGTTGTCGGCCTTGAAGCCACGGCCTTCCGCCGCGCGCACCGCGCCGAGCACGCCTTCGTCGTTCAGCGCGTAAGCGACCCAGTGCTTGAACTGCGGGTTCTTCGTCAGCGCGATGTTGGCGGCGTTGAAAGCGTTTTCCGTGTCGGTCTTCGCTTGCGGCGCGGTGACGATGTTCGATTTCGGGAAGCCCGCGGCGACGAGGGCGTCGGTCGCGCCGGTGGTGCGGTCATGAGCGGTCGGCAGCTGTTCGTAGGTTACGTCGATCGCGCCGACGTCCTTCATGTCCCAGCCGCGCTTCTTGATTTCGGCCGCGATGCCGTCGCCGACCTGCTTGCCGATGTTATACGCCGAGATGCCCATATGCGGCACCGCTTCGATCGGCTTGCCCGCGCCGTCGACGAGGCGGTCGTCGACCGTCATCATCTTCAGGCCGTCGGCCTTCGCCTTCGCGACGATACCCGGCCCGAGCTTGACGTCGGGTGTGCAGATCACGAAGCCCTGCGCCTTCTGCGCGGCGAGGTTATCGATTGCGCTCATCACCTTCTCGCCCGACGGCGCGCCGATTTTCACGAGCGTGAAGCCCTTGTCCTTGGCGGCGATCTCGGCGAACTTCCATTCGTCCTGGAACCACGGCTCTTCCGGCTGCTTCACGACGAAGCCGATCTTGACCGTATCGGCTGCCTGTGCGACCGGCGCATTGAAGAGCACACCCGTCGCCGCCGCTGCCAGCGTGAGGAAAATTCTACGTTTCATGATGCGTGTCTCCTGACTAATTGATAACGAGAAGGTAATCGGCCGCGTCTTCTTATACCGGTCCTGACACACGCGGCCAGCGCGTCGTCCGGTGTTCTGTGCGTCTCTTCGCGATGCGACTTCAGTCGTGATACAGCGCCGAGCGGCCGCCATCGACGGTGATGCAGCTCGCGTTGATGAATGGCGCCTCGTCCGACGCGAGGAACACCGCGGTCATCGCCACCTCCTCCGGGCGGCCGATGCGCTTCATCGGTTGCAGATCGAGCGTCGCCTGCTGCGCGGCGGCCGGATCGGGCTGCTCGTTCCACCAGTCGTGCGTCAGCTGCGTCTCGATGTAGCCCGGCGCGATCGCGTTGACGCGCACGTTGCACGGCGCGTACTCGATGCCGAGCGCGCGCGTGAGGCCGATCACGCCATGCTTCGCGACCGGGTACGGAAAGCAGCCCGGAATGATCTTGAACGCGTGGGTCGAGGCGATGTTCACGATGCTGCCCGCGCCGCGTTCGACCATCCCCGGCAGTACCGCGCGACAGCCATTCCACACGCCGTCGAGATCGACCGCGAAGCAGCGCCGCCAGTCGGCGTCGGTCATCGTCAGCGGATCGCAGAACACGTTGATGCCCGCGTTGTTGACGAGGATGTCGAGCGTACCGAACGCGCGCTCGCCAACGCTCACCGCATGCCGCAGCGACGCGGCTTGCGTCACGTCGGTCTGCACCGCGAGCACGCGCGCGCCGGCGCCGACTTCCGCCTCGATTCGCGCGGCCGTGCGCTGCGCCGTGTCGAGATCGAGTTCCGCCAGCACGACCGCCGCGCCCTCGCGCGCGAACGCGA
Organism: Paraburkholderia sp. BR10954; assembly: GCF_040965775.1. Classification (NCBI taxonomy): domain Bacteria; kingdom Pseudomonadati; phylum Pseudomonadota; class Betaproteobacteria; order Burkholderiales; family Burkholderiaceae; genus Paraburkholderia; species Paraburkholderia sp. BR10954. The sequence goes on from NZ_JBFRCK010000004.1 coordinate 384,333, forward strand.
GCGCGATCGCCGCGCCGATGCCGCGCCCGGCGCCGGTCACGAGAGCGGCTTTGCCGGCGAGCCGGTTCATTTCTTCGCTCCTGCGCGAGCGATCCGCAGACCGTTGATGAACGCCTTCGCATGCGACGCGGTCACCGCCGCGCTCTGGCCCGGCTTGTACAGCGCCGAGCCGAGGCCGAAACCGTTGGCGCCGGCGCTCAGGAACGGCCCCATGTTGTCCGGGTTGATGCCGCCGACCGGCACGAGCGGCACCTGCGCGGCGATCACCGCGCGCCATGCCTTGACGACCTGGCAGCCGAGCTGCTCAGCGGGGAACATCTTCAGCACGTCGGCGCCGTTCTTCAGCGCGATGAACGCTTCGGTCGGCGTCGCGACGCCGGGCGCGCAGGCAAGGCCGCGCGCCTTCGCGGCGATCACGACTTCCGGGTCGCTGTGCGGCATCACGACGAGCTCGCCGCCCGCCGACTTCACTTCGTCGACGTAGAGCGGATGCAGCACGGTGCCCGCGCCGACGATCGCGTCGGCCGGCAGCACCTTGCGGATCGCGGAGATGCTGTCGAAAGGCTGCGGCGAATTGAGCGGTACTTCGACGATGCGGAAACCCGCTTCGTACAGCGCTTGACCGTGATCGGCCGCGTCGGCGGGCGTGACGCCGCGCATGATCGCGATCAGCGGACAGACTTCGAACGCGGCGATCAGACCCGCGTGCGGCATGTACGGTCCGGGCAGATTGATATGTGGTTGCATGTCGGTTCCTTGTTTCGTGAGCGTCGTAAAGGGCTCTCCCGCCGGTCAGCCCGCGCGCGCCGCCTGCGCGGACGGCTGCACGAGCCCCGCTGCTACGGCAACGCGCCACAGGCCGCGTTCGGTCGCGTGCCTGACCGGCTCCGCGCGCAGACAGCCGAATTGCGCGAGCGCGAGGCGGTAGCGCTCGCACAGCGCGTCGTTGCCGATCAGCCGCAGACTCTGCTGCGCGAGCGAGCTGCCTTGCTGCGCGAGTACCGCTTCGAGGCCGGCGAGTTCGTGTCCGATCAGCAGGCCCGACAGATAGTCGGGCTGTGCCTCGCCCGACAGCGCGCCGGTCAAGCCGAGCGTGCGCGTGCTGAACACGGTCGCGAGCACGCCCGCCTGACCTTTCTCGCGCGCGATGTTCACGCCGCGCAAAAATGCTTCGGTATCCGGCCGATCGGGCGTGACCATCGTGCGGCCGAGAATGGTGTGCTCGCGCAGCGCGGCGAATACCTCGCCGGTCATGAAGGTATGAAAACGCTCGATGCGCTCCGCCTGCACGACCGCCCATTTCGCGTGCGTGCCAGGCAGGCCGATCAGTGAACGGGCGTTGCTGTCGACGGCACTCGCGTCTTGCGCGCCGTTCGCGTCCGCGCTGAGCGCGCCGAAAATCTGCGTCTCCTCACCGCGCATCACGTTAGGCAACTCGCCGCGTTGCAGCACGCCCGGCACGATGTGCAGCGTCGCGCCGCGCGCGGTCTGCACGCGGACGATGCCGGCCACCAGAGCATCGGCGTTGGCGGGCGTCTCGACATACGGCGCTTCGAGCCAGCCTTGCGCGCTGCCCACCATCCCCGCTGCGATCACCGGCACGCCGCGCGCGTGCTCGAGCCACGCGCCGCAGGCGTCGTCGAACGCCGCGTCGAAGCCGCTCTCGGCCGCGCTGCGCGGCAGATTCATGATGCCGGCCGTCGAGGCGCGCGTCGCCAGCACGCGACCGTGCGCATCGAACAGATAGGCGCGCAGCGACGTCGTGCCCCAGTCGAGCGCGATCAGCGCGGCATGCGTGAAATCGACGGCGGCGGTATCTGTGCCATCGGTCGCGTCCGGCTCCACGCCCGAGGTGGGCGCGGCGGGCGCCTGGTGGTTCGCCAGCGTGGCGGTGCCCGCTTGTTTCATCGCTTGATCCTGCGCGTGGCCGGTTGCGGTGCGCGCCAACCAAGTTCTTCCGAAATCGCGCGCGCCTCGCGCTGCACGACCGGAATCAGTTCGTCCATCCGTTCGAGCGGCATATACGGAATCGTGCTCGCCACCGACAACGCCGCGACGATGGCGCCCGACGCATCGCGCACCGGCGCCGCGACGCAACGGATCGACGCTTCGTTCTCTTCGAGATCGAACGTGTAGCCGCCGGCCGCGTAGTTCGTCATGCGCTGCAGGAAGGTCGGCGCGTCGGGGCGGTTGTCGGGCTTGAAGCTGACCCCCGCGAGCGCGCGGCGCGACGCGTCGAACAGCGACTGCCATGCGTCCGGCGCGAGGTCGAGCATCATCGCCTTGCCGATGCCGGTCGACGCGAGCGGCATCCGATGGCCGACGCGCGAGCGCATTTCGAGGCCGCGCGTGCCAGGGATCTTGTCGATGTACAGCACGTCGTCGCCATCGCGCACGCCGAGGTGGATCGTGTCGAGCGTCTGCTCGGCCAGCGACTGCAGATGCGGACGCGCGACGGCCGTCAGCGGCATCTGTTCGAGCGCGATCGTGCCGAGCTCGATCAGCTTCGGCCCGAGCAGATAGCCGCCCTGCACCTGACGCAGATAGCGCGCCTGCACGAGGCTGCTGACGAGTCGATGCGTGGTGCTGCGGGTGGTGCCGAGCGCGGCGCCGAAGCTGCGCAGATCGCGCACGCCGGCCGCCGCCGCCTCGAGAATCGCGAGGCCGCGCAACAGTGTCTGGGTGCCGGCCTGCTGCGGCGTGATTTCCAGCAATGTGACCGGCAGCCCGAGTCCGTCGACGGTTGCCGCGCGCTGCACCGGGCGCGACGCCCTCGCGGTAGCGGACGCACTGGCGGCGACATTGGCGGTAACGGCTGAAGCCTCGCGCGGCGCGGGATTCGCGGCACTGTCCGGCCCGCCGTTCGACCCCGGCGCCGCCTCGGCCGGGCTGGCCCCGTGAGTAGGCATCGCTTTGTTCATGGCGATTCGCTTTCCGATGGTTTCTGCGCTTAGCGCGCGGGGCCGGAGCACAGTGAGGGAATGCGTGCGGCGCCGCGCTCGCGCGGCTGCTGTGGTTGGCTGCCAGACATGTTGGCCTCGTCTCCGGTTTTTCTGTCGCGGTTCGCTGTTTCGGCGCGCTGGAGCGCCTACTTGCGATGCATGTTGGCTTGGATTGTAGGGCGACTTTTGAGAATCACCAATATGTGAATGTTGAGTCCAGATAATGAGATTTTAGTGGACGATCAACTGTTTAGCGGGACGCCATGCCCTGCGAAAAGACACAAAAAAACCCGCGCGAGGCGGGCTTCGGAACCGAAAACCAGGGAGATCGACGGCGCTTTTCAATCCGGCAATTCGGCCGCGCCCATCCGCCGCGCGATGACTCGCGCGCGTTGTGCGAGATACGCCGAATTCCTGTGTTCATCGAAATATTTGGGGCGCGGCAGCATCACCGCGAGCCGCGCGGACTGCGCGGCCGTGAGTTTGCTCGCCGAGGTCTTGAAGTAGTACTGCGCGGCCGCCTCGGCGCCGTACACGCCGTTGCCCCATTCGACCGAGTTCAGATAGATCTCGAAGATGCGCTGCTTGTCCATCAGCGTTTCGAGCATCCACGTGATGATCAGCTCCTGGCCCTTGCGGATATAGCTTTTCTCGCGCGACAGGAACAGATTGCGCGCGAGTTGCTGCGAGATCGTCGAGCCGCCGCGCACGATCCGGCCTTGCGCCTTGTTGCGCTCCCATGCCTGCAACATCGCGTCGGTTTCGTAGCCCTTGTTGGTGACGAAGTTCGCGTCCTCGGACGCGATAATCGCGCGCTTCAGGTTGCGGGAAATCTGCTCGTACGGCACCCACGTGCGCTGCACCGACAGATCCGGCCGGTCCTGCGACAGACGCCACGCGTCCGAGCGCATGAACGCGGTCGAGCGCGGATTGACGACGTTCCAGATCGCGATCTGCGCGAAGTAGTACGCCTGCGTCGCGAGCCAGGCGATGGCCACGACCGCGATCAGCCAGGCGAACCAGCGCAGCGGGCCGGCCTGGCCGCGCGAACCGCTGGCGCGCCGCGTCGCTGTCATGGTGCGTGCTGTCCGCGCGCTGACGTTATGCGGGCGACGGCGCCGTCAGTAGCGCCCGCAATTCGGCGAGCACCGGCGCGCCGTCGGGGCGCACACCGCGCCACACATAGAACGATTCGGCCGCCTGCTCGACCAGCATGCCGAGACCGTCGGCGCCGCGCGCGCCGAGCTTCGCCGCGTGCTGCATGAAGACAGTTGGATGCGCGCTGTACATCATGTCGTAAGCGAGCGTGCCGTTGCCGAACGCGCGGTCGTCGCACTCGGGCAGCGACGCATCGAGGCTGCCCGCGGTCGCGTTGACGATCACGTCGTACTGGCCCGCTTCGATCGCGCGGGCGCTGCCGCCGCTCAGCCGGCAGCGCGCGTCGCCGGCTGCCTGCGCGAACTGATCGACCAGCGCCTCGGCCTTCTGCGCCGTGCGGTTGACGATGGTCAGCGTATGCGGCGCGCGGTCGAGCATCGGCAGCACGACACCGCGCGCGGCCCCGCCCGCGCCGAGCAGCAGGATGCGCGCGCCTTTCAGCGACACGCCGAGATTCACCTCGATGTCGCGCACGAGGCCGAAGCCATCCGTGTTGTCGCCGTAGATGCCGTCGGCGTCGACCCTCAGCGTGTTCACCGCGCCGGCCGCCGCCGCGCGCGGCGACAGCGTGTTCGCGAACGCATGCGCGTCGAGCTTGAACGGCACCGTCACGTTCAGGCCGCGCCCGCCCGCTTCGATGAACGCGCGCACGTGCGGCACGAACGCGTCGACCGGCGCGAGCAGATGACCGTACTCGATCGGCTCGCCGGTTTGCGCGGCGAAGCGGCCGTGGATGAACGGCGACTTGCTATGCCCGACCGGGTTGCCGATGACCGCGTAGCGATCGCGCGTTGGGTTGCCGTTCATCGTCCCGGCTCCGTGATGTGTTGGTCGTTGTCGGCGGTGTTCGATGCGTCGTTGCCGCTGCCGTTGCCGCTTGCCGCGGATTCGTCGGCGCCGGGGTTGTCGTTCCGATTACCGCCGTCGGCTTCCGCTTGCGCCTCCGCTTCGCTTTCGGCGCTGTCATCCGATGCGTCGAGTAACTCTTCGTCGCCCTCGTCCTCGCCTTCTTCTGCTTCGGCGCCGCTCGTCACGGTCGGCGCATCGAGCACGTGCAACAGACGCACCGACGCTTCGATCGTCAGTTCGTCGATCGACATCACTTCCAGCTGCAAACGCGTGCCGCGCGCATGCACGCCGAGACCCGGCACGTGCAGCAGCAGCGGAATTTCCTCTAGACGCACGAGATCGCCCTTCACAACCGATGCGACTACCTGCTTGCGGTTTTCCTGCGTGAGCCAGCGCAGACACCAGAAGTACTCCATGCGGCGCTGGTGGTCGGCATATGCGGTGTAGGTGTCGTCGAAGCCCTGCACGACCGCGAACAGATCGGCGTCCTTCGGCTTGAACGGCGCGGCGAGCTTGGCAGTCACGCCATGCTGCACGCACGCGATCAGCTGCCACTGGTTCACGAGGTCGACGTAGCGGCGCAGCGGCGACGTGCTCCACGCGTATTGCGAGACGCCGAGCCCTTCGTGCGGCGCGGCGTTGGTCTGCATGCGCGTGCGCTTCGGGCCGCTTGGCGCGCCGAACGCGCGCTGCGTGCGATAGATGCCCGGCACGCCGTGATCGTGCAGGAACGCACCCCACGACGAGTTCGCGAGAATCGCCAGCTCGGCGACGATCGTGTCGAGCGGCGAGCCGCGCCGGCGCGGCGTGATCGTGATGTGCTCGCCGTCGACGTAGAAATTGAAATCGGTATTGCGCTGCACTTCGCGACGCAGGCCGTAGCCGGCGCGCGCGGTCTGGCGCTTTTCGAACAGCGCCTGCGCGAACGGCCACAGCACGGCGATATCGTCCTTGTGCGGATACTCGCCGGTGCCCTCGGCGAGCGCCTCCTCGGTGACGACTTCGTCGAGCGTGTTGTGGCGCAGGTTGCTCTTGACGAACACGCGCTCGGCGCGCGTTTCGCTCGCGACGATCTCCTGCGTCTCGCGATTGACGATCACGTACAGCGATAGCGCTGGCCGATAGTCGCCCTCGCCGAGCGTGAAGGTATCGACGACGCTGTCGGGCAGCATCGTGATCTTGTCGCCGGGCATGTAGACCGTCGACAAACGCGCACGCGCGATCGCATCGACGTCGTCGCCGCGCTGAATGCCGAGCGCCGGCGCGGCGATGTGCACGCCGATCCGCACGCGGCCGTCGGCCAGATGCTCGACCGAGAATGCGTCGTCGATTTCGGTCGTGGTGATGTCGTCGATCGAGAACGCTTCGACGTCGGCCTGCGGCAGATCGTCGGGCACGTTCGCGGCCGCAACGGACGGGAAGCCGGTGCCATGCGGGAAGTACTCGGACAGGAATTTCGCTTCGTGCAGCGCGCGCGGCGACGCGATTGCGCCGCATTCGAGCATCAGCCGCGCCTGCGAGATGCCGCGCGCGGCCGCGGCGTTTTCGAGCGCCTTGTACTCGATCGTGTTCTTGTCGGGCTTCGTCAGGAGCGCGAGGCCCTTGCCGCCCGCGAACGCTTCCGGTAGACGGCCTGCCTTCAGCTCTTCTTCGTACTGCGCCTGCACGAGCGCCTGCTGGCGCTTGCGCTCGAGACCCGCGAGCGCCATCTTCAGCTGCTCTTGCGGCGCGCGCTGGTACATGCCGCGGCCCTTGCGCCGGAAGTACACCGGCGAGCCGTGCATGCGCAGCACCAGCGCCGCGCGCTCGACCGCGCCGAAGCTCGCGCCGAAGTACTCGGCGCCCAGCGTCGCGAACGGGAATTCATCGTCCGGCGCGCATTCCCACAGGAAGTCCAGATCGATCTCCTGCGCCAACGTGTCGGCCTGCTGCATCAGTTCGGCCGCAGTGGGTTTCTCGAACTCGATCAGCACATCCTTCGCGCGCACCTTCGCGCGCCGGCCGCCCGGCAACTCGACCTGAAACGCGTCACCCTGACGCGACAGCACGCTGCCGGCCTTGAAACTGCCCGATTCCTCGAAGAAAACGTTCACTCAATACTCTCGTTCTGACTTGCAACTGCCGGCGCGCCCGACGCCCTGTGGCGATCGATCACTGCATGCGCGGCACGGCAACCTGTTCGTGATAGTGAATCCGCGGCGCGCACTGCGCGTGCCAGCGGGTTGAATCTTGCGACCAGCGGTGGCGGTCGGTGTGTTTTTCCGGCTGATGTCCTTGCAGGGATCGGTGCCGCCGCCCTGGCACGCCATCAGGCCGCCGCGCGCGGCGCCGGCGGCTCGACGTCTTCGCCGTCGCAGAAGGCCAGCACGTCGTCGAGGTACTGCGCGAACTCGCTGATCGCATGGTCACTGCCCTCGATCAGCGTGGTGCGCGCGCCCGGATAGTGCGCGAGCATTTCGCGGTAGTCGAGCACTTCGTCGCCGGTGGCTGCCATCAAATAATAGCGTTCGGGCCGCGTGATCGACGCGACGCCGAGCGCGCGCAATTCATCCAGATGATGCGGCTCGACGACGATGCTGCCGCCGCCATGCCACAACGGCTGCTCGCCGAGATACGCGCTCAGGTCGCGCTGCGGCACGACCGCCGGGTTCAGCAGCACGGCCGGCCAGCCGTGCTTCTCGGCCAGGTGCGTGGCGAAGTAGCCGCCCAGCGAACTGCCGATCACGGTCACCTGTCGTGCATCGCCCTTCGCGCGCGCGTCGGCGACCAGCGATTCGGCGAGCACCACGGTTTCGAACGGGGACACCGGCAGCATCGGGCAGCACCACTCGTCGGCGCGGCCCAGTTCGGCGAGACGCGCCGCGAGCAGACGCGCCTTGAACGAATTCGGCGACGAACGGAAACCGTGCAGATAGAGAATCACGACGCGCCTCGCGTCGAAAGACCGTCGAGCAGCTTCTGATGCACTCCGCCGAAGCCGCCATTGCTCATCACCAGAATCTGGTCGCCGGGGCGCGCCGCGTGGACCACCGCCTTCACGAGCGCGTCGAGGTTGTCGAACGCCTGGGCCTTGCCGTCGAGCGGCGCGAGCGCTTCGCCGAGGTTCCAGCCGAGCGCGTCGCGCCCGCTCGGCGCACCGTAGCCGAACACGAGGTCGGCGTCGGCGAGGCTTGCCGGCAGTTGCGCTTTCATCACGCCGAGCTTCATCGTGTTCGAGCGCGGTTCGAGCACCGCGAGAATTCGCGTGTTGTCGCGGCCGACGCGCGCACGCAGCCCGGCCACCGTCGTCTCGATCGCGGTGGGGTGATGCGCGAAGTCGTCGTATACGGTCACGCCGTCGACGCTGCCCCGCACTTCCATGCGGCGCTTCACGTTGCGGAAGCTCGACAGCGATTTCGCGGCCTGCGCGGGCGGCACGCCGACGTGGCGGGCGGCGGCAATAGCGGCGAGCGCGTTCATGCGGTTATGTTCGCCCTGCACCTGCCAGTCGACCACGCCGACGCGCTCGCCGTTGTGATAGACGGCAAAGCGTTCGTCAACGGGCACGCCCTGCTCCGCCGGCTGGATCTCCCAGCCACCCTGTACGCCAAAGCGCTCGACTTCGCTCCAGCAACCGCGCGTCAGCACGCGCTCGAGCGCGTCCTCGCGGCCGTTCGTGACGACACGGCCCAAGCGCGGCACCGTGCGGATCAGATGATGGAACTGCGTTTCGATCGCGGCGAGATCGGGGAAGATGTCGGCGTGATCGAATTCGAGGTTGTTCAGCACCGCCGTTTTCGGGCGGTAATGGACGAACTTCGAACGTTTATCGAAGAATGCGGTGTCGTATTCGTCGGCTTCGATCACGAAGAAGCTCGAATCGGTGAGCCGCGCCGACACGCCGAAATTCAGCGGCACACCGCCGATCAGAAAGCCCGGATTCAGGCCTGCGTCTTCGAGCAGCCAGGTCAGCATCGAGCTCGTGGTGGTCTTGCCGTGCGTGCCGGCCACGGCCAGCACCCATTTGCCGTTCAGCACGTGCTCGCCGAGCCACTGCGGACCGGACACGTACGGCAGGCCGCGGTCCAGAATCGCCTCCATCAGCGGGTTGCCGCGCGTGACCACGTTGCCGATCACGAATAGATCCGCGTTCAGGCCGTTCAGCTGTTCCGCGTCGTAACCCTCGATCAGGCGGATGCCTTGCGCCTCGAGCTGCGTGCTCATCGGCGGGTAGACGCCGGCGTCGCAGCCGGTCACCGTATGGCCCGCATTGCGCGCGAGCACCGCGAGTCCGCCCATGAAGGTGCCGCAGATGCCGAGGATGTGGATATGCATAAGCCTGTCGTGCCGTGGGGGCGTTTTTTTGCGAGGGATGGGAGGCCGCAGGACGGCCGGAACGACCGTCTGCAAAGGACGCCTATTGTAACCGACACAGCGCGCGCCGCCCCTGCGGGCCACGCCCGGCGCCGCTCCGTCCGGGCCGCCCGACCGCGTCGCCCGACCGCGTCGCCAGGCCCGATCTAGTATGATGCAGGGATGGTCCGCAAATCACATTTCGATCCGCAACGCGTGCGCGAGGAAATCGCGATCGTGGCTGCGCGCCTGATTGCCGAAGACGGTCTGGACTACGCCAGCGCGAAGCGCAAGGCGGCCCGGCAGGTCGTCGGCGAGACCCGTGTCGCCGGCGAATGGCTGCCGGACAACGACCAGATCGAAGAAGAAATCCGCGAATATCAGTCGCTGTTCCAAGGCGACAGCCAGCCGGCGCTTTTGCGGCGGCTGCGTGTGATCGCGGTCGAATGGATGGAGCGGCTCGCGCCGTTCAATCCGTATCTGACGGGCGCGGTGCTCGGCGGCACGGCCGGCGAGCATTCGGACGTCCATCTGCAGGTGTTTTGCGACAACCCGAAGGAAGTCGCGATCTACATGCTGAACGCGAACATCCAGTACGACGTGTCGGAAACGCGCCATTTCGCGGGACGCGGCTATGTGGAGACGCTGAGCTTTCTGTGGCGCCCGGCAGACGATCGCAACGCTGAGCCGGTCGGCATCCACGTCGCGCTGTATGAAACCGACGACCTGCGCGGCGCGGTGCGCGCCGACGCGCGCGGCCGCACGGCGCGGGCGAATTTGCCGGCGGTGCAGGCGCTGCTCGACGGCGGCCAGGTGCCGTCCTTCACCATTTGACCAGACAGAACGGAGCACGATGAACACAAGACGTATGCTGGCTGGCGCGGCCGTCGCGCTGGTCGCCGCGGGCGGCGGCGTGCTGGCCAATCACTGGCTCAATCGCGGTACCGACGTCGCGTACGCGGGGCAGGGCGGGTCACAGCCTGACATCCATGCGAGCCCCGTCCAGCAGCTGTGGAGCGCGCCGGTCACGAATGTCGACGGCAAGCCGCAGTCCCTGAGCATGCTCAAGGGCCACCCGATCGTCGTCAACTTCTGGGCGTCGTGGTGTGGCCCGTGCGTCCAGGAAATGCCTGAGCTGTCGCAGATCCAGCGCGAATACGCGAAGAAAGGCATCCAGTTCGTCGGTCTCGGCGTCGACTCGGAAAAGAACATCCAGACCTTCCTGCAGAAGGTCAAGGTCGCGTACCCGATCTACGTGACCGGCTTCGGCGGCGCCGACCTCGCGCGCGCGTTCGGCAACAATGCGGGAGGTTTGCCGTTTACCGTCGTGATCGACGCAAAAGGCAACATCCGCTCGACAAAATTGGGCCAGATCGACCCCACGGCCCTGCGCCAGACGCTCGACACGCTGTAAATTTCCCCGATTTCTGACGCTGCGCTTTTGGCACCCGCTTGCGTGCAGAACGAGCAAAAATGCGCGGATAATCCCCGAATTTGAGTGAAGTTCGGCTCACGGCTGGGCGGCGGCCCGCCCCGGCCGTCGCCGCGTACGCGCACGAAACTAGACAAGTTTCTCTAATCAGCGCTAAAGTGCGCGCAATTCCACGGAAAAAGAAGCGACCATGACGCGCCTGCTGGTACTGCACGGACCCAACCTCAACCTTCTCGGTACCCGAGAACCCGAGGTCTACGGTCGCGTGACCCTGCCGCAGATCGATCAGGCGCTAGCAGACCGTGCAGCCGACGCAGGCGTCGAGCTTGCGTCGTTCCAGAGCAATCACGAAGGCGCGCTGGTCGACCGCATTCAGGCGGCCCGCACCGAGCAAACCGATTTCATCCTGATCAATCCCGCCGCGTACACGCACACCAGCGTGGCCATTCGGGACGCACTGGCGGGGGTCGGCATCCCGTTCGTCGAGATTCATCTATCGAACGTGCATCGCCGGGAACCGTTCAGGCATCACTCGTATTTCTCCGACCAGGCAGAGGGCGTAATTTGCGGCCTCGGCTGGAAGGGGTATCTGTACGCGCTCGAATTCGCGCTCGACCGGCTCGCCGCCGGCACGTCGCGCGGCTGAATCCAAACACGTCCAATTTGAGCCGGCTACTGCACGTTTGCACGCGCCGGCACACTACGCATTGAAAGGGGCACCCTGATGGATCTACGTAAACTCAAAACTCTGATCGACCTCGTCTCGGAGTCCGGTATTTCCGAACTCGAAGTGACCGAGGGCGAAGGCAAGGTCCGCATCGTCAAGAATGCGCCGCCGGTTTACGTCCAACCGTCCGCCTCGTACGCTGCACCGCAATTCCCGCAAGCCGCGCCGGCAGCAGTCGAAGCGCCGGCCGCCGCGAACGCTCCAGCCACGCCGGCAGCCGCCGCGCCGCAGGGTCACGTCGTCACTTCGCCGATGGTCGGCACGTTCTACCGCGCGCCGTCACCGGGTGCCGATCCGTTCGTGCAGGTCGGCGACACGGTCAAGGAAGGCCAGACCATCTGCATCATCGAAGCGATGAAGCTGCTCAATGAGATCGAGGCGGACAAGTCGGGCGTGGTCAAGGAAATCCTCGTCGAAAACGGCCAGGCGGTCGAGTACGGCCAACCGCTGTTCGTGGTCGGCTAACGCGGCACGCACCATTCGCCGCCCGCGCGCCGCTCATCCCGAGGCGCGCGACCGATCCTCTGCGGCAGCCGGCGTCTTGACCGACCCGGCGCCCATTGATGAGTCGAAAACCCGCTATGTTTGAAAAAATCCTCATTGCCAATCGTGGCGAGATCGCGCTTCGTATCCAGCGCGCCTGCCGTGAGCTCGGCGTCAAGACGGTCGTCGTCTACTCGGAAGCCGACAAGGAAGCCAAGTACGTGAAGCTCGCCGACGAGGCGGTCTGTATCGGCCCGGCCCCGTCGAATCTGAGCTATCTGAACATGCCCGCGCTGATCAGCGCGGCCGAAGTCACCGACGCGGAAGCGATCCACCCCGGCTACGGCTTCCTGTCGGAGAACGCCGACTTCGCCGAGCGCGTCGAGCAGTCCGGCTTCACCTTCATCGGCCCGCGTCCTGAAACGATCCGCATGATGGGCGACAAGGTCACCGCCAAGCAGACCATGATCAAGACCGGCGTGCCCTGCGTTCCGGGTTCGGAAGGCGCGCTGCCGGACGATCCGAAGGAGATCGTGAAGATTGCCCGCCAGATCGGCTACCCGGTCATCATCAAGGCGGCGGGCGGCGGCGGCGGCCGCGGCATGCGCGTGGTCCACACGGAAGCGGCGCTCGTCAACGCGGTCAACATGACCCGCGAGGAAGCCGGCCGCGCGTTCGGCAACCCGCAGGTCTACATGGAGAAATTCCTCGAGAACCCGCGGCATATCGAAATCCAGGTGCTGGCCGACTCGTTCAAGAACGCCGTGTGGCTCGGCGAGCGCGACTGCTCGATGCAACGCCGTCACCAGAAAGTGATCGAGGAAGCGCCGGCGCCGGGCATCGCGCGCCGTCTGATCGACCGCATCGGCGATCGTTGCGCGGATGCGTGCAAGAAGATGGGTTATCTCGGCGCTGGCACCTTCGAGTTCCTGTACGAAAACGGCGAGTTCTACTTCATCGAGATGAACACGCGCGTGCAGGTCGAGCATCCGGTGACCGAACTGATCACGGGTGTCGACATCGTGCAGGAACAGATCCGCATCGCGGCCGGCGAGAAGCTCGCGTTCCGTCAGCGCGACATCCAGTTCCGCGGCCATGCGATCGAATGCCGGATCAACGCCGAAGATCCATTCAAGTTCACGCCGTCGCCGGGACGCCTGACGTCGTGGCATATGCCGGGCGGTCCCGGCATCCGCGTCGATTCGCATGCCTACAATGGTTATTTCGTGCCGCCGAACTATGATTCGATGATCGGCAAGCTAATCGCTTACGGCGCCACGCGCGAACAGGCGATCAGCCGGATGCGCATCGCGCTGTCGGAAATGGTGGTCGAAGGCATTCAGACCAACATCCCGCTGCACCGCGAGCTGATGCTCGACGCGAAGTTCGTCGAAGGCGGCACCAGCATCCACTACCTCGAAAACCGGCTGGCCGCGCGTCAGCAGGTCGCGGAAGAAGCGTAAGTCATGAGTTATCGGGAACTGGTCGCTGAACTGGCGCGTGAGCACGCGGAGGAGTTGTCCGACGCGCTGCTCGAGCTGGGCGCGCTGTCCGTGTCGGTTGAAGATGCCGACGCCGACACGCCCGACGAGCAGCCGCTGTTCGGCGAGCCCGGTCTCACGCCGGATCGCACGGCGTGGCAGCATTCGCGCGTGATCGCGCTGCTCGCGCCGGAGCACGATCCGGCCGTGCTGCTGACCGCCGCGGCCAACGAAATCGGACTCGATTCCGCGCCGGCCTATACCGTGCGCGAGGTCGAGGAGCAGGACTGGGTGCGGCTCACGCAGTCGCAGTTCGATCCGATCCAGATCGGCGAGCGCATCTGGGTCGTGCCGTCGTGGCACGATGCGCCGGACCCCGACGCGCTCGTGCTCGAACTCGATCCGGGCCTCGCGTTCGGCACCGGCAGCCACCCCACCACGCGTCTGTGCATGGAGTGGATCGAGCAGTCGGTGAAGCCCGGCCAGTCCGTGCTCGACTACGGCTGCGGCTCCGGCATTCTCGCGATTCTCGCGAAGAAGTGCGGCGCCGATCCGGTGATCGGCATCGACATCGATCCGCAGGCGGTCGAATCGGCGCGTCACAATAGCGAGCGCAATCACGCCGAAGTCACCTATGGCCTGCCCGATGCCTGCCCGGCCGGCGAATTCGACGTGGTGGTCGCGAACATTCTGTCGAATCCGCTGAAGCTGATGGCGTCGATGCTGTCGTCGAAAGTGAAGCCGGGCGGTCGCATCGCGCTGTCGGGCATCCTTGCGCGCCAGGCCGACGAAGTCGCGCAGGTCTACGCGCGCTGGATCGATATCAGCGTGTGGCGCGAACATGAAGGTTGGGTGTGCCTCGCCGGAACGCGCCGCGAAAGCAATTAGAATAAGGCGTATTGTCAACCTAACGGCCTCTGGCTCAACGGCTCGATATGCACCTGGCGACGCGTTGCCCCTTCTGCGAAACTGTTTTCCGTCTGCAACCGGCGCAGCTTGCTCAGCGCCGCGGCCTCGTGCGGTGCGGGCACTGTCAGGAAGTCTTCGACGCGTCGAGCAGTCTGTTCGACGTCCCGGAAGGCGGCGATTTTTCCACGGCCAAACCGGTTGCCGCCGCGGCGGCGATCGAAGCGCTGTCGGGAGTGCGGCAACCAGGCCCGGACTTTAGTGGTGACGCATGGGCCTCGGGAGCACCGGCTCCGGAACAGGACTCCACCAGCATTTCACGCAGCACGCTCGACTCCCGTTTGCGCGACCACGCGAGCAGCGTGCCGCTCGCGCCGCTGCCGCTTGGCGGCACCGGGCACGCAACAGTCACGTCGGGCACGCCGCGCCAGGCCACCGAACCTGAACTGCGCGCTGGCGCTTTCTCGGCGCCGCTACCCGCGGACGATGAGCCGACGCTGGCCGACGCGCCGCTCGAACCGTTCGCCTATCCCGCCGACGAAGCGGTCGATGAACCGCCTGTCGCCCCGCCCTCCGCGCCTGCTGCCCCACCGCGAGTCGAAGACGAAGCGCCGCGCGTCTGGCGCAAGGTCGAACGCCCCGAACCGTCCACGCTCGACGAACCCACCCGGCGCGAGCCAGCAGGGCCGCATGACATGCACGACAACGAACCGCATTTCGGTGCGGCCGGCTTAGGTGCGGCCGGCTTAGGCGCGGCCGGCCTCCCCGCGCACGCGACGCAGACGATGATCGTGCACCTCGACACCGGCACTGCGATCGCCTCCAATTTTCGCGTACAGATTTTTTATCCGTAACGCACCCTCGCGCGCCCGCTCCCG